>JANMCC010000287.1:0-5501 GCA_031360885.1 Burkholderiales bacterium | reverse complement strand
GTGCGAGAGCAGGCCGAACTCCTTGCGCCGCGCCAGCACCTGCGCCGAGAAGCTCGCGGCGATGCCGAACAGGCCGATCGCGATCGCCACCGCCTGCAGCCAGTAGGTGACGGCGAAGCTGCGGTCGAAGATGCGCAGCGACGCGGCGCGGATCTCGCGCGGCGCCGCGAACTCGAGCAGCGCGCCGTCGTGGCCGAGCTCGCCGGCGAGCCGCCGCAGCGCGGCCTCGACCTCGCCGGCATTCGCGCCCGGCTCGAGCCAGAGCGCCATGTCGTTGATCCGCGTGTCGCCCGTGAGGCGCTGCCAGTCGCGCGCATCGAGGACAAGGGCCCCGTACTGGCGCGCGTAGTCGCGCCAGACGCCGCGCACGAACACCGGCCGGCGCGTGCCGTTCGGCAGCGGCAGCATCAGGCGCTCGCCGGCACGCGCGCCGTAGAGCGCGACCATCGGCTCGCTGTCGTAGGCGGCGATCTCGCCCGGCGGCGCGGCGACGAGCTCGCCGCTGAGCGGGAGGCTCCCCGCCGGGTCGTCGAGCGGGCGCGAGATCAGCGCGACCGAAGGCCGCGCCGGATCGAACGGCATCGCGACCACGCGCTGCGCATCGGCGCGGCGCACGCCGGGCAGGCCGGCGGCGAGCTCGGGCAGGCTGGACGGCAGGGTCGCCAGGTCGCCGCCGCCCGGGCCGACGGCGACGCGCACGTAGAGGTCGGCCGGCAGCACGATGTCGAGCCAGTGCGTCACCGCGTCGCGGAAGCTCGCCACCATCACCGTCAGCGCGACCGAAAGCGCGAGGCTGGCGACGACGCCGGCCACCGCGATCGTCGCGCTGTCGCGGTCGTGGCGGGCGCGCTCGATCGCCAGCAGGGCGAGCGGCCGGCGCGCCGGCCGCGTCGCCGCGAGAAGCAGCGCCACGCCGCCGGGAATGCAGGCGATGCCGCCGATCAGCAGGCAGGCGACGGAGGCGTACGCGGCGAGCGGCAGGCCGGCGATCGGCGGCAGCAGCGCGAGAACAACGCCGGCGACCATGAGGCCGAGGCCGGTGCCCAGCGATCGATGCCCGGGCCGGCTCGCGCCGAGTCCCTTCAGCGCCTGCGCCGGCGCGATCGCCTGCGCGGCGCGCGCCGGTAGCCAGCCGCCGACGAGCGCGGCGGCCACCCCGAGGGCGCCGTAGAGGCCGGCGCCGCCGAGGTCGAAGCGCAGCGCCGGTGCCACGCCGCCGAAGTAGCCGCCGCCGAGGTCACCGCCGAACAGGCTGAGCGCGAACGCCGCCAGCGCCGCGCCGAGGGCGAGGCCGAGGGCGCTGCCGGCCACCCCGAGCAGGGCGGTTTCGCCGAGCACCAGCGCCAGCCGGCCGCGCGCCGGCAGGCCGAGCACGCCGAGCAGGGCGAGCTGCTGCTGCCGCTTGGCGACCGAGAGCGAGAGAATCGAGAAGACGAGAAAGGCGCCGGTGAACATCGCCACCAGGGCGAGCACGGTGAGATTGACGCGGTAGGCGCGCGACACGTTCGAGAGCCGCTGCACCGCCTCGCCCGGCGCCGCGGCGCGCACGCCCGCAGGCAACTCGAGCTCGCGGATCAGGCGCTCGCGATCGGCGCCGGTGGCCAGGCGCAGGTCGATGCGCGACACCTTGCCGACGAGGCCGAACGCGGCCTGCGCGCCGGCGATGTCCATCACCGCGAGCGGCGGGCCGCCGGTGGCGACGCTGCCGGCGACGCGCAGGCTCGTTCGTCCGCCCGCGGTCTGCAGCGCGACCTGGGATTCGCCGGCGGCCACGCCGAGCCGGCGCGCGGCCTCGGCGTTGAGGAACAGGGCGCGTGGATCGAGCATCGCGAACCGGTCGGCGCTGTCGTTCGGCCGCGGCAGCAGCGCCGGCGACAGCGCGGCGACGACGAGCGCGTCGATGCCGGCGATGCGGATGGCGACGCGCTTGCCGGCGGCGTCGAAGGCATAGGTTTCGGCGTCGACCACCGGGCTCGCCACCGCCACCGCGGGATGGCCGGAGACGCGCGCATACAGCGCCTCGTCGAAGCCCGCGGGCGGGCCGATGATCTCGAGGTCGGGCTCGCCGTTGACCGCGCGCACCGCCGCGCTGAACTCGGCCAGCGCCGAGGCGTTGATCAGGTGCACCGAGAACGCGAGCGCGACGCCGAGCGTCACCGCGACCAGCGCGGCGAGATTGCGCCAGGGATGGTGGCGCAGCTCGGGCCAGGAGAGCTCGCGCAGCAGCGTCAGCAGCGGCGGCCGGGCGGAGCGTGCAGCCGGGCTCATCGCGTCCTCAGCCGACGATGCCTTCGGGCGTCAAGGTGACGATCCGGTCGGCCCGCGCCGCGGCGGCGCGCGAGTGGGTCGCGAGCACGCACGCCGCGCGCTGCTCGCGCACCTGGTCGGCGAGCAGCGTCATGATCCGGTCGGCGGTCGCCGGGTCGAGGTTGCCGGTCGGCTCGTCGGCGAGGATGAGCTGCGGCTGGTGCACCAGCGCGCGGGCGATCGCGACGCGTTGCAGCTGGCCGCCGGAGAGCGTTTGCGGCAGGCGCGTGCCGAAGCCGCCGAGGCCCACCGCGGCGAGCATGGCCTGCACCCGCGCGTCGTCGCCGCGGCCCTGCAGCAGGAGCGGCAGGCCGACGTTGGCGGCGACCGTGAGGTGCGGCAGCACGTGGAACGCCTGGAAGACGAAGCCGAGGTGCTCGCGGCGGAAAGCGGCCTGCGCCGGCTCGGCGAGAGCGGGCACGTCGATGCCGGCGATCCGCACCGAGCCGGCGTCGATGCGGTCGAGGCCGGCGATGCAGTTGAGCAGCGTCGACTTGCCGACGCCCGACTCGCCGAGGATCGCCACGAACTCGCCCGCGCGGACCGAGAGATGGACGTTCGCGAACACCGCCGCCTCGTCGTAGCGCTTGCCGAGCGAGGCGATCTCCAGCAGCGCGGGGACGGTCGGTCTCATGGCGGCGCGAGCGCGGCGGCGAGGCGCACGACCTGCCCGGTCGCGTCGGCCGCGTCGCAAGCGACGACGCGGCGCGCCGGCATCGCCCGCAGCCAGGTGAGCTGGCGCTTGGCGAGCTGGCGCGTTGCCGCGATGCCGGCCGCGGGCAGCGAGGCGAGGTCGCCGCCGTCGAGCGCAGCCCACGCCTGCCGATAGCCGACGGCGCGCATCGCCGGCAGCTCGGGATCCAGGTCGCCGCGCGCCCGCAGGGCCCGGACTTCGTCGACCAGGCCGGCGGCGAGCATCGCCGCGAAGCGCTCGGCGATGCGCGCATGCAGCCAGCCACGGTCGTTCGGTTCGAGCGAGATCAGCGGCGGCGGCGCGCTCCGCGTCTTCTCGGTATGCCAGGCGGAGAGCGGCCGACCGCTGACGCGATGGACCTCGAGCGCGCGCTGGATGCGCTGGGCGTCGGTGGGCGACAGGCGCGCCGCGGTGGCAGGATCGACCGTCGCCAGCTCGGCATGAAGGGCCGGCCAGCCTTCGCTCGCCGCGCGTGCGTCGATCGCGGCGCGCACCGCGGCATCGGCTTCGGGCATCGCGTCCAGGCCTTCGAACAATGCCTTGAAATAGAGCATGGTTCCGCCGACCAGCAGGGGCAGGGCGCCGCGCGCGCCGATCGCGGCGACGAGCCGGGTCGCATCGGCGACGAAGCGGGCCGCGGAGTAGCGCTCGGCCGGATCGAGGATGTCGATCAGGTGATGCGGCACGGCAGCGCGCTCTGCCGCGCTCGCCTTCGCGGTGCCGATGTCCATGCCGCGGTAGACCTGCGCCGAATCGACGCTGACGATTTCGACCCGGCGGCGCGGCGCGAGGTGCTCGGCCAGCGCCATCGCCGCGCGGCTCTTGCCCGAGGCTGTCGGCCCGGCGATGCAGAGGCAGGCGAGGACGCTGCCGGAGGACGTGCCGCTCACGCCGGCAAGGTTCCGGCGAGGGCGCGCGCGGGCCGGACCGATTCGCCGTGGGGCTGCACCAGCGTCCACGCCACCGCAGCGAGGGCGAGCATGGCGACGACCGAGGGGGTCGTCATCGGCCGCGGCGCGGCAGGGGAAAAGGGCATCCGGGGAGCGTATCAGGGTAAGAGCGGGCCGACGCTCGCGCGGCCTCGGCTCCGACACACGATCACGGAGGGCGGCTCTGGCAAGGGGCCCGGCAAGAGACGCACTATGGACGGATCAAGAACAACAGGAGTCGGCCATGAGCCACTCGACCACGCGCCGGCATTCGCCGATGCTCGCCTGCCTCGCCGCGCTCGGCTTCGCCGGCGCCGCCCAGGCCGCCGAGCTGACGCTCTACGAGCAGCCCAATTTCGCCGGCGTGCAAGTCACGTTGCGCGGCTATACCCCGAACGTCGGTCGCGTCGGATTCAGCGACCGCACCTCCAGCGTGGTGGTCGATTCCGGTCGCTGGGAAATCTGCACCGATTCCGACTTCAAGGGCAAGTGCGTGATCCTGGAGCGTGGCGCCTACCCTGCCCTCGACCCCACTCTCAACGACAACATCAGCTCGGCGCGCGAGGTGGGCTCCTATGGTGACAGTCGCGGTGCCTACAACGACTGGGGACGCGGCACGATCCAGCTGTTCAGCCGCCCGGGCTTCGCTGGCCGCAACGTCATTCTCGAGGCTGATTCGGCAGCGCTGTCGGGCAACAATTTCGACGACCGGGCCTCGAGTCTCGTCGTCACCCGCGGCACTTGGGAGCTTTGCGCCGACCCCGGGTTTAGCGGCGGCTGCCGTATTTATCCCCCGGGTCGCTATGCCGAGCTCGGCTACGGCATGGCACGTGAAGCATCGTCTGTGCGTCTGGTCCGACCGACGCGCGACGCCCCGGTCGTCATCTCTCCCGGCCAGCCGGTGCCTGCCGACGGCACGGCGCGGGCCATCCTTTACAGCGAGCCTGGTATGCGCGGCCAGAGCCTGGCTCTTTCCGAGCCGATGAACGATCTGGGGAGGTCGGACTTCGACGATCTGACCGCGTCGTTGATCGTGGAATCCGGCACCTGGATCGCTTGCCGCGACACCTATTTCCGCGGCGAATGTCGGACCTTCGGCCCGGGGCGCTACGACGACAACAACACGAGGAACTTCCTGAGCAGGGTGGCCTCGATCCGGCCTGGCGCTGGCGCTCTGCCGCCGCCGGCACCTCCGGAGGCTCCCGCGTCACCGCCCCGCGACACCGGAGTCGAGCTGTTCTCCGAGCACAATTTCCGCGGAGACAGCGTCGCCGTCGACGGCCCGATCGCCGACCTGACGCGCTCCAACTTCAACGATCGCGCAGAGTCGGTGATCGTCCATGCCGGCACCTGGGAGATATGCAGCGACGCCGGTTTCAACGGAAGCTGCGCGGTGTTCGCTCCCGGAAGTTATGCCCGGATCGGCGGACTCGGCCGCCAGGTATCCTCGCTGCGTCGCGTCCGCTAGTTCGAAGGTCCGCCATGAATCTCCACCTCGCCATCGGTCCGCTCGTCTCCCTGCTCGCCGGCATCCTGATCCTGGTCGTGCCGCGACTGCTCAACTTCATCGT
>JANMCC010000167.1:0-14925 GCA_031360885.1 Burkholderiales bacterium | reverse complement strand
GCCGCGGGTGGCGAGGAAGAAGACCGCGGCGAGGAAGGTCAGCGCCGACACGATGTTGAAGATCAACGCGTGCCGCATGAACGGGATGTCGCGGCGGATGCGGAAGAACTCCATTCGGCTGTTTCTCTGGACGGTTCGTTTGAGGGGGAGGAATCAGGTCTCGGCCGGAACGTTGCTGCCGCCCGGCTTCCAGACCTGGCCGATCGAGACGCTCTTCAGGCGCTTCTGCCGCCCGTACCAGAGGTTGACCAGGCCGCGCGAGAACATGACCGCCGAGAACATCGAGGTGACGATGCCCAGGCAGTGAACGATCGCGAAGCCGCGCACCGGCCCCGAGCCGAACGCGAGCAGGGCCAGCCCGGCGATCAGCGTCGTCACGTTCGAATCGAGGATGGTCGCGAAGGCGCGCTCGTAGCCGGTGTTGATCGCCGCCTGCGGCGAGGCGCCGCCGCGCAGTTCCTCGCGCACCCGCTCGTTGATCAGCACGTTGGCGTCGATCGCCATGCCGAGCGTCAGGGCGATCGCGGCGATGCCTGGCAGGTTGAGCGTCGCCTGCAGCATCGACAGCACCGCCACCAGGAGCAGCAGGTTGAAGCCGAGCGCCAGCGTCGAAACCACGCCGAACAGCAGGTCGTAGCTGCACATGAACAGGGCGATCGCGGCGAAGCCCCACATCACGCTGTGGAAGCCCTTGTCGATGTTCTCCGCGCCCAGGCTCGGGCCGATGGTGCGCTCCTCGATGATCTCCATCGGCGCGGCGAGCGAGCCCGCGCGCAGCAGCAGCGCCGTGTCGTTGGCCTCGGCGGTGGTCATGCGGCCGGAGATCTGGAAGCGGTTGCCGAGCTCGCCGCGGATCACCGGTGCGGTCACGACTTCGCCCTTGCCCTTCTCGAACAGCAGGATCGCCATCCGCTTGCCGATGTTCTCGCGCGAGACGTCGCGCATGATGCGCGCGCCCTTCGCGTCCATCGTCAGGTGCACCGCCGCCTCGTGGCTCTGGCTGTCGAAGCCGGGCTGCGCATCGGTCAGGCTCTCGCCGGTGACGATGACCTGGCGCTTCACGACCACCGGCGCGCCGCTGCGCTCGACGTACTTCTCGCTGCCGAAGGGCACCGGGCCGGCGCCGCTCTCGGCCGAGCGGCCCTCGAGGCTGTCGTCGACCATCCGCATCTCGAGCGTCGCGGTGCGGCCGATGATGTCCTTGGCCTTGGCCGTGTCCTGCACGCCCGGAAGCTGCACGACCACCCGGTCGGCGCCCTGCTGCTGGATCACCGGCTCGGCGACGCCGAGCTCGTTGACCCGGTTGTGCAGCGTCGTGATGTTCTGGGTGATCGCCGCCGACTGCACCCGCTTGGCGGCGTCGGGCTTGAGGTTGCCGGTGAGCTTGAAGTCGATGCCTTCGACGCTGTCCTGCCAGGCCAGGTCGGTGAGCGGGTCGGCGAGCACGGTGCGAGCCGCATCGCGCGTCGCCGCGTCGCGGAAGCGGACGACGACCCCGTTGCCGTCCCGGGCGATGCCGGCGTGGCGGATGTTCTTCTCGCGCAGCAGCGAACGCGCGTCGCCGGCCAGGGCGTCGGCCTTCTTGGTCAGCGCCGCCTTCATGTCGACCTGCATCAGGAAGTGGACGCCGCCGCGCAGGTCGAGGCCGAGGTACATCGGCAGGGCGTGCAGCGCGGTCAGCCACTTCGGCGAGCGCGAGAGCAGGTTGAGGGCGACGATCCAGGTCGGGTTCTCGGCGTCGGGGTTGAGCGCGGCGACCAGCGCGTCCTTGGCCTTGCGCTGCGCGTCGAGATCGCCGAAGCGCGCCTTCACCGAATTGCCGTCGTACTGGACGAAGTCGGCCTTCAGCCCGGCCTTGGCGAGGATGTCCTCGACCCGCGGCGCCAACGACGCGTCGACCTTGACGGTGACCTTGCCGCTCGACACCTGCACCGCCGGCGCCTCGCCGAAGAAATTGGGCAGCGTGTAGACGATGCCGACGAGCAGCGCGATCACCAGGATCGCGTATTTCCAGACCGGATAACGGTTCACCCTCGGCTCCCGGGGCGCTGGCCTACTTGACCGTGCCCTTGGGCATGACCTGGACCACCGCCGAGCGCTGGACCTGGATCTCCACGCCGCCGGCGATCTCGAGGCCGATGAAGGTTTCGCCCATCTTCGACACCTTGCCGAGCAGGCCGCCCGAGGTGACGACCTCGTCGCCCTTGGCGAGCGCATCGATCATCGACTTGTGCTCCTTCTGCCGCTTCATCTGCGGCCGGATCATCACGAAGTAGAGAACGACGAACATCAGGATCAGCGGCAGCATGCTGCCGAGACCGCCGAACATCGAGTCGGCGCCGGTGGCCGGCGCCGCCTGGGCAAAAGCTTCGGATATGAACACGGGAGGAGATCCTTCGGGGCGCCGGGCGCAGCCGGCAAAACCCGTGGATTGTAGAGGCGGCGGGCGGGCTCAGACCCCGCTGGGGGCAGCGGCCGGCAGAGGCTCGGCGCGACGCTGCGCCGCCGCCTCGGAAGGCGCCGCCACCAGGCGCAGCAAGGTGATTTCCGAGGGCGCCCCGAAACGCTTGGGCGGTCCCCAGTACCCGGTGCCCCGACTGGTATAGACCCACATGCGGCGCCAGCGCTTCAGCCCGGCGGTGAACGGCTGCTGCAGCCGCACCAGGAAATTCCACGGCCAGAACTGGCCGCCATGGGTGTGACCGGAGAGCTGCAGGTCGAAGCCCGCCGCCTCGGCCGCCTCGGCGCTGCGCGGCTGGTGCGCGAGCAGCAGGCGCACCGCCGCGGGCGGGCTGCCGGCGAGCGCCCGCCTGGGGTCGCTCGCGCCTTCGCGGCCGAAGTGCCCGGCGCTGAAGTCGTTGACCCCGGCCAGCACCAGCGTCGCCTCGCCGCGCCGGATCGCCACGTGCTGGTTGGCGAGCACCGTGAGGCCGAGGCGGCGCAGCTCGGCCACCCAGGCGTCGGCGCCGGAGTAGTACTCGTGGTTGCCGGTCACGAAGAAGCTGCCTTCGCGCGAGCGCAGCCCCGCCAGCGGAGCGACGTGGGGCGCGAGCTCGCGCACCGCGCCGTCGACCAGGTCGCCGGTGATCGCCACCAGGTCGGCGTCGAGCGCGTTGACCGCGGCGACGACCTTCTCGACGTAGGGCCGGCGGATCGTCGGACCGACATGCACGTCGCTGAGCTGGGCGATGGTGAATCCGTGAAGGCCCGCGGGCAGGCCGGAGATCGGCACGTCGACACGGCGCACGGCCGCGGTTCGCCGGGCGTTCAGAAAGCCCCACGCCGTGGCGAACGAAGCCGCGCCGACGACCGCCCAGGCGCTCGCCCTCCCGGCCGCCCGCAAGGTTTCGCCGCCCAGCCACGCGGGCTCGACGCGGTGGACCGCGGAGAGCACGAGAAAGCCCAGGTCCCGAAGCAGCGTCAGCACGAGCAGGGAAGAGAACAGGCCGATGGCGACCAGGCCGATGCGGCTCGCGACATGGAGCAGGCGCCCTCGCCCCGCCACGCGGCGAGAGCCCAGGCCGAGCGGCGTCGTGAACGCCGAAAGCGCCAGGACCACGAGCAGCAGCGCCGACCATGGCGCGCCGAGGTCCGGAGCGAGCCGCCACGCGATCCATGCATGGAACACCAGCGAGACCACGGGCAGGAGGAGCATCGGTCCCATGTGGGCACGGCCGGCGCCCTTTTCAACGGCCGAGGATTCCGGGGGACGCTGCGCACCAGGATGGGACGGCGGCTACAACCGGCAACGGGACGCCCCTTGACGCAGCCTCATCCGCCGACACAATGGACCGGGCAGGAGTTGTATCCAACAACCCGATCGAGGAGACAAGCATGCAGACTTTCCGTTCGCTCGTCGCCGGCGCCGCGCTTTGCGCGCTGGGCGTCGCATCCGCACAGCAGGCTCCGCCCGAGGAGCCCGGCTGGGCCAAGGGCCGGCCGAAGACCGACACCGCGATGAAGATGGCGCCGGTTGCGGCCTTTCCGATTCCGACGCCGGCGGATCAGCTGCCGACCAAGAAGTTCAAGCTGCCGCCGGGCTTCAAGGTCGAGACCTGGGCCTCGGGCGTGCTCGACGCGCGCGAGATCCGCGAAGGTCCCAAGGGCACGATCGTCGTCAGCACCCTGTTCGTCGGCAACAAGGTCTACGCCTTTGCGCCCGGAAAGCGCGAGCCCAAGGTCATCATCGACAAGCTGCCGATGGCGGCCGGCATCGCTTTCGACAGCAAGGGCAACCTGTACGTCGCGACGAACACCAAGATCTACCGCTACGACGACATCGAGGCCAATCTCGACAAGGTCGGCGAAGGCAAGGTGATCTACGACAAGCTGCCCGGCGGCAACGACCACAGCTGGAAATTCATCCGGATCAAGGACGACAAGCTCTACTTCCCGATCGGCGCGCCATGCAACATCTGCGATCCCGGCGAGTACGCGAAGATCTACCGGATGAACCTCGACGGCACGGGGATCGAGACGCTCGCGGCCGGCGTGCGCAACACCGTCGGCTTCGACTTCGACCCGAAGACGGGCGACATCTGGTTCACCGACAACGGTCGCGACTGGCTCAGCGAGGAGCTGCCGAACGACGAGTTGAACCACATCGACATGAAGAAGCCGGGCCAGCACTTCGGCTTCCCGTACTGCCACCAGGGCAACCTCCCCGATCCGGAATTCGGCTGGGGCAAGTCGTGCGACGACTATGTCAAGCCTGCCGCGTTGCTCGGGCCGCACGCCGGCTCGCTCGGCCTCAAGTTCTACACCGGCAAGATGTTCCCGGCGAAGTACCAGGGGGCGATGTTCATCGCCAAGCACGGCCCGTGGAATCGGACCAAGAAGTACAACGGCGTGTACGTCGCATGGCCCGACGGCAAGGGCGGCGCGAAGGTCGAGGAGTTCATGACCGGCTTCGTCGAGAACAACGGCTACCTCGGTCGGCCGGTCGACTTCCACGTGATGAAGGACGGCTCGCTGCTGGTGAGCGATGACCATGCGGGAGCGATCTATCGCATCAGCTACGGCGGCAAGTAACGCTCGAAGAATGACCCGCTGGCACAGGCGGGCATCCGGCGCGGCGGCGTTGGCCGCCGCGCTGTTCTTCGCCGCGGCTTTGCAGGCGCAGACACGGCCGGCGCGCGGCGCAAGCGGTTCGGCCGCCCGGACCGCCGCGCCGGCGGCATCGCAGGCGGCGGCCGCCGCCAAGGCAAGCGCCGCCGACTATGCCCAGCGCTTCGCGACGGTGTGCGCCGCCTGCCACGGCGCCAACGGCCGCAGCGAGATGCCCGGCACGCCGGTGCTCGCCGGGCAGCATTCCTACTACACGATCACCCAGCTCTTCCTGTACCGCGAGGGCCGACGCAGCAACCCGCTGATGACCGCCATCGCCAAGAGCTTCAGCGACGCCGACCTGCGCGGCTTCTCCGACTACATCGGCACGCTGCCGCCGCAGCCCGCACCGGCCGCCTCGGCACCGCCCGACGCTGCCCGGATGAAGCAGGGCCAGGCGCTCGCCCAACAGCACAAGTGCGTGTTCTGCCATGGCGCCGACTTCGCCGGTGGCCAGCAGGTGCCGCGCATCGGCGGCCAGCGCGAGGAGTATTTGCGCGAAGTGCTGCAGGGCTATCGCTCCGGGCAGCGCGCTGGCTACACCCTGGCGATGGCGGAGGCGGTGGGCCCGGTTTCGCCGGCCGAGCTCGACGTTCTCGCCTACTACGCCGCGCACGTCCCGGTTGCCGGCCGCTAGCGGCCGCGCATTCAGGCCGCGGCCGGCGCCCGAGGACGCGCCGCCCCTCGCAGGTTGAGCACGTTGCCGGCAAGGATCAGCACCGCGCCGAGCACCGTCCAGAGGTCGACCGCTTCGGAATAGACGAGCCAGCCGGCGAGCGCGGTCAGCGGCACGCGCAGGAAGTCCATCGGCACGGTCGTCGTCGCCTCGGCATGCTGCAGCGCCCGCGTCATGCAGTAGTGGGAATAGGTGCCGCAGACGGCGATGACGACGATCCACGGCAGCACCGCCGGCGGCGGCATGCGCCAGACGAGCGCGGCCGGCAGCAGCCCGATCGCCGACTGCACCACCAGCATCCAGAAGATGATCGCCACCGCGCTGTCGCTGCGCGTCAGCGCCTTGACCATGCTTACCGAGATGGCGAAGCCGACCGCCGCGGCCAGCGCGATCAGTTGCCCCGGGTCCGGATGGCCGGTGGCGGGCCGCACGATCACCGCCACCCCGATCAGGCCGAGGACGACGGCGGCGATTCGCGCTACGCCGAGTCGCTCGCCGAGGAAAGAGACCGCGATGATCGCGGTCCAGATCGGCATCGTGAACTCGATCGCCACGACCTGGGCGATCGGGATCATCGTCAGCGCCATGAACCAGCCGAACTGGGCGGCGTAGTGAAACGCGTTCCTCGCGACCTGCAGGCCGGCACGGCCGGTGCGCAGGGCGGCGAGGCCGCCGCTCGCGCGAACCAGCGGATAGAGCAGCAGCAGGCCGAGCAGCGAGCGCATCTCCATGATCTGGAAGACGTGCAGGCTGCGCGTGGCCTCGCGGCCGGCGACGGCCATCACCACCATGGCGGCAAGCCAGCCTGACATCCAGGCAGCGGCTTTCTTGGGGGAGTGCTCGTAAGGCATGGCGGACCGGCGCGATTCTCGCCCCGCCCGGAAATTCAAGCGGCCGAGGGCCCGGCCTGGCCGCCTCGCCCTCCCGGCGATTGGCCCGACACCCGTGCCGCGGAAAGCAAAACGCCAACCCGGGGGTTGGCGTTCGTGCTGCGGCTCGTGCCGAAATTCTGGTTGCGAGGGCAGGATTTGAACCTGCGACCTTTGGGTTATGAGCCCAACGAGCTACCAGACTGCTCCACCTCGCGACTGAGCCTCGCAGTATACCAGAGCGGGTCCCTGCGAGCGAGTTTCACAGGCCCGCGGACTGCAGCGTCTCGAGGAACTTCGAGGCCTTCTGGAAGCCGACCGTGCGCGCCGCGCCGACCTCGCGGCCGTTGGCGTCGAAGAAGATCATTCCCGGCGGGCCGAAGAGGCGAAAGCGGCGCAGCAGCTCGCGGTCTTCCGCGCTGTTCGCGGTGACGTCGGCGCGCAGCAGCACGGCGCCGGCGAGGCGGCGCTGCACCGCCGGATCGGCGAAGGTGAAGCGCTCCATCTCCTTGCACGAGACGCACCAGTCGGCGTAGAAGTCGAGCATCACCGGGCGGCCGGCCGAGCGCAGCACGGCGTCGAGCTCGGCGACGCTGCGCACCGCGGTGAAGTGCGGTGCTGCGGCGGCGCCGGCGAGCTCGCTCTTCGACGAGAACCGCGCCAGCGGCTGCAGCGGATCGGTGCCCCCAGCGGCGGCGCCGACGATCTGCAGGACGCCGACCAGGCCGAGCAGCGCGCCGACCGCATGCCGCCAGGCGCGCCGCGGCAGGGCGGTCGACGAGGACGTGGCGGCCGGGACGGGTGCGGGCTTGCGACCGTTGGCGACCACCATCGCCGCCGTGCCGAGCGCCAGGGCGCCCCAGAGCGCCAGCGCCAGCGAACCCGGCAGCACCGGCTGCACGGTCCAGAGGGCGACGCCGAGCAGGAGCACGCCGAACACCGCCTTGACCTCGACCATCCAGGCGCCGGCGCGCGGCAACAGCGCGCCCGCCGAGGCGCCGACGAGGAGCAGCGGCACGCTCATGCCGGCGGCGAGCGAGAACAGCGCCGTGCCGCCGAGCCAGACGTCGCGCGTCTGGCTGAGGTAAAGCAAGGCGCCCGCGAGCGGCGCGGCGACGCAGGGGCTGACGATCAGCGCCGACACGCCGCCCATCGCGAATACGCCCGCAGCGCGCCCGGCCGGCAGGCGCTGCGCGGCGGAGGCGCACTTCGACGCCAGCGCCGCGGGCATCTGCACGCTGTAGAGCCCGAACATCGAGAGGGCCAGCGCCACCAGGCCGAAGGCGAATGCGCCCAGGACCCAGGGGTTCTGCAAGGCGGCGGCGAGGCCTTCGCCGGCCAGGCCGGCGGCAACCCCGAACAGCGTGTAGACGACCGCCATGCCGAACGAGTACGACGCCGCCAGGCCGAAGCCGCGGCGGCGCGACATCTGTCGCGGCCTGGCCGCGGCGCCAGCGCCCCCTGCTCCCGCCGGCGCGCCGGCGAAGACGGTGTCGTAGCCCGCCTGGCCGACGATGATCGACGAGACGATGGGCAGCATCGGCAACACGCACGGCGTGAGGGAGAGCAGGAGGCCGGCGAGGAAGAACGCGCCGACGATCGACCAGAACGTGCCGCCCTTCAGCACCGACTCGATCGCCCCGAGTTCGCCACCGGCGGCGGTGGAAGGCGCCGGCGCGGCGGCGAAGCTGCTGCGCCCGCCGGCGCCCTCGACGGCGGCGACCGGGCTGACGATGCCGCTGCCGCCGAAGCCCGCGAGGCTGACGCTGGCGCCGGTCTGCATCGGCGGGTAGCACAGGCCGGCATCGGCGCAGCCCTGGCTCGTGGTGACCAGGCGGAACTCGACCGGCGCGCTTTGCACCGGCACGCTGATCTTGACGACGTTGCGGTAGGTCTCGACCTCCTTCTCGAAGGTCTGGTCGTACTTGATCTTGCCGGGCGGGATCAGCACTTGGCCGAGGGTCGCGCCTTCGGCGGCGAACTTGAACTGCTCGCGATAGAGGTAGTAGCCGGGAGCGATGTCGAACGTGACCTCGACCGTCTTCGGATCGAGCTGCCGGGCGGAGAACTGGAAGGCCTTTTCCGGCTCGAGGAAGTCGTCGGCGGCGAAGGCCGGATGCGCCAGCGCAACGGCGGCGACGGCCAGCAGGGCGAGCCGCTTGAAAACTGCAGCGAATCGGGGCATCACTTGAAGAATCGCCGGCGGGTCAGGACCAGGGCCAGATAGTAGCCGCAAGCCGCGTACGCCGTGAGGATGAGCAGGGGCTGCAGCGGGTCGACCGGCCAGCTTCCGAGAACGAGTGGACGAACCAGGTCGACCGCCGCCTTCAGCGGCAGCACCTGGGCGACGCCCTGGAGCCACGGCGGCATCTGGGCGATCGGGAAATAGACGCCGGAGAGGAAGGTCATCGGCGTGATGACCAGGGTGAAGTAGTAGGTGAAGAAGTCGTAACCCTTGGCAACGGCGTTGAAGACGAGCCCTAACGACGCGAACGTGATCCCGGCCAGTCCGAGCACCGGTAGCGCCAGCAGCATCGTCGGCGCCCGGCTGATGCCGAGCAGGAAGATGACGATCAGGATCGCGGCGCAGGAAAACAGCGCCTTCATCGCCGCCCAGAGCATCTCGGCGAAGACGATGTCGTCGAGGGCGATCGGCGCGTTGAGGATCGAGTCCCAGGTCTTTTGCACCGCCATCCGCGAATACGCCGAATACAGCGCCTCGAAGGTCGCGGCGAGCGCCGCGCTGACGGCGACGCTGCCCGAGGCCAGGTACTCGATATAGGGAAGGCCGTCGATCTGGCCGATCAGCGAGCCGACGCCGTACCCGAAGGCGACCAGCGTGATCAGCGGCTCCGCGATGTTGCCGAGGATGCTGGGGCCCGCGAGCTTCTTCCAGACCAGGAGGTTGCGCATCACCACCGGCCAGAAGCTGCGGGTGAGGTGCGGGGCGGCATAGAACGAGACCAGCATGGTGTCTTCGTCTCAGGCGTCGTCGCGGATCTTTCGGCCCGTGAGCTTGAGGAACAAATCTTCGAGGTTGGCCGGACGGTGCAGGTAGCGCACGCTGTGGTCCTCGGCCAGCGCATCGAGAAGCGGCCGGGCGTTGCGCAGGTAGAAGAAGACGGTCTCGCCGCTGGTCTCGACGCGCTCGGCCAGCGCCGTGTGCGCCTTCGCCGCCGCCGCGGCGCCTTCGCCGTAGACCTCGACCACGTCGCTCTCGAGGTGCTCGGCGATCAGCTTGCGCGGCGTGCCCTCGGCGATCTTCCTGCCGTGGTCGAGGACGATCAGGCGGTCGCAGAGGCGCTCGGCCTCGTCCATGAAATGGGTGGTGAGGAGGATCGCCTTGCCTTGCTGCAGCAGGTTCTGCAGCCGCTCCCACATCAGGTGACGCGCCTGCGGATCGAGGCCGGTGGTCGGCTCGTCGAGGATCAGCAGGTCGGGGTCGTTGACGAGCGCGCGGCCGAGCGAGAGGCGCCGCTTCATGCCGCCGGAAAGCTCGCCCGGCTTGGCGCCCGCCTTCGATTGCAGCGCCGCGAACTCGAGCAGCCTGGGCACCCGCTCGTCGATGACGGCACGCGACAGGCCGAAGTAGGCGCCGTAGACGCGCAGGTTCTCGGCGCAGGTGAAGTCGGGGTCGAGGCTGTCGAACTGGGTGACGACGCCGATCCGCTTCTTTGCCTCGCGCACCTGCGCGGGCAGCGGCAGGCCGAAGGCTTCGATCTCGCCGCCGTCGGGCCCGGTCAGGCCGAGGCAGACGCGGATCGTCGTCGTCTTGCCGGCGCCGTTGGGGCCGATCACGCCCAGGCATTCGCCCGGCATGATCTCGAACGACAGGTCGTCGACGACGACGGCGTCGCCGAACTTCTTCGTCAGGTGGGCGATGCGCAGCAGCGGTGCCGGCATGCGCTCGCCCCGCCGGCGGTCAGGCGTTGTCGACGACTTCGGTTTCGACCGGAACCGGCCGGTCGACCAGCTCGACGAAGGCCATCGGCGCGTTGTCGCCGACGCGAAAGCCCATCTTCAGGATCCGCGTGTAGCCGCCCGGGCGCGCCTTGTAGCGCGGGCCGATCTCGGCGAACAGCTTGGTGACGATGGCGCGGTCGCGCAGGCGGTCGAACGCCAGGCGCCGGTTTGCCAGGGTCGGCTCCTTGCCGAGGGTGATGAGCGGCTCGACGACGCGGCGCAATTCCTTGGCCTTGGGCAGCGTGGTCTTGATCGCCTCGTGCTGCAGCAGCGAGACGCACATGTTGCGCAGCATCGCGAGCCTGTGCTCGGAGGTGCGGTTGAGCTTGCGGAGGCCGTGTCCGTGACGCATGGTGCTTTCCTTTTCCTGTTATGAACCGCCAGCCGTGTCAGGTACTGGCGGGTGCACGGGCCTCGTCGGGCCCTTCTTCGATCTATCGCTTGTCCAAGCCCTGGGGCGGCCAGTTCTCCAGCCGCGCGCCGAGCGTCAGCCCGCGCGAAGCCAGCACTTCCTTGATTTCGTTGAGCGACTTGCGGCCGAGGTTCGGCGTCTTCAGCAGCTCGGTCTCGGTGCGCTGGATCAGGTCGCCGATGTAATAGATGTTCTCGGCCTTCAGGCAGTTCGCCGAACGCACCGTCAGCTCGAGCTCGTCGACCGGGCGGAGCAGGATCGGGTCGAACTGCGTCGAGCGCGTCGGCTGCGGCTCGAACATCTCGCCGATCTGGCCTTCGAGCTGGGCGAAGACGGCCAGCTGCTCGACCAGGATCTTGGCCGAGGAGCGGATCGCCTCTTCCGGCGTGATCGCGCCGTTGGTGGCGATTTCCATGACCAGCTTGTCGAGGTCGGTGCGCTGCTCGACGCGGGCGCTCACGACCGTGTAGCTCACGCGCGAAACCGGCGAGAACGAGGCGTCGAGGACGATGCGGCCGATCGACTTGGTCGGCTCGTCGCCGTAGCGGCGGAGGTTCCCCGGCACGTAGCTGCGGCCCTTCTCGACCTTGATCTGCATGTCGAGCTTGCCGCCGGCGGCGAGGTGGGCGATCTCGTGCTCGGGGTTGATGATCTCGACGTCGTGCGGCGTCTGGATGTCGCCGGCCGTGACCGGGCCTTCGCCTTCCTTGCGCAGGACGAGGGTCACTTCATCGCGGTTGTGCAGGCGGAAGACCACGCCCTTCAGGTTCAGCATGATGTGGACGACGTCTTCCTGCACGCCGTCGATCGCCGAGTACTCGTGCAGCACGCCGGCAATGGTGACCTCGGTCGGAGCGTAGCCGACCATCGACGACAGCAACACGCGGCGCAGCGCGTTGCCCAGGGTGTGGCCGTAGCCGCGCTCGAAAGGCTCGAGCGTGACCTTGGCACGGTTGCCGCCGAGCGGCTCGACGTTGATGGCCTTGGGTTTCAGCAGATTCGTTTGCATTGAAGTCCTGTTCCTCTCAATACCCTCGGCTCGTTACACCGATAAGGCTGATATGGAGACTGCGCCGGGCTAGAAAAAGGTCGCTCCGATGCCGGCAAACGGAGCAAATACAAAGCAGAGAAGGGGTGACGGCAAAGCCGGCACCCCGCTGTCCGTCTGGTACTCGCTACCGCGAGTACAGCTCCACGATGAGGGCTTCTTTGATGTCGGCGCCGAACTGGTCGCGGTCGGGAGCCTTCTTGAAGACGCCTTCGAGCTTGCCCGTGTCGACCTGCACCCAGTCGGCCAGGCCCTGGCCGGTGGCCAGCTTGACGGCGTCGGTGATGCGCAGTTGCGTCTTCGACTTCTCGCGCACCGCCACCGTGTCGCCGGCCTTGACCGAGTACGACGCGATGTTGACGACTTCTCCGTTCACCGTGATCGCGCGGTGCGAGACCAGCTGGCGCGCTTCGGCGCGGGTGGAGCCGAAGCCCATGCGGTAGACGACGTTGTCGAGCCGCGACTCGAGCAGCGACAGCAGGTTCGCGCCGGTGTTGCCCTTGCGACGCTCGGCTTCCGCGAAATAGCGGCGGAACTGGCGCTCGAGCACGCCGTACATGCGCTTGACCTTCTGCTTCTCGCGAAGCTGCAGGCCGTAGTCGGACGTGCGGGTGCCGGAGGTGCGGCCGTGCTGGCCGGGCTTGGAGTCGAACTTCGCCTTGTCGCCGATCGGCCGCCGCGCGCTCTTCAGGAAGAGGTCGGTCGCTTCACGACGGGAAAGCTTGGCCTTGGGGCCGAGGTAACGTGCCACTGTATGTCCTTGTTTAGCTTCTGACGCCGGCCCCGTTGAAGGCTGGCGCGAGTCTGGCGAGTGTTGTTATTGGGCGCTCAGACGGTGGTCTTACGAATGAATGCGACGTCGCTCAGATGCGGCGGCGCTTTTGCGGCCGGCAGCCGTTGTGCGGCACCGGCGTCACGTCGGAAATCGAATTGATGCGAATGCCGAGCGAGGCCAGCGCACGCACCGACGATTCGCGCCCCGGGCCGGGGCCCTTGATGCGCACGTCGAGGGTCTTGATGCCCTGGTCCTGCGCGGCACGGCCGGCCGTCTCGGCAGCCACCTGGGCCGCGAACGGGGTCGACTTGCGCGAGCCCTTGAAGCCCTGGCCGCCGCTCGACGCCCAGGCCAGCGCGCTGCCCTGGCGGTCGGTGATCGTGATGATCGTGTTGTTGAAGGAGGCGTGAACGTGCGCGACGCCGTCGGCGACGTTCTTGCGGACCTTCTTGCGCACGCGCTGCGCGGCGGTACTGACGGGAGGCTTGGCCATGAAAGGTCTTTCTCTACGAACGTGTCACTTGTCTGTCGGGCTGGAAGACGGTGCGCTTACTTCTTGACGAGCGCGCCGCTCTTGCGCGGACCCTTGCGGGTGCGCGCGTTGGTCTTGGTGCGCTGGCCTCGCACGGGGAGCCCGCGGCGATGGCGGAAGCCCCGGTAGCAGCCCAGGTCCATCAGCCGCTTGATGTTGATCGACATCTCGCGGCGCAGGTCGCCCTCGATCGCGATGCGGCCGATTTCTTCGCGGATGCGCTCGAGGTCGGCGTCGGTCAGGTCCTTGACCTTGCGGTCCCACGGCACGCCGGCGGCGTTGCAGATCTTCTGCGCCGTGGAGCGGCCGATGCCGTAGATCGAAGTCAGGCCGATTTCGGCGTGCTTGTGGGGCGGGATGTTGATGCCGGCAATACGTGCCATGTTTTGCTTTCTGAATCAGCCTTGACGCTGCTTGTGACGCGGGTCGGTGCAGATCACGCGCACGACGCCCTTGCGCCGCACGACCTTGCAGTGGCGACACATTTTCTTGACCGATGCTGCGACTTTCATTTCCAGCTCCTTCTTGTCTTCTTCACTTGGCGCGGAACACGATCCGTGCCCGGCTCAGGTCGTACGGTGTCAGCTCGACGGTGACCTTGTCGCCGGGGAGGATGCGGATGTAGTGCATGCGCATCTTTCCGGAAATGTGGCCGAGCACCACATGCCCGTTTTCCAGCTTCACACGAAACGTGGCGTTGGGCAGATTCTCGAGAATCTCGCCCTGCATCTGAATGACATCGTCTTTCGCCATGCGTTCCGCTTCGGATCGTCCTTCGTTCTCTTTGCGTTGAGCCGTCAACCGGCCTTGAAATTGGCTTTCTTCAGCAGCGATTCGTACTGCTGGCTCATCACATAGCTCTGCACCTGCGCCCAGAAATCCATCGTCACGACGACGATGATCAGGAGCGACGTGCCGCCGAAGTAGAACGGCACGTTGTACTTGAGGACGAGGAACTCCGGAAGCAAGCACACCGCGGTGATGTAGATCGCGCCGGCCAGGGTGAG
Source organism: Burkholderiales bacterium (assembly GCA_031360885.1). Classification (GTDB taxonomy): domain Bacteria; phylum Pseudomonadota; class Gammaproteobacteria; order Burkholderiales; family Burkholderiaceae_C; genus Schlegelella_A. Next base: position 537 of record JANMCC010000167.1, on the reverse strand, counting down.
CCGCGACAGGATGCGGTCGATGTGGCGGGCGGTCTGGTCACCGGGGCGGATGCCGGGGATGAAGGCGCCGCTCTTCTTCAGGTTGTCGGCCGTTTCCCGGCTGTTGAAGACGAGCGCGGTGTAGAAGAAGCAGAAGAAGACGATCGCCGCGGCGTAGAGCATCACGTAGATCGGCTGGCCGGGCGAGAGCAGCGCCGCCAGGTCCTTCAGCCAGCGCAGGCTGTCGCCGGTGGCGAACCAGCTCACGGCCGTGGTCGGCAGCAGGATGATCGACGAGGCGAAGATCGGCGGGATCACGCCCGACATGTTCAGCTTGAGCGGCAGGTGCGACGACTGGCCGCCGTAGACCTTGTTGCCGACCTGGCGCTTGGCGTAGTTCACCAGGATCTTGCGCTGGCCGCGCTCGACGAACACGACCGCGAAGGTCACGGCGGCCACCAGGGCGGTGATGAAGAGGGCGGCGACGATCGACATCGAGCCGTTGCTGACGAGCGTGCCGAACTGCGCGAGCGCGCCAGGCAAGCCGGCGGCGATGCC
>JANMCC010000148.1:0-1803 GCA_031360885.1 Burkholderiales bacterium | reverse complement strand
GAAGTTGGCGGGCAGCCCGCCCGACAGCTTGATGATGTCCATCGTGGCCATGGCCAGCCCGGCGCCATTGACCATGCAGCCGATGTTGCCATCGAGGCGGATGTAGTTGAGGGCGAACTTGGACGCTTCGACCTCGAGCGGATCCTCTTCGCTCAAATCGCGCAGGTCGCGGAAGTCCGCATGGCGATAGAGGGCGTTGTCGTCGATGGTCATCTTGGCGTCGAGCGCGAGCAGGTCGCCGCTCTCGGTCACGATGAGCGGGTTGATCTCGAGCAGCGAGGCGTCCGACGCGATGAACGCCTGGTAGAACGCCAGCATGATCTTGGTGGCCTTCTTCACTTCGTCACCGGTGAGACCGATGGCGAAGGCGAGCTGCTGCGCCTGAAACGGCGCGAGGCCGATGCCCGGCTCGATGAACGCCTTGTGAATCCGCTCGGGCGTCTTGGCCGCCACTTCCTCGATGTCCATGCCGCCGTCGGCACTGGCCATGAAGACCGGCTTCTGGGTGGAGCGGTCGACCAGCAGACCGACATAGAGCTCACGCTTGATGGCGAGCCCCTCCTCGACCAGCACCCGGCCCACCCGCTGCCCGGCCGGACCGGTCTGGTGCGTGACGAGCTGCATGCCGAGGATGGCCTTGGCGCTGGCCTCGACGGCCTCGAGCCCCTTGGACACCTTGACGCCGCCGCCCTTGCCGCGGCCGCCGGCATGAATCTGCGCCTTCACCACGGCCACGGGGCCGCCCAGTCGCTTGGCGATGTCGACGGCCTCCTGCGGCGTGACGGCTACTTCGCCCTTCGGCACCGGAACGCCGTATTTCGCCAGAATGGCCTTGGCCTGATACTCGTGAATCTTCACCGTTGAACCTCAGACCTTGATGACATCGACGAGTTCCTTCACGGCGCCTGCCGACTTGTGCAGGGCGGCTTTTTCGGATTCCGTCAGGGTGATCTGGATGATCTGCTCGACGCCTGCGGCGCCCAGCTTCACGGGCACGCCCACGAAGAGATCGTTGATGCCGTATTCGCCGGTGAGGAACACCGAACACGGCATGATCTTCTTCTGGTCTCTCAGGATCGCTTCGACCATCGCGGCGGCCGATTCGCCTGGGGCATACCAGGCGCTCGTGCCAACCAGCTTCGTGATCTCGGCGCCGCCGTTGGCGGTGCGGGTGCAGATCTCGTCGAGCTTGGCCTGCGACAGGTGGCCCATGGCCACGAGTTCCGTGAGCGGCACGCCAGCCACCGTCGAGAGGCGCGGCAGCGGCACCATCGTGTCGCCGTGGCCGCCGAGCACGAAGCAGGTCACGTCCGACACCGACACGCCCAGTTCCATCGCGACGAAGGTGCGCATGCGCGCCGAGTCGAGCACCCCGGCCATGCCGATCACGCGCTCGCGCGGGAAGCCGCTGAGGCGGTAGACCGGCTGCGACATCGCGTCGAGCGGATTGGCGACCGGCACGATGATCGTGTTGGGCGAGTACTTGACGACCTGCGCCGTCACCGACTGCATGATCTTGTAGTTGATGTCGAGCAGGTCGTCGCGGCTCATGCCCGGCTTGCGCGGTACGCCCGAGGTGATGACGACGACGTCGGAGTTCGCGGTGTGCGCGAAGCCCTCGTCGGTGGCGCCGAAGCCGACGACCTTGGCCGACGAGCCGGCGACCGGGCACGACTGATAGATGTCGAGCGCAATGCCCGCCGCCTTCGTCTCGGCGATGTCGATGATGACGACATCCGCCAGTTCCTTGTGCGCGACCGCGCGCGCTACGGTCGCGCCGACGTTGCCCGCGCCACCTACGAC
>JANMCC010000143.1:0-2714 GCA_031360885.1 Burkholderiales bacterium | reverse complement strand
GCCGAGCTGACGCGCGTGCGCCAGCGCGTGGGCATGGTGTTCCAGCAGTTCAACCTGTTCCCGCACATGACCGCGCTCGGCAACGTGATGGAGGGGCTGCGCACGGTGCGCGGCCAGCGCGAAGCCGAGGCGCGCACCCGCGCCGAGGCCGAGCTCGCCCGCGTCGGCCTGGCCGACAAGGCCGAGGCCTATCCGGCGCGGCTCTCGGGCGGGCAGAAGCAGCGCGTGGCCATCGCCCGCGCGCTGGCCATGGACCCCGAGGTGCTGCTGTTCGACGAGCCGACCACGGCCCTCGACCCCGAGCTGGTGGGCGAGGTGCTGCGCGTGATCCGCTCGCTCGCCGAGGAAGGCCGCACGATGCTGCTGGTGACGCACGAGATCGGCTTCGCGTACCACTTCGCCAGCCGCGTGCTGTTCATCGCCGACGGCGTGATCCACGAGCAGGGCACGCCCGACCAGGTGCTCAAGCATCCCGGCGAGCCGCGCACGCGGGCGTTCATCGAGCGGCACCGCGAGTTCGACTTCTGACCTCTGTCATCCTGAGCGCAGCGAAGGATCTCCACCCCAGGCCCGCCATGACCACGCCCTCGAACCACCCCCTCGCCCAGGGCGAAAGCGCCCAAGGCTACCTCGCCGATCCGCGCAACGACGGCGTGCTGGTCTACGTGAACGGCGCCTTCGTGCCGCGCAGCGAGGCGCGCGTCTCGGTCTTCGACAGCGGCTTCGTGCTGGGCGACGGCATCTGGGAGGGGCTGCGCCTGGTGCAGGGCCGCCTGATCAGCCTCGACGCGCACCTCGACCGCCTCTTCGAAGGCGCGACCTCGATCGCGCTCGACATCGGCCTGACGCGCGCGGAGGTGACGCAAGCCGTGCTCGACACGCTGGCGAAGAACGGCATGACCGACGGCGCGCACATCCGGCTGATGGTGACGCGCGGCGTCAAGCGCACGCCGAACCAGGACCCGCGCTTCGTGATCGGCAAGGCGACGATCGTCGTCGTCGCCGAGTGGAAGACGCCCAAGCCCGAGTCGAAGTCACGCGGCCTCTCGCTCTTCACCTCGACCTTTCGCACCAGTGGGCCCGACGTGTTCGACCTGCGGCTCAATTCGCACAGCCGGCTCAATCTGATCCAGGCGCTGATCCAGGCCATCCACGCCGGCGCCGACGAAGCGCTGATGCTCGACCCGCGCGGCTTCGTCGCGAGTTGCAACTCGACCAATTTCTTCATCGTGAGGAAGGGCGAGCTGTGGACCTCGACCGGCGCGTATTCGTTCAAGGGGATCACGCAGCGGAACGTGATCGAGGCGTGGACGGCGGCCGGGGGCGTGGCGCGGGAATGCGATTTCACGCTGGCGCAGGTGTACTCGGCGGAGGAGGCGTTCGTGACGGGGACGCTGGGGGGGGTGACGCCGGTGACGAAGGTGGATGGGAGGGTGATTGGCGATGGGCGGCCGGGGAAGCTGACGGTGCGTGCCGGCGAGCGCTATTTGCAGCGGGTGACTGCGTCGATTCAGACTTGACGCGGGCGCCGGCTCCATCTGCAGGCGCTGCAGGCCCGCATGGACGGGGCTTGCCGCTCTTCAGGTGTCAGCGACCGAACCAGGCCGCCAGCGAATGCCCCGGCAAGCCGTGGTAGCAAGGAACGGGCACCCCAATTGCCTCTAGGTCGGCCCTCCACTCTGCGAACCCCCATGCGCGCGCTGTTTGTTACCACCAGCTGTGACCGACTTGCCTCCGGGCACCCCACCGGCCTGTGGGCGGAAGAGTTTGCCGTGCCCTACATGGCGGCACTCGAGGCGGGCATTCGCGTTGTCGTCGCTTCACCGAAGGGCGGCGCGGTGCCGATCGACGCCAATTCGGCACCGAGCGACGATGAAAGAAATGCCTGGGCCCCGGCCTTGAGCGCCCTCGGCAGCAGCGTCACTCTCGAGTCGGTACAGGATGAAGATTTCGACGCCATTTTCATCCCTGGCGGCCACGGGCCGATGGTCGACTTGGCACATGACAAGGTTCTGCACGACCTGGTTGCGCGGCACGACACCGGCGGCAAGCTGATCGCCGCCGTATGTCATGGGCCGGCGGCACTCGTGTACGCGCATAGAGCCAACGGCGCGCCCTTCCTCGAAGGTCGGCGAGCGACTGGATTCACCGACGCCGAAGAACGCCTGGCGGGACTGCACGACAAGGTGCCCTTCCTTCTCGAAGACGTCATGAAGTCGAAAGGCGCGGATTTCCACTCGGCGTTGCTGCCCATGCTGAGCCACATCGAGCACGACGGCAATCTGCTGACAGGACAGAACCCGCGCTCCAGCGATGCGATCGCAAAGGCGATGGTGCAAGCGTTGGCAAAGCCTGCGACCAACGCTGCGACCGACGCGCGAGTGCGCGTGTCGCCCTGAACCCGCGAAAGCCGCCTTTCGCGAGCGGCTGAAAACTCGTCGCGTCCGTTGCCCAGAAGCTGCCGTTCAACGCAGGGTGCGGAGCAAGTCGAGAGCGTCGCTTCGAGTCCGCGGCGATGACTTGATCACCCGCGTCTGCAGGGTCGCGGGGACAGCTGTCGGACCAGGAATGGTTACTCAAGGACCACTCTTGGAAAGTAGAACGACACCACCCAGTTCGGCACGTCGACGATCGAGCTGATGCGCAGATCCGCGCACACACTGCACAGCATGTAGGCGTCGATCGGTGAATAGCCGAAGCGCCGACTCAACAGT
>JANMCC010000137.1:0-16161 GCA_031360885.1 Burkholderiales bacterium | reverse complement strand
TGCCTGCGGCCGCACCGCGACCGGCGGCGGCGCCACCGGAATCGGCGCCGCCATGGCCGGCGGTGGCGGACGCGGCGGTGGAGGAGCGGGGATCGGCGGCGCAACCGGAGCGGGTGCGGGAGCGCCGAAATCGAGCGAAAGGTCGAGCATGTCGGGGATCGCAGCGCCGCCGCCCGACGCCGGCGCAGCGCCGCGCGGCCGGATGACCGTCTGGCTTTCGCCCGAGGGATCGTTCCACGACAGGACCGAGCCCGGCGGTGCCGCCGCATTGGCCGCGCGCACCGCGGGCGGGCTGCGCTGCATCGGCGCGCCGGCGGCCCCCGGTTGCCCAGCGAAGCCGGAGGTGAAGGTCTGGGTCGGCGGAATCGTCTGCACCGGCGCTGCGGGCGGCGGCGCGGCGCGGGGCGGCGCCACCGGGGGCGGTCGCTGGGCCGGAGCCGGAATCATCGGCGGCACCATGAAGGGCGTCGACAGTTCCGGAGTCGTGTCGCTGGCAGCGGTGGCACTGCCCCGCGTCATGCTGTTGAGCGACTTCATCGGATCGGCGTGCGCGGCCATGTTGGGCTGCGCCGCCGCCTGGTTGAGCGCCGAGCCCGCCAGGGGATCGATGTTGCGACCGCCCGAGCTGGCGCCGAGACCGAACAGCGCATCGAGCGAATCGCCGCCGCCCCCACCGCCCGCGCCGCTGCCGCCGAGGCCGAATTCCGGAATCAAGGCCTCGGCGCGGCCGCCCACATCGAGACCGAAGTTGCCGCCGCCGCCGGCGCCCGGCTGGCCCAGCGAGCGGGCGAAGTCATGGCCTTGCGGGGACTGGGTCGTCGGATCGGGAGCGAACGGATCCCAGTCCTGGGGTATGCCGCCGCCGGCGGGCGCAGAGGGCGCAGGCGCGGGTGCGTATGCCGGCGGTCGCGCCGATGGAGCCGATGGCGAGCGCGCCGGCGCACCGAAGCCCGCGAGCGGGTCGGCGAAAGGAGCAGCAGCGGGAGCGCGCCCCGCGGCGGACGGGGTCGAGGCCAGCCCGGGGAAATCGGCGAACGGATCGGCCGCCGCGCCGCTGGTCGCCGCCGCGGCCTCCACCCGCATCGCGTAGCCGCCGATCTGCAGCTCGTCGCCGGGCTGGATGAAGGTCTCCTGCCCGTTGCCCAGCGGCCGGCCGTTGACCGAGATCGGATTGCTGCCGCGATCGATGATCGCGTAGCGGCCGTTGCGGAACACGACCTGGGCGTGCACGCGCGAGATCGTTCGCTCCGGATCGGGCAGGACCATCTGGTTGTTCTCGCCCCGGCCGATGGCGCCGCCGGTCTCGTCGAAGTGACCGGAAAGGGGCGAGGTTGCCGCGCCGTTGTACGAGGTCACGCTGATGCTGATCACGACGCCATCGCTCCCCGATTCGGCTCTCTACCCCGCTGCCTCCGGCAGGCTCGCTCAACGCAGGACATAGATTCTTCCTTCGACCATCGCCAACCGGATCGGCCAGGCCTGATCGCCGAGTTCCGGAGCCTCGTTGCTGGTTCGCAGTGCCGGCCCGCCGGTGGGCGATAGGCATTCGATCAGCCTTCCGTCCACCACGGGCCGCAGCACCAGCTCGGCAGCGACCGGCGGCAGCACCTTCAATGCTTTCGCAGCATACAGCCCCTGCACTTGGTCGCGAAAGCGCTGCACCGCGAGGTTGGCGTCGCCCTGATAGGCGATCGCCAGCTCGTCGAAGCGCAACTTCGAGACGGCGATCAGCGGCTCGGGATTGCCGCGGCCGAGCTCGACCGCGAGTTGTTGAAGGAACTCGAGGATGCCGCGCCGGACCGGATCGTTGATGTCGATCGGCGGCGCGTCGAGCCAGCGCCAGCGCGGAAAGTTGACCGGCAAGTCGACCTCGCGCTTGTGCGCCGAAGGTGCGTCGTACGAGCGCCCCTCGGGGGTTGCCCACTCGGCGACACCGAGCACGCGTGCCTCCGGATCGGCCGGCGACTGGCCGTGCCGCACCAACACCAGGCGCGCGCGCGCCCAGGTCGCGCCGATCGCGACCCGGGGCTGGCTCGGCGCCGCCGCGCCCGGCGCGACCGGCCCGACCACCAGCGTCAGCTCGTTGCGCCCGGCCAGGGTGTACTCGTGGACCGCCAGGCTGGTGCTGCCCCCTGCGGGCCCGAGCGCGGCCAGGGGCATGCCGTTGAGATGAACCTCGACTGCGCAGCCGCCGGCGGCGAGCTCGAGCATCAGGAGACGGTCCATCGCCATGTCAGTGCTCGCCGGGCCGCCCCAAGGGCACTGACCGCCCCCTCGGGGGGCAGCGAACGAAGAGAGCGTGGGGGCTCAGCATGTCAGCCGGCCGACCAGTCGACAAGCGACAACGCGGGGAAGATCTTGCGCGCCTTGCGCGTTCCGCCGAGCACCGGATCGGAGATCTCGGTGACGATCGCGACGGGCTCAGCGCGCAGGGCGAAGAACCACTGCAAGCCAACGGCGTCGCCGCGCGGCCGCAGGCCGCACTCGCCGACGAGCGCACCGCTGATCGCCATCGGTCCGGCGGCGGCGCTGAGGGTCAGGGGCTCGGCGCCGGCAAGGGGCTCGATCTCGAGCGTGAACGGAAAGCGCCAAGTGCGCAGCACCGACTTGAGGTCCTGTCCTTCCTGGCCCTTGTCGCCGAGCTGGGCCAGGTTCATACGCAATTCGCTGCGGCCCTTGCAATGAACCCGGATGCGCGATCGCGCCTGGCCTTCCACCAGCTCGCCAGAGAGACGCAGCTCGAGCGAGAGCGCGAGCAGGTCGAGCGCCCCTTCGGTCCGCATCACCACGCTGGCCGCGCCGGTGCGACGCCAGCCCCAGGTGACGCCGGCCTGGCCGACCAGCGGCGAGGCCTCGACCTCGAGGCGCGAGGCCGGGTTGTCGAGCACGCGGGCCCATTCGTTGTAGAGCTTCTCCATGCCGGCGCGAAAGGCCGCATGCAGCTCGCACCACGACCGCTGCCATGCGTTCGCATCGTCGGCCGCGCCGTCCTTCTCGAGCTTGCAGGTGGCCGAGGGCGCGGCCTCGCCCTCGGCAGACCCGGGCCAGACCATGGGCTCCCACGCGGGATGGCGCACTTCGGTCAGCCACTGGGCCGCGTCGTAGACGCGCACTTCCATGGCGACGTCGCCGAACGGCGCGCCGGCGTCGCGCAGGCCGCAACTCGCGACCCGTACCGTCTGCCGGTCGAACGGGGCCTCGGCGGCGATGCCGGGCCGAGCCGCGCTCGGCGCGAGGGCGGGCGGAGTCGGAGCATAGAGCGCGAGGCTGAGGCGCGCCGTGTCGCGTCCCTTCCATGCGAGCTGGCCTTCGGCGCCCACATGCACGACCTCCGGGTGGACCTTCGGATCGCAGACGGCATGGGTTTCGATGCGCAGATTCAGCCGGGCAGGCGCGCCGCGGCGCAGGGCGTGGCTCACGACCGCGAGTTCCACCGGCTCGTCCGGAGCGCGCGTCCACTTGACCGCGCCGTCGGCCACCTTGGCGACGGCGAAGCGCTGCCAGCCATTCGCCGTGTGGCGGTACTCCTGCAGGTTCTCCGCCTCGGCCACCATCATGTCGATCGAGCCGAGATCGCAGGGCTTGACGGCGACCACCACCACCTGGCTCGACGGGAACACCGAGCGCGCCGCGGCCAGCACGCTCATCCGGGCGTCGACGGCTGTCAGCGCGGTTTCGAACTGCGCGGTGGTGAGCGCCGCGGCGGCGCCGGCGGCCGCCGGAGTGGCACCCTGCGCCGCATGGCGCTGCTGCAACTCCAGGCGGGTGCGATGCGCGAGCTGATGCAGCTTGAGGGCGGCACTGCGCCGCGAATCGCCCAGGATCTCGGCCGCCCAGGCGAACGAGGGTTTGCCGTCGAAGGCGGGACCCCAGATGCACCACAGGCAGGCATAGCGCGCGAGGTCGCAGGCATCGCGCAGGCCGTGCTTTCGACCCTGCTGCACCGCAGCCTCGACGAACGCCGGCCAGCGGTCCTGCAGCCGCTCGGTCAGCGCCGGCCAGGTTTCCGCCAGGACGCTGCTGATGCTCGCCGCATGACGCTTCAGCGTCAGCTGCTCCAGCCGGTCGAACTGTTCCCAGGTCAGGCGCAGCATCGCGGCTTCAGCGCGCAGCCGCCATCAGCGGCCGGACATCGGTGGCCAGGATGCCCTGCTCCATCGACAACCAGGTCCAGGCATCGGCCGCGGGGAGGACGATCGTCTGCCCCAGACCGAAGACCTCGTCGAGCTGGCCGGCGAGCAGCGTCGGCAGGATGGCCTGCAGCACTTCGGGGTCGTACCAGCGCCAGGCGCGTCGATCGCCGTCGGGCAGGATCACTTCGCCGATCGTGCGGCAATGCTCGCGCACGGGCAGCAGCGGCTTCATCGAAATGCTGAGCAGGCCCCAGCCCGGATAGGTGGGCGTCGCTTCGCCGAGCAGCCAATCGGTGAACGGCGAGCTCTCGCCGAGCTCGGCCAGATAGGGGGCGCGCGCGGCCGCCTCGGCGCTCATCGCGCCGCGCTGCAGGCAATCCCATCCGGCCAGCTGCGCTCCCTTCAGCTTTTCTTCGATGCCCGGAATCACCAGCCCGTCGATCACGGCGTGGACGCGCGAGCCCTGTCGCGCCCAGAGAGAGGCACGCAGCTGGGCTGCCGAGAACGCGGTACTCATCGAATCCCAGGCAGAAACACCGGATCAGGACGCCTTCGAACTGTTCTTGCCGGTGCCGCCGTCGGAATCGGGCAACGGGTCCTTGAAGGTGTCTTCGTAGGCGCTCTTCTTTTCCGGCGTGATCGAGTCTTCCTTCTTGGCCTTGTCCACCTTCCCCGGGCTCGCCCCCGCGCCGCCGCCGCCGGAGTTGACCTTCACCATGCTGCCGACGATGTCGACGCCCGCCCCGGCCAGGTTGACCGTCGAACCGCCCGACTTCAGCGTGACCGCGCTCGAGCCCTCGATGATGATGCTCGCGGCCTTGAGCGTGATCTTGCCCGAGGCTTCGATCGAGACGTCGCCGTCGCTCTTCACGTTCATGTCCTTGGTGAGCTTGAGCTGGAAGGTCGCTTCGCCGGTGTAGAAGATGTCGCCGGCGACGTTGACGTGCAGGTCCTTGCCGAAGTTGTGCATGACATCTTCGGTGACGTCGACGAACCAGTTCTTGCCGATCGCCTCCTTGCGCGTGAGCGTCACCTTGACCGATTCGTTGTTGCCCACCCAGTCGAAGGCGTCGTGCTCGACCTGGCGATGGAAGTCGCGCTCGGCGTGGAACCAGATGTATTCCTTGTCCTTCTTGTCGTCGAAGCGAAGTTCGTTGGCCGTCTTCTCGGTGCCGCCGTCGCTGGTCCGGCTCTTGTATCCCGTCAGGGTGGCCTGCTCGGGCAGCTTCCACGCCATCATGTTCACGTTGTTGTAGACCGCACCGATGATCAGCGGCCGGTCCGGGTCGCCGTCGAGGAAGTGCACCACGACCTCGTCCTTGACTCTCGGCAACGTGAACATCCCGTAGCCTTTGCCGGCGAAGGGGTGCGCCACGCGCACCCAGCACGAGCTGTTCTGGTCGTTCTTGCCGAGCCGGTCCCAGTGGAACTGGACCTTGATCCGGCCGTGCTTGTCGGTCTCGATCTCCTTGCCGCTGGTGCCGACGACGATCGCCGTCTGCGGGCCGGCGATCACCGGTCGCGGCGTCACCCGCGGGGTTCTGTAGTTCAGGCCCTTCTTGCTCACGCAGAGGAAGTCGCAGGTGTATCCCTCGTGGTTGCTGGTCGACTTCAGCTCGTCGACCCCTTCGACGCCGCCGAAGTCGATGCGGTAGATGGCGCTCACCACCACGTAGGTGCCGTCGTCGTCGCTGTTCGACTCGTTCTCGATGTCGAAGGTCATCCCCAGCGCGAGGTCGCGCACGTTGGTCTTGCCGGTCGCCGAGGCATAGCAGCTCTGCAGCTCCTCCATGCGCACCGTCGCGCGCTGCTTGATCGGCGTGGTGACCGGCTGCGTGTCCGGCTTGATCGCGTTCTGCACGACCCGGGCCGGATGCTCGAACCAGTCCATCTTGCCGAGCATCTCGGGCGGCTCCTTCGCCTTCGCGGTGCCCTCGTTCTTTGTCGCCGGCGCAAGGAAGTCGTACTCGGTCAGGATGGTCTCCGCGGTGCGGACCTCCTGCTGCACGTACCACGCGGTGATCGTCGGCTCGTCGCTCATGGCCATGCGCCACTTGATCGTCGAGTCGCTGGGATACGCCTCGTGCGAGGCGATCGAGTCCTTCAGCACCATCTTGTGCGCATCGTCGTCGTGCTCGAAGTGGTAGTAGATCCCCGCCTCCTCCAGCAGGCGGTGCACGAAGTCGAAGTCGGTTTCGTTGTACTGAACGCAGTAGTCGAGCTTCGGGTACGTTTCCGTGATGTCCCACTGGGCATCGATGCTGTATTCCTGGAGGATCTCGGTGATCACCTCCTTGACGCTCTTCTCCTGGAAGACCTTGCTGTCCTTCGACTGCGTCATGAACCAGATGCCCGGGCGCAGCGTGATCGTGTAGATCGTGTAGCGGCCCCGCTTCTCGCCGCGCTTGGCCTTGGTGACGTAGCCGTAGAAGTAGCGCTTGTTGTCGCTGTTCTCGAGATTCAGGCTGACCGTGGCGGCCGTGCCGATCAGCTTGGCCAGGTCGGGCGGCTCCGGCTCGGACAACGGGTTGAGCGACTCCTCGGGAACCTCCGCCAGCTCGACCACGTACTCGTACATCTGCCCCAGATGCTCGTGGCCGATCATGCTCATGACGTAGTAGTTGCCTTCCTTCGCCTTGATGCTGATCGTCGCTTCCGCGGCGGCGCCTCCCAACATGTCCATGACGGAGTCTCCGGTGGGTTCGCCCTATTCGAAGGCGTAGGTGAAATCGTCGTCGGCGACCCCGAGGCGCACGGCCTTGAGTTCGCTGCCTTCGGCGGCACGCGACAGGTATTCGATCGAGACCTTGGGCAGCACGGTGTTGGTGAGGATCGAATCGATGATGCGCCCGCCCGACTCCGCGTTGTTGCAGCGCTTGACGATCAGCTTGACCGCGTCGTCGCTGTATTCGAACGGAATCTTGTGGTTCTCGGCGACCCGCTTCTTGATCCTGTTGAGTTGCAGGCGGACGATCTGCCCGAGCATGTCGTCGGAGAGCGGGTAGTACGGAATCACGACCAGGCGGCCGAGCAGCGCCGGCGGGAAGATCTTCTGCAGCGGCTCGGCCATCGCCGTCGCCAGCGACTCGGGGTCGGGCAGCAGTTCCGGGTCCTTGCACATGTTCATCACCAGCTCGGAGCCGGCGTTCGACGTGAGCAGGATGATCGTGTTCTTGAAGTCGATCATCCGGCCTTCGCCGTCTTCCATGCGGCCCTTGTCGAAGACCTGGAAGAACAGCTCGTGCACGTCGGGGTGGGCCTTTTCCACCTCGTCGAGCAGGACCACGCTATAGGGTCGGCGGCGCACCGCCTCGGTCAGGATGCCGCCCTCGCCGTAGCCGACGTAGCCCGGCGGCGCGCCCTTGAGCGACGAGACGGTGTGCGCCTCCTGGAACTCGCTCATGTTGATGGTGATGACGTTCTGCTCGCCGCCGTAGAGCGCCTCGGCCAGGGCCAGCGCGGTCTCGGTCTTGCCGACGCCGGAGGTGCCGCAGAGCATGAACACGCCGATCGGCTTGTTCGGGTTGTCGAGCCGGGCGCGCGAGGTCTGGATCCGCCGCGCGATCATGTCGAGACCGTGCTGCTGGCCGATCACCCGCTTGCCGAGCGCCTCGCCGAGCTGCAGGATCGCCTGCAGCTCGTTCTTCACCATCCGGCCGACCGGAATGCCGGTCCAGTCGGCGACGACGCTGGCCACCGCCTGGGCGTCGACCGAGGGCATGATCAGCGGCTTGTCGCCCTGCAACGTTTCGAGCCTGCCCTGCTCCTCGCGCAGCTCGGCCAGGACCTTCTCGCGATCGATCGGCTCGGCCTCCTCGGGCGTCGTGCCCGCCGGCTTGACGACGTCGCCGCCTTCGCCGATCGCCGGCCGGTCGACCGGCTTGTCGTCGCCGCGCAATTGCGCGCGCAGGGCCAGCACCTTGTCGACGATGACCTTCTCGTCCTGCCAGCGCTTCTCGAGCCCGACCAGGCGATCGCGCTCGAACGCGAGCTTCTCGTCGACATCGCTCTTTCGCGTGCCGATGTTGACGCCGACCGCGGACTCGCGATCGATGATGGCGGCCTCGATCTCGAGCGACTCGATGCGGCGCCGGCAGTCCTCGACCTCGGCCGGAATCGCATGCTGGCTGACGGCGACGCGGGCGCAGGCGGTGTCGAGCAGGCTGACCGCCTTGTCGGGGAGCTGGCGCGCCGGAATGTAGCGGTGCGAGAGCTTGACCGCCGACTCGATCGCCTCGTCGAGCAGCTGCACCCGGTGGTGCTTTTCGAGCACGGTGGCGACACCGCGCAGCATGAGAACGGCCTTCAGCTCGTCGGGCTCGGGGATCTGCACCACCTGGAAGCGCCGGGTCAGCGCCGGATCCTTCTCGATGTGCTTCTTGTACTCGGCCCAGGTCGTGGCGCCGATCGTGCGCAAGGTGCCGCGTGCCAGGGCCGGCTTGAGCAGGTTGGCGGCGTCGCCGGTTCCGGCCGCGCCGCCGGCGCCGACCAGGGTGTGGACCTCGTCGATGAACAGGATGATCGGCTTCGGGCTGGCCTGCACCTCGTCGATCAGCTGACGCAGCCTTTGCTCGAACTCTCCCTTCATCGACGCGCCTGCCTGCAGCAGGCCGAGATCGAGGGAGAGCAGCGAGACGCCCTGCAGTTGCGGCGGCACGTCGCCACGGGCCAGCCGCTGCGCAAAGCCTTCGACGACCGCCGTCTTGCCGACGCCGGCTTCGCCGGTGAGGATCGGGTTGTTCTGCCGGCGGCGCATCAGGATGTCGACGATCTGCCGGATCTCGTCGTCGCGGCCGGTCACCGGATCCATCTCGCCCTTCTCGGCCTTGGCGGTGAGATCGATCGTGTACTTCTTGATCGCCTCCTGCTTGCCCATCGCCGCCGGCGCCATCGCGCCCGAGACTTCGCCGGGCTGGCCGCCCGACAGGCCGCTGCCGTCCTGCGGCCCCTGGCCCTGCTCGCCGGTCTTGCCGACGATGGTGGCCAGGTCGTCGGCCAGGTCGTCGACCTTGATCTTGCCGAACTCCTTGGAGATCGCGAGCAGGGCGTTGCGCAGGTGCGGCGTCTTCAGCATGCCGAGCAGCAGGTAGCCGCTGCGCACCGCGCCGTCGCCGAACTGCAGCGAGCCGTAGACCCAGCCGCGCTCTATCGCGTCGGGGATGTGCTCGGAGAAATCGGAGAGCGCGGTCGAGCCGCGCGGCAAGCGGTCGAGGGCCGCGGTCACGTCGCGCGCCATCGCCGCGGCGTCGAGCGCGTAGTGGCGGACGATCGCATGGATGTCGGACGCGTTGTTCTCGAGCAGCTGCGTCATCCAGTGGACGAGCTCGACGTACGGATTGCCGCGCAGCTTGCAGAAGACGGTGGCTCCCTCGATCGTCTTGTAGACGAGCGGGTTGAGCTTGCCGAACAGGGAGACCCGACTGATTTCACTCATTCCTCATTCCCCTCTCTCTCGATTCGTTTTGCGTTCTGCCAAGGCGAGCGGCTCACGCCGCGCTGGCGGCCATCCGGTCCGGACCCAGCCGGATGCTTTCCACGTTCATGACCAGATCGTCCGCATCCGCCGTACGACGAAAGCTCCGACCTCCGCTCAGCCAGGCGGTTCGCCCGAGGCGGCCGACGCGCCGGTCGCGGCTGCCGGCCAGGGTCCAGGCAGGCACGTCGTCGCGCTTGAGTATCAGACGCAGATCCCAGGCGAACTCGAAACCCACGTACTGCCGAACCAGAGCGCGCAGTTGCTCGAGCGCCGTGCCGTCGGGCAGGAGCGTGGCGAAGCGTTCCCACGCCAGCGCGCCGATGACGATGCGGAACTTGTGCTGCACGTCCCAGACCGTCTTGCCGAGCACCGCGCCGCGGCCGAGCGCGGGCTGGCCGTCGCGCTGCAGGCGGGTGCGCTCCTCGCGACTCAGCGGCATCCAGTGGCCCTGGAACTGGTCGACGTGCACGGGTCCGCCGAACTGCAGCGCCAGCCAGGCCTCCAGGCCGTCGGCGTCGCGCACCGAGCGGGCCAGCCGGCCGGCGAAGAACAACTTGGGGAAGTCGCCGAGCGCATCGCGACCGCGGGTCGCGGGCTCGATCAGCCCGAACAGCGAGCCGACGTGGCGCACGATCGGCGCGTCGTCGGGCCGGTCGAGCGCGACGACCGGCTGCGCGCGCGCCCAGGCCCTGTAGAAGAACAGGCCGAAGCGATGCAACAGCATGTCCAGGAAACGCCCGAACGTGCGATCGCTGTTGTAGAGGAGCCGCTCGCGCGCGTATTCGGTGAAGTGGATCGGCATGGCGCCGTTCGGTCCGAGAAAGCCGAACACCCGCTGCACCAGTCGGGGCTTGGCGCCCTCCTCCGGGCGTTCGAAGCCGGCGACCGGGGACGGCGCGAAGATGAGCGAGGCCTCCTGCGCAAACCGGAACGGCTCCTCGACCGGACGCATGGCATCGCCGAGGCGCGGCTTGTCGGGGAAGGCGCACTCGATCCGGCGCATTGCCTGGAACAGGTCGAACGACGACGACTCCTTCTCGAGGCGCGCGAACAAGGCCTCGGCCTCCGGGTCGGGCTGGGTCAGCGCCGGGAGCTCGGCCGGGGCGTTCACACCACCGCCCTCGAGCCCAGCCGTGGCGTCCAGGTCATCACGTCGCCCCGGGTCAGCGACGAGAGCACGGTCTGGGCAAAGCTGTTCATCGACACATGGCGCGCGAAATACTGGTGCAGCACCGAGCCGAGCAGGATCGCGCTGCCGCCTTCGAACGAGAGGTCGTCGACCGTGACCCGGATCTCGAGTCCGCGGCTGAAGGCGATTGGCCCGGCGACGGGATGCCGGCGCACCACCGGCTTAACGCCGATCGAGCGCACGCCCTCGATCTGTCGCTTCAGGCCGACGTCGGCGCCGAGCGCGAACAGGGTCAGGATCTCGCGCAGCGCCGTCGCTCCGCTCTCCGGGTCGCTGTCGAGCAGCGAGATGTAGTTGAGCGAGAGCAGGCCGAGCAGCCGCCAGGCGATCGCGCCTTCGCGCATCGCACTCTGCGGCCGCGACGGTCCGGCCGCGATGTGGATCGACTGGATCGGCGCCGTGATGTTGAGGCTGAGCTCGCCCTGAGCCTGGCCCGTGGGCATGAACAGCGGCAGGTCGCGATTGGTGCAGCGGATCTGCACGCCGAGCTGGCGAACCGGACTGCGGTAGGGGTGCTCGCGCGAATCCACGAGCGAGAGGAAGACCTCGGTGCCGACGTAGCCCGAGCGCGGACCTTCCCGCTTGCCACGATCCGAAGGCAGCCTCGGCTCACGCGCGGCGCTGTAGTAGGCGATCTCGGCCTTGGGCTCGGCTTGCGGCGCCGCAAACAGCGGGTGGAACACGAGCTCCTCGCCGTCGTCGCGGAAGCCGCGAACATTGACTATGTCGAACACCTCGTAATCGAGCGTCGCGGTGCGCTCCGGAACGACGTGATAGGCGGTGGCGCCGTCGTCGAGGTGCAGCCGATCGGCCCGGCGCTCGAACAGATTGATCGCCGGGACGCAGTGCAACTGGAAGTTGTTCGCATCGACAGCGCCTTCGAGCGGAGCGACGTAGCGGTTGAAGAGCAGCGCGATTTCGAAGCTGTTGCCCGTGGCCTTGGCGAAGGCCGCGCCCAGATCGGAAATGTCGATGAAGAGAAAGCGCTGCGGAAACGCGAAGTACTCCTGCAGCAGGCGCGTCCCGGCGAGACCGCGAAGCGTCACCGGCAGCATCGCCTCCTCGTCGCGAAGGCCGGCGGCGCGAACGGCGCTTCCGGCAATGAACTGCCGGCTTGCGTCACCGCCGCGGCCGGTGGTTCCGGCGAGCAGGCCGACGCAGGCGCCGACCATCAGCTCGTGCAGCCGAAGCGCGACGTCCGGCATGCCGCCGATGTAGAAGCGCAGCGCCCCGAACTTGAGCTGGTTGAACGCCAGCCCGGTCGGGAGCTCCAGCCTGATGCGCACGCCGCTGCGCGGACGTTCCGGCAACGGCAGGTTCGACAGGCCAAGGTCGGCAGCGCTGAGAAAATATTCGGCGCTGGCGACGCGCAGCGGCGTCAGGACGACGTCTTGCGCGGTGCGGAACTCGCAACGGGTGCGGCTCAGCGCAGTCTCGGCGCCGGTGAGTGCACTGCCGCGCGGTATCCGCAGGCCGTTGACCAGATTGGGATCGTTCGCGCACTGGATCCGCGCCACCAGCATCGAGGGGATGGGCGCGGCCAGGTTGGGCGAGATCATCTCGATCAGCCGCTGCGCCAGCTCCGGGAACTCGGCGTCCTGCTTGAGCTGCACGCGCGCGGCGAGGAAGGCGCAACCCTCGATCAGGCGCTCGACATAGGGGTCGGAAACCTCCATGCCTTCCATGCCGAGGCGGCCGGCGATCTTCGGGAACTCGCGGGCGAACTCGCCCCCCATCTCGCGCAGGTAGCGAAGCTCCTGGTTGTAGTAGCGAAGAAGACGCGGATCCATCGTCGGCCCGGTCAGGTACGCATGTCGCGAACGGCGGCTAGGCCCGTTTCGACGTCGACATCGGCGGAGAGCAGCAACTCGAGCGGAACCGGCTGGTTCCACATCTGGCCCTTGATGATCAGGCGCAGGCTGTTGTGCTGGAAGTTGAAGCCGGAGCCGTGATTGATCTGCACGGAAAGCGTGCGCGGATCGATGCGCGGCTCGTACAGCAGGATCGCCTGCTTGAACGAGAGCTCGAGCAGGGCGAACTGATGCCGCGACATCGAGATACCGGAGAGCGCGGGAATGCCGTAGTTCAGCACCGAGGCCCGGGCGTAGGGCACGTCCTTCCAGATCGCAGCCTCGCGCGGATCGCCGCGCTCGGGATCGGGCTCGGCCCGCGTCGTGTTGAAGAGGAAGGACAGGTCGCGCAGGACGGCCGCGCGCAACTGCTGCTTGTTCAGCACCTTCGCCTCGAGCGGTTCCTTGCTCGTTGACGATTCCCGGTCGGTCAGCCGATCGAGGAGGGACGGCTGGAGTCGTTCCTGTGAGGTGAGTCCGGCCACTATGCCGCCTCGGCAGCGGCAGGCACGTCGTCGAGCTCGATGCTGCGCACGGCCATGAGATCGTGCTCGCCGAGGTCGGTGACGAGCACGCGCTGGCCGAGGCCGAACCAGCGCTCGTTGCCCGCGTCCTGCCACTCGGTCTTGCGCGCCAGGCAGATCGCGCCGTCGCTGCTCGACTCCGACCCGGGATAGCGCGTCGGCACCAGCGCGACCGTCTCGCCGCCGTTCGAGAACATCAGCTGCGCCGGCGTCCAGACGCAGTCGCGCAGGTCTTCCGGTGGATCGAAGGTGATGCTGGCCAACCGGGAAAACGGCACCCAGTAGTAGCGGCCGTTCACGCAGGCCTCGATCACCGGGCCGAGGCGCGAATCGGCGTCGGCGATCCAGCTGAACGCCTGGCCGTCGAGCTTGCCGGAGACTTCGGGTGCCGCGTCGAAGGCCCGCGCGGCCAGGTCGTCGGCCATCGCCGTCTCGCCCTTCGCCTTCTGCAACAGCGACTCGATCAGCAGCGCCAGCCACTCGTCCGGTTGGCCGAAGACCATTGGCGTGCGTTGTCCCGCGAACACCTTGGCGCGAATGAGCTCGCAGCGGATGGCATGGCCCACGGTTTCGCGCATCGCGACCGTCTCGGCGTCCATGTCGGCGACGACGTTGAGCTGCGTGTGCGCCCGTTCCCACTGGCCGACGACGCAAAGCAGCTGGGCCAGGAAGATGCGCAGCTTGGCGTCCGCCGGCTTGGCCTTGACCGCCGCCGTCAGTTGCTTGAGCGCGGCGGCCGGATCCCCGGCGCGCAGTGCGGCTTCGGCATCGGTTCGAAGGTCGGACATGAGGTTGATGCTCTTCGTTGGGGTGGCGGGCTGGACCGAACCGCGGGGCGGCGCTAGAAGCCGTGTCCGCAATCGGTACAGAACCGCGCCTGTCTGGGCATCGTGGCGCTGCAGGACGGACAACTCTTGTGCGTGCTCGCCATGTCGAAGCCGCACTCGTGGCAGAAGCGCCCGCCCTGCGACGGCGTCTGGCAGTTCGGGCAGACGGTGGACGACGCGCTCGCCGAGGTGCCGCTCTGCGAGCCCACGCCCTCGGCCCGGTCGCACTTCAGGCAGCGCTGGGTCGCCTCGTCGTAGCAGTTGGCGCAGACCATCGTCCGGCAGTTGGTGCACTTCTCGTAGCGCTGCGCCGCCATCGTCTGTGCCTCTTCCAGCGCGGCCGTCTTCGCCTTGGAGCCGGTCACCTCGATCGTCGTGCCGCCGGCCCGCCCGAGACGGTAGACGTATTCGCTGATCACGCTGATCTTCGCGAACTCGTTGAAGAGGTAGCCGAAGCGGCGGAACAAGCCCGACGCCTGCCCGGCACGGTAGGGCTTGAACGGCGTCTTCCAGGTGTCGCCGCAGCTCTCGCAGAAGAACTCGAACTGGAACCCGGCGCCGACGTCGCCGAGCGGTGTGCTGACGTCGCGATAGTTGGAGAGCGGCATGGTGTGCAGTCGCTGCGCGGTGAGCGGATCAGAACGGAAGCACTTCCTGCTTCATCACGAACACCCGGACCGTGCCCTGGGTGAGGAAATTCGGACCGCTCGCCGCCGGGCGGTTCTGGTACATCCAGTCGATGGTCTGGTAGGTCGCCTCCCACGTCTCCTTGATGTCCGCCATCTTGTCGTCGGGATCGCAGGTGACGGTGTAGTTCGTGAACCGCAGGTTGCCCATCGTGATCGCCAAGGTGACCGGGGCATTCTTGGACCGGTGGAAGAGCGTCAGGATGGCCTTGGGGACGATGTCGCCCCGCGCCAGCGCATAGAGCAGCGGCGTCGTCGCGAGATCGGTGCCCTTCTCGAACTTCAGGACCATCTCGCCGGCCTTGCTTTTCGTCTTGTCGTCCGCGTCGCTCGCGGCATCGTCGTTGTAGCCGGCGACAGCCTTCTTGATCACTTCGAGGACCTTCTTGTCGCGCGCTTCCTGCGACATCCCGGCTTTGCCCTGGATGGCCTTGACATCTCGGATCAGGCTGTCGGGCTTGATCGGTTCCAGCTTCTCCTTGGCGTCGGTTCCCGAGCCCTTGGCGGCTCCCTTCTTGTCCGGCTCGGGCTTTTTCTTCTTGTCGTCGTCGTCCTCGTTTTCCTTTCGGTCGTCGGCTTCCTTGTTCTTGATTTCCCACGCCCACGAATCGAGCTCGATTTGCCCGGTGAACGGCACCGGCACGGCCTCGCCGAAGATCGGTACGTTCGATTCGCGAACGATCAGGAGGTACGCCTCCGCGACTGAGTTCGACATCTAGATACCCGGAACGCTGGGACCGCCGGTCGGAGCCTTCGGCTTGAAGTAGGCGAAAGGCGGCATCGGGATGTTGTCGATGCCAAGCCGCTTGGAGTACGTGACGACGATGTTCTCGAACTGGAGCTCGAAGTCCTCGACGACCTCGACGCCCTTGTCGCCCTTCTCCATCTTGATTTCGATCTTCTCGATCTTGCCGCTGGTCGCCAGCAGGGTGAAGCCGGGCTCGTGGATCGAGCGCGCCCCCTGCTTGATGTGCAGCACCGAGACCAGCGCCGATTGAATCGGGATGTCGAGATCGGCGCAGCTATGGAGGCGCGCGGAAGCGATGTCGAAACGCTTCTGCATCTTGAGCACGCCGAGCTTGATCTGCGGGATGTCCTTGAAGTCCTTGATGAAGGAGGCGGCGGAAGCAGCAGCAGCAGCCACCGCCAATCCGGCCTGTCCGCCGACGGCACCGGCCACGTTGCCGACCACCGCTCCGGCGGCCATGCCCGCGGCAGCGCCCAACAAGCCCCCGCTCTTGCTGACCGGCGCCTTGTGCTTGACCTCGAGGGTCCACGAGAAGCTCAGAAGCTCGATCTGCGTCATCCACGGAAGCTCGAGCTGCCCCTCGCCGATCACGGGCAGCCCGATCTTCGGCGGCGTGTCGCCCGCCATCATCTGAAGGAAGATATTGGACCAACCGCCACTACCAGCCATATGTTCTAACCCGGCGAATCAGACAGACAGCACGGCCGTCCGGGCGGGGGGGGTGGGGG
>JANMCC010000136.1:0-2494 GCA_031360885.1 Burkholderiales bacterium | reverse complement strand
CATCGTCCACAAGAACCTGAGCCCCAAGCAGCAGGCGGCCGAGGTCGCCAAGGTGAAACGCTACGAATCGGGCGTGCTGCGCGACCCGTTCACGGTTTCGCCCGAGATGTCGGTGCGCGAGGTGATCGAGCTCTCCAAGGCCCGCGGCGTCTCCGGCTTTCCGGTGGTGCAGGGCAGGACCGTCGTCGGCATCGTCACCAATCGTGACCTGCGTTTCGAAACGCGGCTCGACGCCCCGGTGCGGGACATCATGACGCCGCGCGAGCGCCTGGTGACGGTGCGCGAAGGCGCCTCGCTCGCCGAGGGCAAGGCGCTGATGCACAAGGAAAAGCTCGAGCGCGTGATCGTCGTCAACGACGCCTTCGAACTGCGCGGCCTGATGACCGTCAAGGACATCACCAAGCAGACCAGCTTTCCCAATGCGGCGCGCGACGCGGTCGGCAAGCTCCGCGTCGGCGCAGCGATCGGCGTCGGCGAGGGCACCGAGGAGCGCGCCGAGCTGCTGGTGGCGGCCGGAGTCGACGCGCTCGTCGTCGACACCGCGCATGGCCACAGCCAGGGCGTGGTCGAGCGGGTGCGCTGGGTCAAGCGCAACTTCCCCGGCGTCGACGTGATCGCCGGCAACATCGCCACCGGCGCGGCGGCCAAGGCGCTGGTCGAGGCCGGCGCCGACGCGGTCAAGATCGGCATCGGCCCCGGCTCGATCTGCACCACGCGCATCGTCACCGGCGTCGGCGTGCCGCAGATCATGGCGATCGACGCGGTCGCCAAGGCGATCGCCGGCAGCGGTGTTCCGCTCATCGCCGACGGCGGCGTGCGCTTCTCCGGCGATCTCGCCAAGGCGATCGCCGCTGGCGCGGACACCGTGATGATGGGCGGGGCCTTCGCCGGCACCGAGGAAGCGCCGGGCGAGGTGATCCTCTACCAGGGCCGCACCTACAAGAGCTACCGCGGCATGGGCTCGATCGGCGCGATGCAGCAGGGCTCGGCCGACCGCTACTTCCAGGAAGGCGAGGCCAGCGCCGCCGGTTCGGTGGGCGGCGCCAAGCTGGTGCCCGAAGGGATCGAGGGCCAGGTGCCGTACAAGGGCTCGGTGGTCGGCATCATCTTCCAGATGGGCGGCGGGCTGCGCGCCTCGATGCACTACTGCGGCTGCGCCAGCATCGCCGAGATGCACGAGAAGGCCGAGTTCGTCGAGATCACGTCCTCGGGCATGCGCGAGAGCCATGTCCACGACGTGCAGATCACGAAGGAAGCCCCGAACTACCGCGCCGAATGAGGCTTGAGCCTATAATCCTGTCCAGTTCTTGGAAACTTCTGGATAGAACATGCGAACAGCGGGCATCTTCGAAGCGAAACAGAATTTCTCGCAGCTGATCGACGCAGTCGAGGCGGGGGAAGAGGTGCGCATCACCCGGCACGGCAAGGAAATCGTGCGCATGCTGCCGGTCAAAGGCGCCGTAGTCCCTGAAGAGCAGATCCAGCGTGAGCTCGAGGCTTTGCGAGAGCTCCGCTCGCGGGTGAAGCCGGGGCCCGGCTGGAAGGAGCTTCGCGATGAAGGCCGCGAATGACGGCTGTCGTCGCGGTGCTTGATGCTTCGATCGCCGCCGCCTGGTTCCTGCCCGACGAAGCGAGCGAGGCGTCCGACAACGCGTATGCGCTCATGCGTCGGGGAACCCTCGTTCTGCACGCTCCGGAGTTATGGCTTTGGGAGTGCGGAAACATCGTCGCCAACTCGGTCAAGCGGCGCCGGTTGAGCGTCGCCGATGCTCTGCTGGCGTGGAGCGCGGTCGACTCGATCCGCTCGAGGATCGAACTGCTTGCGCCGGAGCCTGCGCAGGCGGCGTCGGCACTGCCGATCGCTCTCGAGCATGGTCTGTCCCTGTATGACGCCGCCTACCTTCGGCTGGCGGTCTCGTTGCAGATTCCTCTTCTGACCGCGGACCGCGCACTGGCACGCGCCGCTTTGGCCAATGCAGTGCCGGTACTGACGCTCCCAGACCTCGCGTGAGCATGACGGCCGGCCCAGCTCCAGTGATCGCCCGCACCGCGGCGATGCCGTTCATCATGATCACGGTGCTGATCGACATGGTGTCGATCGGCCTGATCGTGCCGGTGCTGCCGGCGCTGGTCGGCGGCTTCACCACGTCGCAGACCGAGCAGGCGTGGTGGTACGGGGCGGTAACCTTCGCCTTCAGCATCGCCAACTTCTTCACCTCGCCGCTGCTCGGCGCGCTCTCCGACAAATACGGTCGTCGGCCGGTGCTGCTGGTCGGCTTCTGCGCGCTCTCGCTCAGCTTCTTCGTCACCGCGCTCGCCACCGAGCTGTGGATGCTGATCGTGGTGCGCCTGTTCAGCGGCGCGATGCAGTCGAACGCCTCGGTCGCCAACGCCTATGTCGCCGACATCACCGAGCCCGAGCAGCGCGCCAAGCGCTTCGGCATGCTCGGCGCGATGTTCGGTCTCGGGTTCATCCTCGGCCCGGTGATGGGCG
>JANMCC010000128.1:0-48710 GCA_031360885.1 Burkholderiales bacterium | reverse complement strand
ACGCTGCTCGGGATGTTGATCACGCCGAACAACTCGGCGAGCACGTGATGTCGGTCGATCAGCGACGGATGTTCAGGCTTTGCCGCTTCGATGAACGCGCGGCAACCCGCACCACCGAGCGTGTCGAGACCCACCGTGACAAGCTCGAGGCCCTTCGGATGAAGTTCGTTCCGCAATGCCTGCCACACGGACAGGTCTTGGGAACAGCCTCAGTACGGCGCCCAGGCGAAGAGCAGGACCTTCTGCCCGCGCAGGCTCGACAGCCGGAATTCATGGCCGTCCAGGTCGGGCAGGCGCAGATCCGGCGCTTCGGCGCTGGCCAGCGCGCGCGAACCGATCGAGGCCGGGCCGAGCGCCCAGAGTCCGTATTCCGGCGCCGCGACCAGCGGCATGCCGATGTCGGCGGCCACGCGTGCGACGTCGACCGGATCGCCGGCCGGCTGCGACAGCGGAATGCACACGTCACCCTGGCAAGCGCCCTCGGGTTTCAGGTGCCAGCCGGTGCCGGCTTCGAACTCGTTTCTCGAAACATGGGGAGAACGCAGCAACATGGCGGGCCCTTCGGAGTGGAGCGGCGGAAAAGAGTGGGAGTCGAACCCACCAGACACGCGGACGCGTCTCGCCGGTTTTGAAGACCGGGCGCCCCACCGGGATGCGCTTCTTTTCCGTGACTTCACGGTACCACGGCTTCAGCCATGCGGCGCCGGCCGCCCTCGAACCGCGTGACCCCGGCGCGGTCGAGGAATTCGAGGACCTCGATCGTCAGGTTGCGGCCGAGGCCGCTGCGGTCGCGGTAGGCCGCGGCGCCGAAGCGGTGATCGACCGACGCGGCGGCGAGCTCGGCGGCGATGCGGGCCAGCTCGAGCACCGCCTCCGGCAGGAAGAAGCGGTTCCTCGCGACCTGCACGAGATGACCGCGCCGCGCCAGGTCGCCCAGGTGCCCCAGCAGCTCCGGCGGCTCGACGCCCAGCGTCGCCGCGAGCTCGCCGACGATCGGCGGGCGCAAGCCCGCTGCGGTCAGGACCGCGCGGAGCCGGTCGAGCCGCTCGCGGTCGCCGGCTGACATGCGCGGCACATGCGTGGGCCGACGCAGGCAGAAGCCGTCGCGGATCAGCTCGCCTTCGTCGACCAGCGAGCGAAGCAAGGCGCGCAGCAACGGCTCGACCTCGCGCCGGCCGAGCGAGCGCGCGAGCAACGCTTCAGTGAGACCGAGGCGGTCCGGTTCTGCGGCATGCACGGCATCGACCTGCGCAAGGCTGCGCTGCCGCAGCGCTTGCCAATGCGCCAAAGAGATCGCGAGCAGCGCGGCGCCGTCGTCGGCCTGAGCGAGCAGCATCGAAGCACCCTTGCGCATGTCGATGGCCAGCGCACGCAGCCGCTGCAGCGACGGATCGGCCTCGGCGCGGGTCATATTGCGCGCCTGCATGAAGCGGGCGAAGTCGATGCCGTCGCTAGCGGCCTCGAGAAGCGACGCGAGCGCGGTTGCGGCGTCTGGCTGCATCAGCGCGGCGAGCTGCTCGAGCCGCGCCGGCCGCGCGCGACCGCGTGGCCAGCCGAACGGATCGATGACGTGGCCGCCCCCGAGCGTGCGGTTTCCGGCCGCGTCGCGGACGATGAACCGGTCGCCGTGCAGCGCAGCGATCGGCCGTTCCAGCACCAGCTGCGCGAAGCCTTCGCGACCCGGTTCGATCGCCCGGCCTTCCAACGTGGCGATGCGGGCCGGCACGGTCGCGGCGGCTAGGTGAACCTGCAGGACGGTATCGTGCCGCAGGGCCTTCGCGAGGGCCTGCGAAGCGCCGAGCCGAACGTCGAGCCGGTCGGTCGGGGCATGCGCGGCCGGCGCGACGACCCAGTCGCCGCGCTCGACCGACTCGCGCTTCAGCCCGGCCCCGGCGAGGTTGAGCGCGCAGCGCTGGCCGCGTCGCGCTTCGGTCACCGGCTGGCCGTGCGTCTGGATGCTGCGCAACCGCACCGCCGTCCCGTGCGGCGTGATGACGAGGGCGTCGCCGATGCGAGCCCGGCCGGCGACCACCGCGCCGGTAACGACGAGGCCGGCGCCGGCGAGCGTGAAGCTCCGGTCGACCGCGAGGCGGAAGTGGCCGGTGAGGAGCGGCTCCATGCACGACGCAGCGGCGCTGCGCAAATGCGCGTGCAGGCCATCGAGACCGGCGCCAGTCGTCGCGACGACCGGAAAAATCAGCGCCCCGCGAAAAGGCCCCGGCGCGAGCAACGCCTCGATCTCGCGACCGGCCTCGACGACGCGCTCGGCCGGCACCCGATCGACTTTGGTGAGCGCCACCGCGCAGCGCGGCACGCCGAGCCATTCGAGGATCGCCAGGTGTTCGACGGTCTGCGGCATCGGCCCGTCGTCGGCCGCCACCACGAGCAGGGCCAGGTCGATGCTGGCGACCCCGGCGACCATGTTGCGGATGAAGCGCTCGTGCCCGGGCACGTCGATGAAGCCGATCGGCGCGTCGCCGCCCAGATCGGCATGCGCGAAGCCGAGATCGATCGACAGGCCGCGCCGCTTCTCCTCGGCGAGCTGGTCGGTGTCGGTTCCGGTCAGTGCCTTGACGAGGCTGGTCTTGCCATGATCGACGTGGCCCGCGGTCGCGACGATCACGGCGTCGCGGCGGGGGTGAAAAGTTCGCGGAACGCGGTCTCGTCGTCGGCGCTCGCGAGGCAGCGCAGGTCGAGCAAGAGGCCGCCGTTGGCGATCCTTCCGACGACCGGTATCGCAAGCCCTCGCAACGCCGCCGCGAGCGCCTCGAGCGCGCGCCCCGAGCCGCGCTTGCCAGTGGCAGGGGCGATGCGCAGCGCGAAGCTCGGCAGCAGGTCGACCGGCAGCGAGCCGCTGCCGATCTGGCTCTGCACTACGACCACCTCGACGCCCGCCGAAGATCCGAGCCATGCGGCCACGGCCGGCGCCAGCCGTTCGGCGGCGGCCGCGATCCCGGCCGCCGGCCGTGTCAGCCAGCGCAACGCCGGCAGGTGCTCGGGCAGGCGCTCGGGGTCGGCGTAGAGCGGCAGCACCGCACCGAGCGCGGCGAGGGTGAGCTTGTCGCAGCGCATAGCGCGCTTCATCGGGTTGCGGCGGATCGCGGCGACGAGGTCGGCACGCCCGACCACCATGCCGGCCTGCGGGCCGCCGAGCAGCTTGTCGCCGCTGAACGTGGCGAGGTCGGCGCCCTCGGCAAGGGCTTCGGCGGGCGTCGGCTCGTGCGGCAGGCCGAAGCGCGCCAGGTCGACCAGCGCACCGCTGCCGAGGTCGACCACGAACGGCACGCCGCGGGCTTTCGCGAGCGCGGCGAGCGCGCGGGGGTCGGCCGCCGCGGTGAAGCCGCGGACCTCGTAGTTGCTGGTGTGCACCTTCAGCAGCAACGCCGTCTTCGGCGAGATCGCGTCGGCGAAATCAGCCAGATGTGTGCGGTTCGTCGTGCCCACTTCGACCAGCCGGCAGCCGGCCCGCGCCATGACCTGAGGCAACCGGAAGCCGCCGCCGATCTCGATCAGCTCGCCGCGCGACACCAGCACCTCCTTGCGCGCGGCGAGCGTGTTGAGAACGAGCAGCAACGCGGCGGCGTTGTTGTTGACGACGGTCGCCGCGGCGGCGCCGGTCAGCCGCCGCAGCCAGGGGTCTACATGGTCGTCGCGGTCGCCGCGGCGGCCGGTCGCGAGGTCGAACTCGAGGTTGGAGGCGCCTGCCGCGACTTCGGCGATCGCATCGAGCGCCTGCTGCGGCAGCGGGGCGCGACCGAGGTTCGTATGCAGCACCGTGCCGGTCAGGTTGAAGACCTTGCGCAGCGATGGTGCCTGCGCGGCTTCGACACTTGCCGCCACGGCGTCGGCGAGCGCGCCTTCGTCGATCGGGACCTGCATTTCCCCAGCTTGCCGCTGCACCACGCGCCGCGCGGCGAGCTCGGCGCGCACCGCCTCGAGCACGGCGCTGCGTCCGTGCAGCGCAACAAGCGCCGCGACCGGCGCCCAGCCGAGCACACGATCGACGGCAGGCAGGTGCGTCGCGGGCGCGCCGGCGGGGTCCAGGGTCACAGGCCCCGCCCGCCCGCTTCAGGAAGCCGAAAGCGCCTCGAGAAGCTGGTCCAGCGCCTGATCGGCCAGCGCCCGCAATTCGGCGTCGCTGCGGTCCTGGATCGGATGCGCGACGAAGACGAGCGCCGGATCGAACCCGAGCGACTTCGACTGGCTCGCCGCCGCCTGGACGAATTCGGTGGTCGCAACGCCGACACCCGGGATGCCACGGCCTTCGAGATCTGCGATGTCATGCATACAGCACGACGTGCACGATCCTCAGTCGGCCAGGCCTTCGATGAGGAGGTGGCACTCGGCCACGATCTGCTGCTTCAGCGCGTTCGGCGCCGGGCGCGCGAAGGTCGGCTTTCGATAGCGCCTGACGCCGATGCCGCGCTCGCCAAGGCGGGTCGCGATGCGGTCGAGGAAGACATCGCCGCGGGATTTCGAGATGTCGAGGATGCCGACCGTGAGGCCGTCGAACGAAGCCGGCCGGGCCTGCCGGGCGCGCGCGGTCGGCGCTCGCTCGGCCGTCGGGTCGAGCAGAACGGAATGAGTCGTCATGCGGTGATCTCCTTCGAAACCGGTGTGGAACCCATCTCGCCGGACGCGCCCCAACCGGCAATGATGGCGGAAAAGAGGCCGGCGCTGCCACCGGCCCGGACGATGAGGATGCCGCCGGGGTTGAACTTCGCGATCGTTGCGGCCGGGTAGTCGGCCGGGATGCCTTCGGCGATGCCTTGTGCGCCGGCGACCATCTGGACCGTCGGCAGCTCCAGCAGCGCCATCAGCTCGTCGCGCAAGCGCGCCTTCGACCAGCCGGCCTCGAGAAAGACCCGGCAATGATCCGGGGCGACGACGAGCAGAACGTCCCCCATCCTGGCGAGCTTCGGGTGGTAGACCGCGCGCAGGCAGAGCGCGTAGCTGCGTGCCAGCGACTCGGGTGTGCGCGACTTCTGGTCGACGATCCCCTGCACCCCTTCGCCGGCGAAGACCGTCACCGTCGACGTGCCGGGCGCGTGGCCGCGCTCGACCGAGAGCGGCTCCCATGCACTGTCTTCGGCTTCGGCGAAACAGAAGCTGTATTTGCCCGGCGTGCCCAGCGCCGAACGGTCGATCTCGCCGGGCCGGCCGCCGCCGACGTTGCGAATCACGAGCTGCAGCGCGCGCCCGATCGAGGCGTTCGCGCGGTTGCCCTGGCCGAGCGCGTTGACGCCGGAATTCATGCCGATCCGGCGCACGATCGGGCCGTTGACGATGACCACGGGCCCGCCGAACATCGTCGTGCAGAGCAGGCCGTGCATTGCGAACTTGTCGTTCAGGGCGGCCTCGACTGCCGCCAGCACTACCGGCATGTACTCGGGTTTGCACCCTGCCATCACGGCATTGATGGCGACCTTCTCGACCGTGCATGGCGCGAGGTCGGGCGGCGCCAGGCCGAGCAATTCGCCGGGTTGGCGGGTCGTGCCCTGGAGCATCCGCAGCACGCGCGCCTGGGTCGGCGGAACGACCGGCATGCCGTCGCTCCAGCCGCGTTCGTAGCAGGCCTCGATCGGGTCTTCGGCATCGCCGATCTCGATCTTGCGCGAGGCCAGGCCGGTGTCGCCGAAGCGGATCGTCAGGTCTTCGACGATGCCGGGTTCAAGCGTCTTCGAGCCGCAGCCCGGGCGCAACTCAGGCAGGTCGCGGCCGAGCTCGGCGCGGCCGGTGATGCGCTGCCAGTCGCCGCGATGCCAGCCGTAAGTGCGCTCGACCTCGCGTCCGCCTTCGACCCTGATCAAGGTCGGCACGATCTCGATGGCCAGGCGATACGAGGCCTCGAGGGTGTCGTCGTGAATGACGCGGCCGGCGCCGGCCGCATAGCCCGGGTCGTCCTGCGAATAGACGGTCAGCGGCGTGCCGCCATCGGCGAGCTGGCGCAACAGCGGCTCGACCAGCACGCAGGTCGGACACTCGCGCTTGGCAACGACGATCAGTCCGTTCGGCAGCGGGTTCATGGGTCCCAGCAAGTATGGATGAGTACCGTACGCAGGCACACGATCGGTGTCAAGCGGGCTTTCCTCCACGACCGCAGGGGACCGAGGGCCATCCCCGATGCCATTCATAGGCCTGTGCACTAACGTGAGCCGTCGCAGAGCCGGCGGCTCGCGGGCCGGCCCCTGAACCGGGAGAGAGGTGCCATGAATCAGATCGATCTTGCCGGCCGGGTCGCGGTGGTGACCGGTGGCGGCAGCGGCATCGGCTACGCCAGCGCCGAGCGCTTCCTGCGCTCCGGCGCGACCGTCGAACTGTGGGGCCGCGATCCCGTGAAGCTCGATGGCGCACGGCTCGCACTCGCGGCCTTGGGCCCGGTCATGGTGCAGGCCGTCGACGTTGCGAGCTGGGACGCCGTCGAGGCTGCTTCGCAGCAAACACTTGCCCGGCACGGCAAGGTCGACATCTTGTTCAACTGCGCGGGCGCCACCGAAACGGGCCCGGCGCTGACCATGCCGCTGCAGGCCTGGCACGACAGCATCGCCTTGAACCTGAACGGCGTCTTCTATTGCTGTCGGGCGTTCGGGCCGGGCATGGTCGCGCACGGCTACGGCCGCATCATCACTGCCTCGTCGATGGCCGGCAAGGAAGGCAACGCCTCGCAGGCCGCCTATTCGGCCGCCAAGGCCGGCGTGATCGCGTTCACCAAGAGCCTGGCGAAGGAACTGGCTTTGACCGGCGTCACGGTCAACGCCATCGCGCCGACCTTGTTCGACACGCCGCTCGCCCAGGCGACGATCGCCCTCGCTCCCGAGGCGATGAAGATCGCCCTGGAAAAGATCCCGATGCGCCGCATGGGCCGGCCCGATGAAGCCGCCGCGATGGTGTCCTGGCTGGCGTCCGAGGAGTGCTCGTTCACGACCGGGTTCACGTTCGATCTTTCCGGAGGTCGGGCCACCTACTGACGCCCCCGGACCCTCATGAAGATCTGCATTTTCGGCGCCGGCGCAATCGGTGGCTATCTCGCGACTCACCTCGCGCAGAACGACGGCGTCGACGTCAGCGTGATTGCGCGCGGCGAGCATCTGGCGGCCATCCGGCGCAATGGCCTGGTGATCGAATCGCCGCGCGGCGAAATGCGTGCCCGCGTGGTCGCCACCGACAACGCGGCCGATCTGGGCATCCAGGACTTCGTCATCGTCGCCCTCAAGTCGCATCAGGTGACGGCCGCGCTCGATGGCATGGCGCCGCTGCTCGGACCGCACACCGCCGTGTTGCCGCCGACGACCGGCATTCCCTACTGGTACTTCCACGCGCTGCCGGGACCGTTCCTCGACCGTCGGATCGAACGGCTGGACCCGCAGGGCCGCCAGTGGCGCGCCATCGCACCCGAGCGCGTGATCGGCTGCGTCTACTGGGTCGCCTCTGAAGTCACCGCGCCCGGGGTGATCCACCACGACGGCAGCCTCTCGCGCTTCCCGATCGGCGAACCCGACGGCTCGAGCAGCGCCCGGCTGATGCGGCTCGCGGCTGCCTTCGCCGGGGCCGGGCTCGATGCCCCGGTCGTACCCGACATCCGGGCCTGGATCTGGGCCAAGATGATCAGCAGCCTGTGCTGGAACCCGGTTGCCACCTTGACGCTGGCAACGCTCGCCGAGCTGAACGCACGGCCCGAGATCGTCGCCATCGTCCGCCGCATGATGAGCGAAGCCGACGCGCTCGCGAACCGCCTTGGCGTCGAGCGAATGCCGATCTCGATCGACCAGCGCATCGACGCGGCGCAAAGAGCCGGCGCACACAAAATGTCGATGCTGCAGGACCTCGAGCGCGGCCGCGCGCTGGAACTCGACGTTCTGGTCGATTCGATCGAGTCGATGCGCGAGCTCGCCGAATCGCCGACGCCGACGCTCGACACCGTCTACGCGCTGCTGAAGCTGCGGGCGGCCTGCGCAGGCACCTGATCCTCGACCCGGGTCCTGGCGTCGTGCCGGCCGCGCCCCAGCGGCGCGCCGCCGCGCCGATCCGGACCCGGATCAGGCTTCCGACCCGCTCGACATCTCCGCGAACAACGGTCGCGGCGAGTTCTTCAGCTCGATGCTGGTCTCGGCCCGCATCGCCGCGCGCAGCTTCGCTTCGATGCCGCTCGCCAGCTCGGGCGACAGCGACGATCGCTGCGTGTCGAGCCAGCCGAGCAGCGCCGCGATGGCGAGATTGGCGGCCTCGCGCGTCGCCAACAGCTCGGAGATCGGCACCGGCCGCGGCACTGCGCCGGCCGGCAATGCCGGCACCGATGCGGCCGAAGGCTGGCCTTCGATCAGCGTCGCCACGCCATCGAGCGCGGCACGCTGCGCATCGATCTGCTCGAGCAGGAATCCCGCCGACCAGTCGGCCCGCACCTTGAAGGTGTTGAGCAGGTTGATGACGCCGAACACCTGGCCGCGCGCGAACTCGTCGTCGAGGCGGGTCAGCACCTCGCTGCGCAATGTCGCGCACATGCCGTCGATGATGCGGCCGAAGGAATTGTTCATGGCGCGGCCTCGATCGTCTTTTCCATCTGGCGCAGCGCGGTCGCGATCTGGCTGCCCATCGCCGGCATGCGCATGTCGTTGAAGCGCCCTTCCTCGAAGCAGCGCGCCGCCGCCATGTGCGTCGCGGCAAGCTTGAGCAGCGACAGCGCCTGGTAGTAGCGAACCGACGCCATCGAGACCTGAAATCCCGCCTTCTCGCTGTAGCGCGAATAGAACCAGTCGGGCTCGGCGAGCCGGCTGATCAGCTTGCTGCCGCCCATGTACATCGGCAGGCTGGCCCAACCCAGGTCTTCATGCGGATCGCCCAGGTGCACGAGCTCCCAGTCGAGGATCGAGGTGATGTGGCCGCCGACCTCGAGGAAGTTGCCGGTGCGGTAGTCGCCATGGACGATGGCGACGCGCGGCGCCACCGGGCAGTGCGCCTTCAGCCAGCGGATGCCCCATTCGGCGAGCGGGTACGAGCGCATCGCCCAGCGGCCGATTTGCGTCTCCCAGTACTCGACGTTGACGAGCGCGGCGTTCTCGACTGTGATGCCGCCGGCGAGCGCGGCGATCGGCTTGTCGCGCCAGTCGACGCGATGCAGCGCGGCCAGCACGTCGATGAACTCCGCGGCCAGTTGCTTGCGGTAGCCCTCTTCGAGCCCCGGCTCGTTGGCCGAGACCCAGGGAACGACCGCGTCGCCCGACACCTTTTCGCAGAACAGGAAGGGCGCGCCGAAGATCGCCGGGTCGTCGCTGCTCCAGTAGGCGCGCGGCAGCGGCACGGCGCTGCCTTCGAGCGATCGCATGGCCAGGGCCTGCGGGTCGGCGCTGTAGGGTGCGAACAGGCCATAGTCGGGGCCGAGGCGCAGGATCAGCTCTTCGGTGTCGCTGCCGCCCTTCAGGCCGGTCACCGGCACCGCATAGGTCAGCCAGGAAAAGCCGACCGGAAAGCGGCGCACCGTGCCGACCTGTACCGCGTGGCCGACCTGACCGGCCAGGTAGCCCGAGACCTTGACGGCCAGCGCCGCTTCGTCGCCGATCGTGTTCACGTGCCGGCCTTCGCGCTCAGTGCTGTATCGCGGCGCGGCCGATCCGTTCACGCGCGATGATCATCTTCATCACGCCGGCGGTGCCGTCGCCGATCTCGAGCCCCATCACGTCGCGCAGGCGCTGCTGATGCGGCAGGTCCTTCGACCAGCCGTAGTGGCCGAAGGTCAGCAGGCACTGGTGGATGACGTCGAAGGCGGTCTTCGGCCCCATCCACTTGACCATCGCCGCTTCGGCCGTGTGCGGCAATCCGGCGTCGCGCATCGCCAGCGCGTGGTACGAAAGCTGGCGCACCGCCGCGATGTGCGAGTCGCCCTCGGCGAGCGGAAAGCTGACGCCCTGGAACTGGCCGATCGGCCGACCGAAGGCCTCACGCTCCTTGGCATAAGCCCAGGCTTCGTCGAGGGAGGCCTGCGCCGCGCCGCAGCACTGCAAGGCGATCAGCGCGCGGCTGTAGTCGAAGCCCTGCATCACTTGCGAGAAGCCCTTGCCTTCATCGCCGAGGCGATGGTCGACCGGCACGCGCACGTCGTCGAAGAAGACCGAGCCGCGGCCGATGATGGCGCTGCCGACGTCGTCGAAACAGGTGCGCGAGATACCCGGCGTGTCGCCGGGGATGAACAGCGCGGTGACGCCCTTGGCGCCTTCGTCGGGCCGGCCGGTGCGGGCGAAGATCAGGTAGGCGTCGGCGCGGTCGGCGAAGGTGATCGAGGTCTTCTCGCCGTTGACAACGTAGTGGTCGCCGGAAGCATCGGAGACACGACGCGCCTTCAACTGCAGGTTGCTCGCATCCGAGCCCCCGCGCGGCTCGGTCAGGCAGATGGCGACGATGGCGTCGCCGCGGGTCATGCGCGGCACCCACTCCTTGTAGACCTTGGGCTGGGCGTGACGGATCAGGATGGCGCCGTTGAGCGAGATGCCGACCGGCACGGCGCTGACGTTGAAGTCGCCGTAGGCCAGCTCCTCGGCGATCAGGCCGGTGGTCACCGCATCGACGCCCATGCCGCCCAGCTCTTCCGGCAGGTCGGCGCCAAGCAGGCCGAGCCGGCCCATCTCGGAGATCAGGCCGCGATCGAGCACGCCGAGCTTTTCGCGCTTCTGGTAGTCGGGCAGGAGCCGCTCGCGGGCGAAGCGGCGCGCCGATTCCTGCAGCGCCTTCTGGTCGTCGGTCAGAACCATCGCGATGTCTCCCGAGGGACGCCGGTCAGGCGTCGCTCGTCTGCAGGTAGGTGAGCAGGTTGCGCTTCATCGCGTCGAGCGTCGTCGCCGCGGCCTCGAGCTTGGGATCGGCCAGGCCGTCGAGGATCTGCTCGTTCAGGCGATGGCTGACCTTGCGCATGCGAGCGATCAGCTGCTTGCTCTTGGGCTCGAGAAAGATGCGGTTGATGCGCCGGTCGCTGGGGTCGGCATCGCGCCGCAAGAGGCCCGCCTTCTCGAGCCGATCGATCAGTCCGCCCACCGCCACCTTGCCGAGGTCGAGCTCCTCGGCCAGTTGCGACTGCGTCATGCCGTCCTCGCGCGAGAGGTAGGCCAGCACCCACCACTGCGAGCGGGTGACGTTGAGCGGCTTCAGGCAGCGGTCGAAGGCACTGCGCCGCAGCCGCGACACGTCGTGAATCAGGAACCCGAGGCGCAGTTCCCAATCGACGGTGTGCGGTTCGGCGGCCATTGCGATGGGGACAGAGGAGGCGTCCATTACTGTAAGGATGCGTACATTCTAAGGGCCGCTACCCTCAGCGCCCGGCGATCGACTTGATGAAGGCCGCGGTGCGCTGCGAGATCAGGTCCTTGTCGTTGTCGAGCGTGGCGACATGGAAGGAGTTGTCCAGCCACAGCAGCTCGACCCGGCTCGCGCCGACCAGCCGCACGATGCGCGGCCCGTTGCGCGGATTGACGACGTGGTCGTCGCGCGACTGGATCACCAGGGTCGGGCACTTGATGCGCGGCAGCAGGTCGCGCGTCACCGCCGCCAGCACGTAGATCTGGCGGATCGCCGCCACCGGCAGCTCGGCGTAAGCCAGCTCCTTGGAGTTCGGATCCTTGATGTCGGAGCCGACGCCCGGAATCATTTCCGGCACAGCCGTATCGAGCGCCAGCCCGGCCAGGTCGGGGATGTCGACCTGGACGATGCCGTTGATCGAGATCGCGCCCTTGATCACGTCGCCGTGCTTGGCGGCGGTGTAGAGCGTCAGCGTGCCGCCCATCGACAGGCCGGTGATGAAGATCTGCTTGCAGGTCTTCTTCAGCTCGGCCAGCGCCTCGTCGACCGACGCGATCCAGTCGGCGGCCGTCGTCTTGGCCATCGCCTGCGGCGAGACGCCGTGGCCGGCGAGGCGCGGCCCGATCACGGTGTAGCCGGCGCCGTTCAGGTGCTTGCCGAGGCCGCGCATGCTCTGCGTCGTCCCGGTGAAGCCGTGGCAGACGAGCACGCCGATGTCGTTGCCCGGGAAGAAGAAGGGCTCGGCGCCCTCCATGATGGTTTCGCTGTTGGTGGTCATTTGGCTTTCCTGGTTGGCTTGGAGGTCTTGCGCGCCGGCTTGCGGGCCGGCGCGCTCTTGGCGATCGATTTATTCTTGTCGGGTCGTCCGAGCGCGAGCACCTCGTCGAGGCCTTCGCGCAGGCACTGCACGAGCAGCTCCGGCTCGGTGACGGCGGCGGCGTCGCTGTTGATGCCGACGCAGCACCGGCCGTTGTGCGAGAGCATGGCGATCATCATTCCGCAGCCGGGCGCCGGCGCGAACGGCCAGTAATGCGTGACCTCGGCGCCGGCAAGGAAGACCGCGAACGGAATGCCGGGGATGTTGCTGATCTGCGCGTCCTGCGCCGCCGTGAAGCCGGCCATCAGGCGCGTCACCGCCGCCATCGGCAGGCGCGTCAGCACCGGTGTCAGGCGGATCATGACGTCGAGCGCCGGCTCGGCCCGCGTCTCGCGCACGAACCGCTGGATGTGGCGGATGCGCTCGACCGGGTCTTTCTCGGCGACCGGCGCGTCGTACTGCGAGCCGGCGAACTTGTTGCCGCCCATCGGGTCGTCGCCGGTACGCAGGCTGATCGGAAAGCCGACCGGCATCTCGGTCACCGGGACGCCCATCTCTTCGTGGTAGCGGCGAAAGCCGCCGATCAGTCCGGAGAGGAAGCAGTCGTTGACCGAACCCTCGAGCACCTTGGCCGCGGCCTTGAAGTCGGCGAGCGGCAGCTCGATGGTGTCGAAGCGCCACGAGAGGCTGCGCCGGCGAAACAGTGGTGAGCCGGCGACGGGCTTGTTGCCGACCATGCGCCTGGCCGAGCTCAGGTAGCCGAGCGATTCCTGCGTCGCTTCGAGATCGCTCACCAGATTCCCAGCGTGGCGCGCCAGGGCCGAAGCCGCGTCGCTCGCGCTGCGCGGCAACGCGGTGAGTCCGCTCGCCAGCGCCTTCAGGCCGAGCCCCATCGGCGTGACGACGCGGCCCCGGCCGCGATCACGCGCCGGCGGCTTGGGCCGCGCTACCGGGGCACGGTCGCGCGTGAAGACGCGGCTCAGCAACTGCATGATGCCGAGGCCGTCGGAGACGGCGTGGTGGAGCTTCAGCACATAGGCGGCGCGGCCGCCTTCGAGGCCCTCGAACAACGTCGCTTCCCATGGCGGCTTGGCGCGATCGAACGGCGTCATGGCTAGGATGGCGGCGGCATCCATGAGCTGGCGTTCGCTACCGGGCGCGGGCAGGCGATGGCGGCGCACGTGGTACGACAGCTCGAAATCGGGATCGTCGACCCAGGTCGGGTTGCCGACGCCGAACGACGGCACGACGACGCGCTGGCGAAAGCGCGGCACCGCGTCGACCAGCCACTGATGATCGGCCAGGAATCGATCCCATTCCGGCTCAAGATCGAGGGTGAGCACCGAGGTCGTCGTCGAGCGCAGCCGCGGGTCGGCCTCGGCCAGCCACATCAGCGACTCGAACGCGCTCATCTCGGCGGGCCCGCCCCACTTTCGCAGCTCGGCGAGCACGCTGTCGTCGATCGATTGCGTCTTGGCCATCGGGCTTCGCTTCTCCAGGGATTTGCTCGTCGGCGTGGCGTTCGCGTTGCGCGACACGGCCGTCGTTGCAGGAAGGTTTCGGCGGCTCATGCGACACCTCGCTCGGCGCCCGGGGCCAGGCGGCGCAGGCCGCGGAAGGCCTCGACCGCGCCGCGCTCGCCCTCGACCACTGCGGCGACTTCGGCGGCGATCGGCATCTCGATGCCGAGCTTCGCGGCCAGCTCCATGACGACGCCGCTCGTCTTGATACCCTCGGCCACCATGTTCATCGAGGCGACGATCTCGGCGGTCTTGCGTCCCTTCGCGAACTGCTCGCCGACCTGGCGGTTGCGCGACAGCGGGCTCATGCAGGTGGTGAGCAGGTCGCCCAGTCCGGTCAACCCCGAGAAGGTCTCGTGCGCGCCGCCGAGGGCGACGCCGAGCCGCGTGATCTCGGCGAGCCCGCGCGTGATGACCATCGCCCGCGTGTTCTCGCCGACGCCGAGCCCGTCGGCCATGCCGGCCGAGATCGCGATCACGTTCTTCAGCGGGCCACCGAGCTCGCAACCGACCACGTCGGTGTTGGTGTAGACGCGAAATACCGGGCTCGCGAAGAGCGGCTGCAGCGCCCGCGCGACTTCCGCATCGGGCATCGCCAGCACCGCGGCGGCGGCCAGACCCTGCAGCACTTCGCGCGCGATGTTGGGACCGGCCAGGAGCCCTGCCGGATGACCCGGCAGCTCCTCGTGAATGATCTGCGTCATGCGCTGCTGGCTGCCCTGCTCCAGGCCCTTGGCCAGGCTCAGCACCGGCACCCAGGGACGCAGCAACGGCGCGACCGCCTTCAGCGTCTCGCGAAAGCTGTGCGACGGCACGCCGACGACGAGGACGTCGCAATCGCATACCGCTTCGTCGAGCAGCGCCGTCGCGCGCAGCGCCGGGTGCAGCGCGAGGCCCTTCAGATAGGCGTCGTTACGATGCTCGCGCGTGACCTGCTCGGCCGTCTCGACGCGGCGCGCCCAGAGCACGGTTTCGGCGTTGCGGGCGGCCAGCGACGCCACGGTCGTGCCCCACGACCCCGCGCCGAGCACGGCAACACGAATCGGCCGGCTCATCGCAGCGCCTTCATGTCGCCTTCTCCGGCCAGTGCTCGAGCGTGTCGACGAACTGCTGCCGCACTTCGGCGACGCGCGCTTCCATGTCTTCGATCTTCCAGTCGGCGACATGCACCGGCGCCAGCACCGCCACCTGCACTTTGCCCGCACGCATCGTCTGGTCGTTGCGCCCCATCACTTCGCCGGCGTTGCGGATGACGACCGGCACGACCGGCACGCCGGCCTGGCGCGCCATGTGGAAGGCGCCCTTCTTGAACGGCCCCACTTGCGGAGACCAGGACCGCGTGCCCTCGGGCGCGATCGCCACGCACAGGCCCTGCTTCAGCCGGTCGACCGCGGGCTTGAGCGCATCGATCGCCTTGCC
The DNA here is from genome assembly GCA_031360885.1 of Burkholderiales bacterium. Classification (GTDB taxonomy): domain Bacteria; phylum Pseudomonadota; class Gammaproteobacteria; order Burkholderiales; family Burkholderiaceae_C; genus Schlegelella_A. The sequence goes on along the minus strand of JANMCC010000128.1, from coordinate 33,674 downwards.
GGTGTGGGCGCGGTCGATGAAGGCCATGTCGGCCATCCTCATGAAGGTGCCGAAGCCCGGCGTGTTCGCCGCTTCCCTCTTCGCCACGCCGGTGAAGCCGCGACGGATCAGGTACATCATCAGGAACATGTCGATCTTGCTCTGGTGATTGATGATGAAGACGCAGGGCCGGTTCGACCAGAGGTTCTCTTCGCCGATCACCTCGACCTCGACGCCGAGCACTGCCAGCGCCGCGTCGCTCGCCACCGAGGTGATGAGGTCGACGGCGCGGCGCGTCTTTCCGGTCGCCTTGGCCAGCCCGAGGCCGGCGAGAAAGGTTGCCCCCATCGCGCCGTAGGCGCCGACGGTTCGCGCCATCGCCTGCGGCGTGCCGCGGTGGCGCCGGTCGAAGCGCAGCACCGGCCAGCCAGACTCGGTGGCGGTCTGTTCGAGCAGCGGCTTGGGCTGCACCGCGCTCGCATGGCCGAGGCTGCGCAAAAAGGCAATGTCCTCGTTGCCGTTGGCGTAGCCGAAGCTGGCCTTCAGGTCGATGCCCCTCGCCTTGGCGAACGCGGCGACGCCGTCGGCCTTGCCCTGGCCCCACATCGGCGCTCCGATCATGCCGCCGGTGAGCTTGCCCTTCCTCACGCGGGCCCGTGTGCAGAGGATGTGCTCGATGCCGTAGATCTCGGCCAGCGGCTCGATCTGATAGAGCGTAGCCGACGACGCGATCGCCACCGTGTGCCCCTTCTTCTGGTGCGCATGCACCAGCTTCCAGGCCTCGGGGAACAGCGTCGCGCCGGTCGTCGAAGCGAACAGGCGGCGCCAGAGACCGCGCATCTCGTCCTCGGTCAGGCCGGCCCAGTCGAGGATGCCTTTGCCGATGACGTCAGCGAACTCGGCGTCGCTGAGATCGCCCTTGCGAATCATCTTCACCGTGTCGAGCAGCTCGCCGACGCCCATGTCGCCGCGTCGGATGCGGTCGCTGAAATAGGCGCCGGCCGAGTAGCCGTCGATCAGGGTGCCGTCGTAGTCGAAGAAGGCACCGATGTGCGCGCCTTCTGGGCTGCGCGCGATCGCTTCGAGGGCCGCGGCGAGCGCGGCCGTCATGCAATGGCTCCCAGGCGCGCCGGCAGGCGCTCGCGGTCGAGCGCGTCGATGGCGCCGACGGCGCCGACGAGCGCCGCCAACTCGGCGGCGAATTCGGCGCGACGCGCGGCAAGCGTCGCATCGCCGGGCTTGAGCAGATTGCGGTTCGACGCCAGCTGCCAGGCGTTGCCGAACAGCTCCTTCGAGATGCACTCGGGGTTCTGCAACCGATGCTGCAGAAGGTATTGCTTGCCGACGTTGACGCACTCGTCGATGAAGCCCGGCTTGTCGACGGGTGTGTCGATCGGGTGCGCGGCAAGTCGATCGGCGACGACGTAGTAAGCCTCGAGGAAGGCCGTCAGGGCACGATGCGCGACCAGGAACGGGGCGCGGCGCAGCGTCTCGAGGCGCGTCTCGGGATCGGCGGCGCGCGCCTTGAACTCCGGGTCGAGCAGGCGCATCTCGGCCTTGATCTCCTCGGCGAAGGTGTCGCGGTCGCTGAAGAAGAAGTCGAACTTGAGCAGGTCGCGCAGGGCGAAGCCGCGCTGCCAGGCCTGTGGCAGCGGATCCTTGGCGGCGGTACCGAGCTCCATGAACCAGGCCAGCTCGGTGATGGCGCGATTGACGAACCAGTGGATCGCGCTGTTGCGATAGAAGGCGGCGACCGAATGCTGGCCCGGGTTGATGCCGTAAATCGGCTCGGTGCCCTGCATGAAGCCGAGCACGACGCCCGATTCGGCGAGCGCTGCCAGCACCTCGGCCAGGCCCTTCTCCGCCTTCAGCTGATCGAGCGGCGCCGTCGGCAGGCCGCGCTGCGTCGCATAGGCGCGCAGCGGCTCGACCAGGCGATGCACCTCGCCGAGCGTCAGGCCGCGGTCGCCGACGCCGAGCAGCGCCAGCGTCACCAGCGCCGGCGCCGTCACCGGCGTGACGCGGTTGATGCGCTCGAAGACCTCGAAGGCGATCTTCTCGACCGTCCAGCGGCCGTTGCCGTGTTCGGCATCGGCATTGCGCAGGGCGGCTTTGAGCGACAGCGGCTCGCCGAACCGCACGTAGGCGGTGCCGATCCACTTGCGCTGCATGCGCGCGTAGTCGGCGAGCCAGCGCAAGCCTTCCTTCGCCTTCTTGGCGCCGGCCTCTTCGGCGGCCATGACGCCGATCTCGTGCAGCTGGTCGTAGGTCATCGACACGGGCACGAGCAGCATGTCGTCGGCGACGCCGCTTTCGATCGCGTCGACGAGGTAGCGCAGCAGGCCGTACTTCGGCGGCCGGAGCTTGCCGGTGCGCGAGCGCCCGCCCTCCATGTACCACTCGAGGTTGTGGCCGTTCGCGGCCAGGTAGCCGAGGTATTCGCGGACCACGAACTTGTAGACCTCGTCGTCCTGGAAGCTGCGCCGCATGAGAACGCCGCCGGCGTTGCGCAGGATCGTTCCGAGCGGAAAGAAGCCGAGGTTGTCGCCGCCCAGGATGTAGTTGCGCGGCAGGCCGTTCTCGCGCAGCGTCTGCGTCAGGATGAAGGCGTCGGCGTAGCTGCGATGCGTCGGCAGGAAGACCAGCGACGAGGTCTTGTTCAGGCGCTTCAGGTTGCGGATGCCCGCCTGGTCGACATCGATGGTCCAGGCCCGCGTGTGCATCGGGCCGAGACCGTGGTCCCACATCGCGGTGAAGGCGAGGTTCTGCGTCGAGGCGATCTCGTGCATGCCGACGCGCGCCTCCTTCTTCACCTCGGCGAGCGGGCGCTTCAGGCGTTCCGCAACCAGCGCCAGCTGGCTCTGGAAGCGCTCGGTGGCGAGCACGTCCCTGGCATTCTGGCTGCGTGAGCGCAGCCTCTCGCGCAGCGTCGCCATCAGACGCCCGCTCCCGGCGCGGCGCTCGCTTCGGCGCGCGAGGTCACGTCGAGGATGCTGGCCGCGACGCGGGCCGGGTCGTCGAGCATCGGCACATGGCCGACGCCGTCGATCGTCGTCTCCTCGGCGCCGACGATGCGCTCGCCGAACAGCTCGCCGTAGCGGCCGTACGGGATGACGGCGTCGTGCTCGCCCCAGGCGACGCGAACCGGTACGCGGCCGGGCTCGAGCGGCGCGACGGGGCCATCGCGGCCCATGGTCCGGAGCAGCGGGAGAAAGATGCGCGTCTTCGCCATCGCCCGCAACGAAGCGAGAAATTCGGCGGGTGCGAGGCGCTCGCCGTGTTCCATCGCCTGCTTCGTGAAGAGCTTGCGCAGCCAGGTCGAACCCGAAAACAGCGTCGCCACGAACAGCGCCACGCCGATCAGCGCATAGGCGATGCGGAAACGGATCGCGATCGACCGGTAGTCGGCGTCGGCGCGCCAGCCGCCGGCGGGCGAGAGCGCCGTCACCGATCGGGCGAAGCCGCGCCGCGCGAGCTCGATCGCGAGCCAGCCGCCCAGCGAGTTGCCGGCGACATGGGCCTGGGTGATGCCTTGCGACTTCAGCGTCGCGATGAGCTGGTCGGCAAGGCCGGCGACGCTGGCATCGCCCTCGCCCTGGTACGCGGGGCCGCCGTAGTGCCCGGGCAGGGTCAGCGCGATGACGCGGTGGCGCGCCTCGAGCGCCGGGATGATGGGTTTCCAGACCTCCCAGGTGTTGCCGAGGCCGTGCAGCAGGACCAGGTCCGAACCCTGCCCGCCGACGTGCGACGCAGCGGGCGCTCCGGCCTCAGTCGGCAGCGGGGCCATCGCCGGTCTCTCCTCGATGCGTGCGACGTGCCAGCAGCGCCTGCGCGGCAGTCGCCAGCTCACCGGTGGTGCGCGCCAGGATCTGGGTGCGGTTCTCGAGCTCGATGGCGGCCTGCAGGCTGGCGCTTTCGACGTTGGCCCACGCGCCGCGCTTGGTCATCCAGACCCCGAACGCGCTGTTGCCGACGATGCTGCCCGCGATCTCGAAGGCGCGGGGCAGCAGCCGCGCGTCGTCGACCGCTTCCGACACCAGGCCGATGCGCTCGGCTTCGGCCGCGTCGACCATGCGGCCGGTGAGCATGATCTCGAAGGCGCGCGACATGCCGACCGAGCGCGGCAGGAGCCAGCTCACGCCGATGTCGCAGCTCGACATGCCGACCTTGACAAACGCCGAGTTGAAGGAGGCCGAGCGCGCGGCGATGCGGATCTCGGCCGCGAGCGCCATGCCGAGGCCCGCGCCGTTGGCCGGCCCGTTGACCGCCGCGATCACCGGCTGGCGAAGACCGCGCAGGCGCGTCACCAGGCCGGCGAACAGCTCCTGGCGCTTCATCCAGGCCTGGGTCTCGCCGCCTTCGCTCCCCGGCGCGTCGCCGGCCAGCGCCAGGTCGAAGCCGGCGCAGAAGCCCCGGCCCGCACCGGTGAGGATCAACACGCGGCAGGCGTCGTCGGCGCCGACCTGATCGAGCAGGCGACCGATCTCGAGCGCGGTGTCGTCGTCGAGCGCGTTCAGCTGCGCGGGCCGGTTCAGGCGCAGGACCGCGACGCCGCCGACAGGCGCTTCGAGCGTCGCTCCCGGCTCGCTCCGGCCCCGCTTCAGCGCAGCCCCGGCGTCAGGCATAGATCGCCTCGATGACACCAGCGTACTTTTCGCCGATCGTGCGGCGCCGCACCTTCATCGTCGCGGTGACTTCGCCGTCGTCGTGGTCGAGCTCCTTGGTCAGCAGGTGGAACTTCTTGACCTGCTGCACCTGCGCCAGCCCGGCATTGACGCTTACGACCTCGCCCTCGATCAACGTGCGCACCGCCGCGTGATCGACCAGGCTCTTGAAGGTGGTGTAGCCCAACCCCTGCTGCTCGGCCCAGGTGCCGACACTCTCGAAGTCGATCTGCAGCAGAGCCGAGACGAAGCGGCGGCGGTCGGCGATCACGATCGCCTCGCGGATGTACGGCGAGATGCGCAGCGCGTTCTCGATCTCCGACGGCGTGATGTTCTTGCCTCCCGCGGTGATCATGATGTCCTTCTTGCGGTCGATGATGCGCAGCTCGCGGCCGGTCGGTCCGTCTTCCCAGCGCGCGACGTCACCGGTGCGCAGCCACCCTTCGGCATCGATCGCCTCGGCCGTGGCCTCCGGGTTGCGGTGGTAGCCGCGGAAGACCACATCACCGCGGACCAGGATCTCGCCGTCGTCGGCGAGCTTCACCTCGACGCCCGGGTAGGCCACGCCGACCGTGCCGACCGGCGACGCTTCGCTCGGCTGAATCGTCGTCGCCCCCGAAGCTTCCGTGAGGCCGTAGGCCTCGCGGACCGGCACGCCGAGAACTCGGAAGAAGTGAAGGATGTCGGGGGCGATCGGGGCGCCGGACGATATCGCGATCCGGCAGCGCCGCAAGCCGACGAAGTTGAGCAGCGGCCGCAGCATCACCAGGTACCAGAAGCCGTGGACGAGCCGCTGTCCGAGCGTCCAGCGCGCGCGCGGCGTCGCCGCGAACCGGCCGACCGATGCCATCGCCCGGCCGTACAACGCCAGCCGCCATCCGCCGGCTTCGCGCAGCTTGGTCTGGATCGATGCGTGGAACTTCTCCCAGATCCGCGGCACGCCGAAGAAGACCTGCGGCGAGAGCTCGCGCAGGTCCTCCTGCATGGTGCGCAGGCTTTCGGCGAAGTTGACGACCGCGGCAGTGGCCAGCGGAACGTGGATCGAGAACATCTGCTCGGCGACGTGGCAGAGCGGCAAGTACGAGACCAGCGCATCGCGGTCGGTGCAGCCGAGAAACGTGTTCAGGCCGCGTGCCGCGGCGCCGAGCCCGCGCCAGCTCATCTGCGCCGCCTTCGGCCGCCCGGTCGAGCCGGAGGTGAAGACGATGAGGCCGATGTCGTCGAGCGACTGCGTCGCCGCGAGCTCGGCGATCCTCGTCGGCGCGTTCGCGGCGAGGGCGCGGCCCTCGGTGATCAGCGCGTCGAACTCGTCGATGCCGGCACGGTCGTAGTGCCGCAGGCCGCGCGAGTCGATCACCACGATCTGGCGCAGCTCGGGCAGCTTGGGCCGGATCGAGAGCACCTTGTCGAGTTGCTCCTGGTCTTCGCAGACGATGACCGGCGAGCCGGCGAGCTGCAGCAGGTACTCGATCTCGCCCGCCGGCGAGGTCGGATAGACGCCGGCGACGATGCCGCCCGCCAGGCCCACCGCCGACTGCGCGATCACCCACTCGGCGCGGTTCTCGCCGAGGATTGCGACGGTCTCACCGCGGATGAGGCCGTGCTTCAGCAGCGCGAGCGCGAGGCAGCCCGCGCACTCCGCGTAGGCGCTCCACGACATCGGCTGCCAGACGCCCGCCTGCTTCTGGCGCAAAGCGACCGCGCCGGGCCGCACCTGCGCCCAGTGCAGAAGTTGCTGCGGCGGCGTGAGGTGCTTCAGGTCGTCGGCATGCATATGCAGTCCTAGGACAGCCAGCGCTTGCGGCGCTTGTAGTGCTTGACGTCGCGGAAGCTCACGCGGCCTTCGCCGTCGTCGCCGCTGCCGAGGTAGAAGCGCTGGACGTCGGCATCGCCGAGCAGCACTTCCTTGGGACCGTTGATGACGATGCGGCCGCTTTCCATGATGTAGCCGTAGTCGGCGACGCCGAGCGCGACCCTCGCGTTCTGCTCGACCAGCAGCATCGCGACGCCCTGCTCGCGGTTGATGCGGGCGATGATCGAGAAGATGTCCTTGACGACCAGCGGGGCGAGCCCGAGCGACGGCTCGTCGAGCAGGATCAGGCGCGGCATGCCGACCAGCGCCCGCGCGATTGCCAGCATCTGCTGCTCGCCGCCCGACAGGTAGCCGGAGACCTGCTTTCTGCGCTCGCGCAGGCGCGGGAAGTACTCGAACACGGCGTCGGCGTCGAGCGTCTTGCCGCCGCGCCCCTTCCTGGCGTTGCCGGCCGCGATCAGGTTCTCGTCGACCGTCAGCTCGGCGAACACATGACGACCTTCGCGCACATGGGCCATGCCGCGGCGCGGCAGCGCATGCGGCGCCCAGCGCGCGATGTCCTCGCCGAAGAACTCGATGCGGCCGCTGGCGACCCGTCCGTTCTCGAGCGGCAGGATGCCCGAGGCGGCCTTCAGCGTGGTCGTCTTGCCGGCCCCGTTGGAGCCGAGCAAGGCGACGACCTTGCCGTCCGGCACCTCGATGGACAGGCCGCGCAGAGCCTGCACCGTGTGGTTGTAGACGACCTCGATGTTCGAGATCGACAACGCCGGCTTGGGGGCTAGACCTTGATCCACGAACTCGCGGGCTCCATCGTCTTGGTCTTGGGGTCGTAGCGGTAGATCCGGCCGACCGGTGCCTGGTGCTTGCTGTAGTCGACCAGGGTTCCGAAGATGCCGCCCGAATCCCAGCTCTTCATCGATTCGAGGGAGGCCTTCATGTTGGGCAGGGTCAGCGGCTTGTTCGCCTTCAAGGTCCGCTCGGCGATCTCGGCGAAGACCATGCCCGAGAGCCACGAGCTGATGTAGAACGGCGACAGGTTCTTCATGTCGGGCCGGTTCTTCGCGGCGAACTCGCGCATCGCGTTGATCATCGTCGAGTCGGTCTCGTGGCCATAGCGGTACGGGCTCACGCCGCTGAGCGATTCACCGAGCGCGCCGAGCGCTTCGTAAGCGGGCCGGTCGAGGCCCCAGGCGGTGCCCATGACCTGAGCCGAGAGGCCGGCCTCGCGCATCTGGCGCACGAACTCCGGCATCGGCGCGAGGATGTAGCCCTGGAAGATCACGATGTCCGGCTTGGCGCGGCGCAGCTTGGCGACCTCGGGCGCGACGTCGATGCCCGACTGCTTGGTGATGATCTCCGCCACGACCGGGATGCCGAGCTTTTCGGCACGCGCCTTGCCGGCGGGGATGCCGTCGCGGCCGAATTCGGTGTCGGCGTAGACGTAGGCGACCTTGGGCTTTTCGGCCTTGCCCCAGGTTTTGGCGATGTACTCCATCAGGATCTCGTGCATCGAGCCGTAGATCGGGCCCGGCACGAAGTGCTGCGGCATCGTCGACGGGTCGGCGACGGTCGCGGCCAGCGAGGTCGACGACGTCATCACGGTGCCGGCGGCGATCGCGTCCTGCGCCACCGCCTTCGCCCACTGGGTGCTGTCGCCATAGAAGAAGTTCGGCTTCTCCGAAGCCATCAGCTTCTTGAAGATGGCCACGCCCTGGTCGAGCTTGAAGCCGCTGTCTTCGGAGACATAGCGCAGCTTGTGACCGGCGACGCCGCCGTTGGCGTTCTTCCACGCCACGAAGTCGTTCAGGCCGTTGTTCATCGCGGTGCCAGCAAAGGCGAAGACGCCGGTGATAGGCTGCGACGCGGCGATCACGATGTCGGCCTTGGCCGCCTGCGCCGATGCCGTCCGTAACGCGAACGGTCCGAGGGCGGCGGCGGTGCCTGCCGCCTGGATCAGCTTGCGCCGAAGGGTGTCGGGTTTGAGCGAGTCGTTCATGTCGGTCTCCTAGGAGGTTGCAGGATCAGGTGACGAAGGGCCAGATGTGGAATGCGCGGCGCACGCGCGCCCAGATCGCGGAAAGCCCGTGAGGCTCGAAGATCAGGAAGCCGATGATCAGCAGGCCGAAGACGACCTGACCCATCGGCAGCAGCAGGCCGGCGATGCCGGGCAACCATGCAGCGCTCGCGTGCGCCACAAGTCGCAGCACCTCCGGCACGAAGGTCATGAAGACTGCGCCGAACAGGCTGCCGAGCACCGTGGCGCCGCCGACGATGATCGCCGCGAGGTAGTAGATCGCCAGCGTGATCGTGAAGTACTCGGGCGTGATGTTGCCGTAGAAGTAGCCGAGAAGCCCGCCGGCCACGCCGGCGTAGAACGCGCCGAGCGCGAACGCCAGCAGCTTGGTGCGAAGCAGGCTCACGCCAAGGATCTCGGCCGAGATGTCGCGGTCGCGCACGGCGATGAAGGCCCGCCCGATGTAGCTGCGCTGCAGGTTGCGCGTGGCGAGCGCGAGCAGCAGCACGCAGACGTAGATCAGGTAGAAGTTGCGGCGGTCGCCGATCAGCTCGAAGCCGAACAGGTTGGCGCGCGGGATCGAGGTGCCGGGGACGCCGCCGGTCACCGACTCCCATTCGCGGAACACGAAGGTCAGGATGAAGTGGGCGGCGAGCGTCGCGATCGCCAGGTAGAGGCCCTTGACGCGCAGGCTCGGCAGGCCGACGACGACACCGAGCGCGGCGGCCGCCAGCCCGGCCAGCGGCAGCGCGATGAAGAACGGCACGCCGTGCTTGGCGAGCCAGGCGACGGTGTAGCAGCCGACGCCGAGGAAGGCCGCATGCGCGAGCGAGATCTGGCCGGTGCTGCCGGTCGTGATGTTGAGGCCGAGCGTGGCGACGATGTGGATGCCGATGATGCAGGCGATGGCCAGCGCGTAGTCGCTGCCGTAGAGCGGCAGCGCCACCATCGCCAGCAGGAACCCGGCCATCCAGCGCCGCGCCGCGGGCGAATCCCAGAGCTGTTCCTCCGAGCGGTGGGACTCGTGAAAGACACCGGTTCGCATGTCAGGTCGCGTCTTTCATCAGAGTCTCTCGATCGTGCGGGTGCCGAAGATGCCGTGCGGGCGCACCACCAGGATCGCGAGCACGACGACGTAGGGGACGAGGTCGCGCGCCTTGCCGCCGAGGTATCCGGCGGCCACCGCATCGAGCCAGCCGATGATCAGGCTGGCGACGATCGCGCCGACGATGCTGTCGAGCCCGCCGAGGATGATGACCGCGAAGGCGGCGAGCGCGGTGCCCGCCAGCAGCGGCGAGAGGTTCGCGGACGACGCGATCAGCACCCCCGCGACCGTGCCGACGAGGCTGGAGAGGATCCAGGTGAGGCGTTGGGCGTAGTGGATGTTGATGCCCATCGTCGCCGCCGTGACCGGATCGCTCGCGGTGGCGCGCAACGCGATACCGGTCCGGGTGTAGCGGAAGAAGGCGACGAACGCGGCGATCAACGCCGCCGCGACCGCGAAATTGCCGATGGCGGTACCCGAGATGCGCACTTCGCCGAAGCTGAGCGGCATGCGCGGCAGCAAGGGCGGCACGCTGTAGGTGTCGCCGCCCCAGATCGCCTCGACCATGCCGTGGACGATGCTCGCCATCCCGATGGTCGCCATCAGCACCGACACCGCCGACTGCCCCGAGAGCGGCCGCAGCACCAGCCGCTCGACCCCGACCGCCAGCAGCGCGATCGCCGCCAACGCGAGCGCGAACGCCGCGAAGGGATCGAGCCCGAAGGTGACGTGCGCCGCGTAGTAGAGGTAGGCGCCGAGCATCATGACCTCGCCGACCGCGAAGTTGACGACGCCGGTGCCCTTGTAGATCAGCACGAAGCTGAGCGCGATCAACGCCAGCACGCCGCCGGAGAGCAGTCCGATGACGCTGTACTCGAGGAATTCGTACCACGCGGTCGCGTTCATCAGGCGGCCTCCTCGTCGGCGCCGAGATAGGCTTCGATCACGCCGGGGTGACTGCGCACCTCGGCCGGGGAGCCGCTGGCGATGACCTGGCCGAAATTGAGCACGACGACATGGCTCGAGATGTCCATCACCATCGCCATGTCGTGCTCGACCAGCAGCACCGTGACGCCCCACTCCTCCTGCACGTCGAGGATGAACCGCGCCATGTCTTCGGTCTCCTCGCGGTTCATGCCGGCGACCGGCTCGTCGAGCAGCAGCACGCGGGGGCGCATGGCGAGCGCGCGGGCCAGCTCGACGCGCTTCTGCAGGCCGTACGACAGCGCCTCGACGGGTCGGTGGCGCAGGTGGTCGATCTGCAGGAAGTCGATGACGCGGCGCTCGACCTCGTTGCGCAGCGCGAGCTCCTCGTCGCGCGCCGCCGGCGTGTGCAGCAAGCTGCGCACGAGGCCGGCGTGCATCGTGTGGTGGCCGCCGAGCTTGATGTTCTCGAGCACGCTCAGGCCGCGGAACAGGGCGATGTTCTGGAACGTGCGCGCCAGCCCGCGCGCCGCGCGGGCGTGCACCGGCACGTTCGTGATGTCCTCGTCGCCGAGCACGATGAGGCCGGCCGCCGGCCGGTAGAAGCCCGAGATCGTGTTGAAGACGCTGGTCTTGCCCGCGCCGTTGGGGCCGATCACCGCGGTGATCTGTCCAGGCGCCGCGGAGAACGTGACGCCGCGCAAGGCGTGAATGCCGCCGAAGCGCAGGTCGACGCCCTCGACGGCCAGCGCCAGGCCGGTGTCGGTCGCGCCGTGGGTCGAGGCCGTGGCGGCCGGAGCGACGTTGTTCAATTGCATCCGCTCAGGTGGGGGACGGGTTGGCGGCGAGCTCGCGCAGCTTGAACTTCTGGACCTTGCCGCTCGGCGTGCGCGGCAGATCGTCGATGACCACAAGACGCTCGGGCCAGTACTGCTTGGCCACCTTCGACTCGGTCATCCATGCCTGAACGCCGGCGAGGTCGAGGGTCATGCCCGCACGCAGCACGACGAAGGCGCAGGCGCGCTCGCCGAGGCGAACGTCGGGATAGCCGACGATCGTCGCCGCCGCGACCGCCGGGTGCTTGTGCAGCAGGCCTTCGATCTCGACGACCGGCACGTTCTCGCCGCCGCGGATCAACACGTCTTTGGTGCGCCCGTTGATGCGGATGTAGCCTTCGTCGTCCATGTAGGCGAGGTCGCCGGTGTCGAACCAGCCCTCGGCATCGAAGGTCGGGATGTCGGGCCGCTTGTAGTAGCCGATGAAGAGCTGCGCGCCGCGCACCATGAGACGGCCGGTCTGGCCGAGCGGCATGGGCGCGCCGTCGAAGTCGATGACCTTCACCTCGACGCCGTCGAGCGCCCGGCCGTCGGTGGTCGACGACTTCTCGGCGGCCCGCTCGGGCTCGGTCAGCGTGCTCGAGAGGGACTCGGTCATGCCCCACAGCGAGCACACCTTGAGGTCGAGCTCGCGTGCGGCCCGCTCGATCAGCACCGGCGGGATCGGCGCGCCGGCGCAAAGGAAGGAGCGGAGCTGCGACGGGCGCCGCGCGCCTGCGGCGACGGTGTCGCAGATGTCGGTCAGGAAAGGCGTTGCCGCGGCCGTGTAGGTCACGCCCTCGTCGGCCATGATGGCGACGCCCTTCTTCACCTCCCAGACGTCCTGCAGCACGCTGGTCGCGCCGATCCGGATCCCCAGCAGGATCCCGGCCGCATAGCCGGTCATGTGGCCGACCGGCGAGCAGGTGAGCATGACATCGTCGGCGCTGAGGTGAAACCGGCCGCTGAGCGAATTGGTGCAGGCAACAAGCGTGTTCGACGTGTGCATCACGCCCTTCGGCGAACCGGTCGTGCCCGAGGTGAACATCACTACCGCCATCTCGCCGGGTTGCAGCGCAGAATCGGCGGCGCGAGCCGGCGGCTCCAAGCGGTCGGTGCCGCCGAGGAGAAGCTTCTGGAAGCCGTTGTCGCCCTCGCCGTCCACGACGATGACGTGCTGAAGCTTGGGCAGCTCGGCGCGCATGCCGGCGGCCATGGCCTCGTGGTCGAAGCCGCGGAACAGCTTGGGAACGACCAGGACCTTGGCCTCGGCGAAGCCGAGCATGAAGCCGAGCTCGCGCTCGCGAAAGATCGGCATCAGCGGGTTGACGATGGCGCCGACGCGACTGGCGGAGAGCGCGGCGACGACGAATTCCCACCAGTTGGGAAGCTGGATGGCGACGACATCGCGGGGGCCTATGCCCAGTCGGCGCAGCGCGCCGGCGGCTCGGTCTACCCTGTCGCCGAGCTCGGCATAGCTGAGACGGGCCGGTTGCGGCCGGTCGACGCGGTAGCCGATGACGGCCGCCTTGTCGGGCGTGCGGGCGATGGCCTCCACCAGGTATTCGTCGATCGTGCGGTCGATCCAGAAGCCGCCGGCGCGCATCGCGCGCCCATGGGCTACGAGGTCGAAGGCCTGAGCCGTCATGCCGAGTCTCCAGCGGTCGCCGACCTCGAAATCGCGTCGGACTATTTAGTTCACTACCGTATGGTACGGATTATGATGATGACGACCCCGACCCGTCAACGGAGAAACCCTAGTCGCCCTCCACTAGACCGGATCCCAGGTAAAGACATCGCTCGATCGATCGAGCCCGAAGAAGCCGGCGCGCAACATCGGCAGCGCGGTATCGAGCACGCCCTGGGCCGTCCAGCCGTCGCCGCAGTGGGCGCTGCGGATCGGCCGCGGCTGGCTGAACAGGAAAATCTCGTTGTTGCGCACGCCGAAGATCTGGCCGCTGACGTCGCTGGCGGCGTCGGCGCAGAGGCCGACGACGAAGGGCGCGACGCGTTCCGGCACCAGCTTCTTCAGGCCCTCGACGCGCTTCTTCTGCTCTTCGGTCTCGCTCGGGATCGAGTCGATCATGCGCGTCCAGGCGAACGGCGCCACGGCATTCGAGCGCACGCCGAACTTCTTCATGTCGAGCGCGATCGACTTCGACAGGCCGACGATGCCGAGCTTGGCGGCGCTGTAGTTGGCCTGGCCGAAATTGCCGATCAGCCCGGAGGTCGAGGTCATGTGCACGTAGCAGCCGCTGCCCTGGGTCTTGAAATGCGGTGCCGCGGCACGGCTGACGTTGAAGCTGCCCTTGAGGTGGACGGCGATGACCTCGTCGAACTCGGGCTCGCTCATGCGGTGGAACATCGTGTCGCGCAAGATGCCGGCGTTGTTGACGACGATGTCGATCCGGCCGAAGGCATTCACCGCCGCCTCGACCATCTTGTGCGCCGCGCCCCAGTCGGCGACCGAGCCGCCGTCGACGATGGCCTTGCCGCCCATCGTCTCGATCAGCGCCACCACCTCGTGCGCCGGCTGCTCGTCGCCCGGGCGGCCATCGAGCGTCGCGCCGATGTCGTTGACGACGACGCGGGCACCGGCCTCGGCCATCGCCAGCGCGATGCCGCGGCCGACGCCGCGGCCGCCGCCGGTGATCAGCGCGACCTTGTCTTCCAGCAGTCGGCTCATGGTCCTTTTCTCCTCGAGGTCGTGGCGCGGGCAGGCGCCCGGCTGATTCGAAAGTGTGTCTGAATGGAGCGCAGCGCTGCGTTCTCACGAGCCGCTCGCACCCCGGGGAAAACCCTCTGCGCGCACGGCCTTCTGCGGGTTGTCTCGTGATCGTGCGCTAGCGTATCATGTATCACGTCATGAATGCATCTGCCGTAACGACCCTCGCCGACATGAACAGCTCGCCCGAGGAGCACGGCCTGCTGGCCACCACCCGCTACCTGCCCCGGTTGCGCCTGGAACGCAGCGAGGTGCTGGCCCGCCATTTCTGGATGGCCCCGGGCCTGCGCGGACTGGCCAAGGGCCGGCGCGCGATCGCCAACTGGGACGAAGACACGGTGACGATGGCGGTCGAGGCCGGCCGGCAGTTGCTGGGCGCGAGCCCGTCGGTCGCGACCGGGGAGCTCACCCTCGTCTCCACCACCTTGCCGTTCGCCGAGCGACTCAATGCCGGCATCGTCGCCTCGGCGCTCGGCCTGCCGTCCTCGTCGCTGTTGCGCGACGCGACCTCGAGCGGCCGTGCCGCGCTCACCGAGCTGGCGGCGGCGCTGCGCCGTCCATCCGGCAGCGGCACGCAGATGCTGCTCGCCGCCGAGCGACGCATCGCGCAGCCGGCGAGCGCGCAGGAAATGATCTTCGGCGACGGCGCCGCCGGCGCGCTGGTCGGAACCGGCGCGGCGGTCGCGACGCTGCTCGCGAGCCGGAGCGACCACGCCGATTTCGTCGATCACTTTCGCGAGACCGGCCACGACCACGAGTACGGCTGGGAAGAGCGCTGGGTTCGCGACGAGGGCTACATGAAGATCGCGGCCGGCACGATCCGCCAATGTCTGGCCGACGCCGGCGTCGCCGCGTCCGACGTGAGCCACTTCGTCATGCCGGCGCCGCTGGCCCGAGTCAACGAGGCTGTCGCCAGGAAGCTCGGCATCGCCGCCGCGGCGCTGGTCTCGGCCGAGCACGGCACGGTCGGCGACCTCGGCAGCGCGCAGCCCCTGGCCATGCTCGACATCGCCCTGCGCGCCGCCGCGCCAGGCGCCCTGATCCTGATCGCCGCCTTCGGCAGCGGCTGCGATGCGCTGCTGCTGCGTCGCACCACCGCGCCCTGCCCCGGCGGCGTGCCCGACGCCGGCCAGCCCGAAAGCAACTACCTGAAGTACCTTTCGTTCACCGGCCAGATCGACCTGGCCTGGGGCATGCGCGCCGAGATGGACAACAAGACCGCGCTCACCGCTGCCTGGCGCGACCACGGTCGCGCGTCGCGCTTCGAGGGCGGGCGCTGCAGTGCCTGCGGCACGGTGCAGTTTCCGCGCTCGCGCGTCTGCGTCAATCCCGAGTGCCGGGCCCAGGACACGCAGGACATCGTCAGCCTGGCCGACCTGCCGGCGCGCGTCATGTCGCACACCACCGATTTCCTCGGCTACACGCCCGATCCGCCGTTCCAGTTCGGCCACATCGACTTCGACGGTGGCGGCCGGGTGCTGATGGAATTCACCGACACCGACGTCGGCGATCTCGCCGTCGGCCTGCCCGTGCGCATGGTCTACCGGGTCAAGGAATTCGACCGCAACCGGGGCTTTCGCCGCTACTTCTGGAAGGCGACGCCGGTGCGCGGCGCCGCCACTCCCACGAACGGGAAGAACTGAATGGCCACCGGTATCCGCGACAAGGTCGCCATCGTCGGCATGGGCTGCTCGCGTTTCGGCGAGCGCTGGGACTGCGGCCCCGAGGACCTCATGCTCGAGGCCTTCAACGAGGCGCTCGGCGATGCCGGCATCGGCATCAAGCAGATCGAGGCAGCGTGGTTCGGCGTCTGCCTGGAAGAGAACAACGTCGGCAAGACGGCCGGCCCGCTGGCCCAGGCATTGCGGCTGCCGCGCATCGCGGCGACGCGGGTCGAGAACGCCTGTGCCACCGGCACCGAGGCCCTGCGCGGCGCCGCTTATGCCGTCGCTTCGGGCGCCTACGACATCGTCCTCGCGCTCGGCGTCGAGAAGCTCAAGGACACCGGCTATGGGGGGCTGCCGGTACGCACCCGCGGCGTCGCCAACGACCTGTGGCTGCCCAACTCGACGGCGCCCGGCGCGTTCGCGCAACTGGCGTCGGCATATGCCGCCAAGCACGGCGTCGCGATGGCCGAACTGAAGCGCGCGATGGCGCACATCTCGGTGAAGAGCCACGCCAACGCCGCCCTCAATCCCAAGGCCCACCTGCGCAACAAGATCACCGAAGACGACGTGTTGAACGCGATGACGATCGCCGCGCCGCTCGGCCTCTTCGACTGCAGCGGCGTCAGCGACGGTGCCGCCTGCGCGATCCTGACCACACCCGAGATCGCGCGCGCGTTGCGGCCCGATGCCGCGCTGATCACGATCAAGGCGCTCGAAGTCTCGGTCAGCAACGGCGAGGAGGCCGGCTTCCAGCGCTGGGACGGCGCCCACATCGCCACCGCACGCGAGGCCGGTGCGCGCGCCTACGCTGCCGCCGGCATCACCGAGCCGCGCCGGCAGTTGCAGATGGCCGAGGTGCACGACTGCTTCTCGATCGCCGAAGCGGTGACGATGGAAGACCTCGGCTTCAGCGCGCCCGGCCGCGTCATCCACGACGTGCTCGACGGCGTCTTCGACCGCGACGGCGCCTTGCCGATCGGCGTCGACGGCGGCCTGAAGTGCTTCGGCCATCCGATCGGCGCGTCGGGCCTGCGCATGGTCTACGAGCTCTGGCTGCAGCTGCAGGGCCGCGCCGGCGAACGCCAGCTCGCGCACGTCGACCTCGGCCTGACCGAGAACCTCGGCGGCCATCCGCACCAGAACGTCTGCGCTGTGTCCATCATCGGGCGGCACGGTGCCTAGAGCGACGACACGGATTTTTCATTCGAAAGGAGTTTCCATGCGAGGACTGAAAGGCAAGACGGCCATCGTCACCGGCGCTGGCAGCGGCATCGGCCGCGCCATCGCGCTGCGGCTGGCAGCCGAGGGCGTGAGCGTGGGCGTGTTCGACATCAACGCCAACGGCGCCGGCGAAACGGTGAAGGCGATCGAGGCCCTCGACGGCAAGGCGGTCGCCGTCGCCTGCGACATCACCGACTACGCCGCCGTCACCGCGGCGGTGGCGGGCTTCGAGGCGACGACGGGCGCCGGCACCGACATCCTGGTCAACAACGCCGGCTGGGACACGCCGATGCCGTTCCTGAAGACCGACGAGGCGTTCTGGAAAAAGGTGACCTCGATCAACTGGTTCGGCCCCTTGCACATGACGCACGCGGTGGCACTCGGAATGGCCGCTCGCAAGAGCGGGCGGATCGTCAACATCGCCTCCGACGCCGGCCGCGTCGGCTCGACTGGCGAGGTCGTCTACTCCGGCTGCAAGGGCGCGACGATCGCCTTCGCCAAGGCACTGGCGCGCGAGGTGGCGCGCAGCAACGTCACGGTCAACACGGTCTGCCCCGGCCCGACCGACACGCCGGCGATGGACGCCTTCGTCGGCACCGGCGAGGCCGGCCAGAAGATCCGCGACTCGATGGTGCGCGGCGTGCCGCTCGGCCGCATCGGCGTCCCCGACGACTACCCCGGCCTCGTCGCCTTTCTCGCCAGCGACGACGCCGCCTTCATGACCGGCCAGACGATCAGCGTCTCGGGCGGTCTTTCGATGCACGGTTAACGGAGACAACGGCAATGAGCAAGGAATACAAGGACATCCTCTACGAAGTGCGCGACGGCGTCGTGCGCATCACGATCAACCGGCCCGAGGTCTACAACGCGTTTCGCAACCAGACGCTCGAGGAGCTGATCGACGGCCTGCGCCGCGCCGACGAGGAAAAGAGCGCCAACGTGATGGTCCTCTCGGGCGCTGGCGACAAGGCCTTTTGCACCGGCGGCGACCAGAAGGTCCACCTCAGCGAAGACGGCCTCTACGGCCCGCGCGGCACCGTCGGCATGCCGATCGAGGAGATGCAGACGGCGCTGCGCGACCTGCGCAAGGTGTCTATCGCCAAGGTGCAGGGCTTCGCGATCGGCGGCGGCAACGTCTTCGCGACGCTGTGCGACCTGACGATCGCCAGCGAGAAGGCGACCTTCGGCCAGGTCGGCCCCAAGGTCGGCTCGGTCGATCCGGGCTGGGGCACGGCCTACCTGGCGCGCATCGTAGGCGAGAAGAAGGCGCGCGAGATCTGGTTCCTGTGCCGCAAGTACAGCGCCGCCGATGCCGAGAAGATGGGCCTCGTCAACAAGGTCGTGCCGCACGACCAGCTCGACGCCGAGGTCGACCAGTGGTGCAAGGAGATCAACGAGATGAGCCCGACGGCGCTGACGATCGCCAAGCGCTCGTTCAATGCCGATACCGAGAACATCCGCGGCATCGGCTTTCTCGGCATCCAGACCGTCAAGCACTACTACCAGAGCGACGAATCGAAGGAGGGCGTGAAGGCGTTCAACGAGCGCCGCAAGCCCGACTTCAAGAAGTACGCCTGATGAGCCCGGGCGACGACGCGGTGGTGAACGGCGCAGCCGACGCGGCGGCGGTCATCCGCAGCACGCTCGACGCCGACGGCGTTCTGCTGGCGACCATCGACATGCCCGAGCGGACCATGAACGTCTTCTCGCTCGAGCTGATGGATGCTCTCGACGCCTTGATGGACCGGGCCGAGAGCGATGCGCAGGTGAAGAGCGTCGTCGTCACCTCGGCCAAGCCGACTTTCCTGGCCGGCGCCGACCTGGTCATGGTGCGCGGCTATACCGATCAGGCCAGGACCGACAGCCACGCGCAGATGTTCGAGCGCTGCGGCCGGCTCGGACGCCAGTTCGTCCGCCTCGAGGCCAGCGCCAAGCCCTGGGTCGCCGCGGTCAACGGCATTGCGCTCGGTGGCGGTCTCGAGCTGGCGCTGGCCTGTCGCGCCCGATTGGTGACCAACGATGCGCGCACCCAGATCGGCGTGCCCGAGGTGCGTTGGGGCTTGCTGCCCGGCGCGGGCGGCACCCAGCGCCTGCCCCGCCTGGCCGGCTTCGAGCCGGCGATGGACCTGCTGCTGAGCGGCCGCTCGATCGCGCCGGTCGACGCGGTGCGCCTGGGCATCTTCGCGCGCACGGTGCCTTCGGCGACCCTGGTCGACGCGGCCAAGGAACTGGCGCGCGCGATGCATGGCGAGCCCTACGACGTGAACGCGAAATTCGCCCGCCTCGAGCAGGCCGACGTTCCACCCTGGGACGAAACGACAGCGAGGGCCATCGCCCTGCATCACGGCATCGACGCGGAGACGTTCGCCCTGTATCCGGCCTACAGCGCCATCGTCGACAGCGTGCTCAAGGGCGCGCGCCTGCCGCTGGCCGAAGCGACGACCGTCGAGATGAACCAGTTCCTGCGCCTGATGTTCAGCCCGGTCGCCGGCCACATGGTGCGCACCCTGTTCCTCGAGCGGCTGCGCGCCGAGCGCGAGCTCGCCGCGCCGGCCGCCATGCGCATCGAGCGCATTGCCATCGGTGCCATCGGCGAATCGCGGCGCGCGTGGTCCGACGCGCTGGCCAAGGTCAAGCTGCCCCAGGCCGACGACCCTGACTTGCCGCCCGACACGCTGGCACTCATCGACCAGCAAGGCAGGTCGCATCGGGTCGCGCTGCGCGTGCTCGAGGAGGACGCGAACGGCGGCGGCGAAGTACCCTTTCCGCGCGCCGTGCTTTCGCCCGCCGGTCCCTACGGCCGCGTGTTCGAGATCGTCGGCGCCGGCGACGACGACGCGGCCGCGCTGGCCGCCCTGGCCGCCAAGCTCTGGTCGCTGCCCTGGCGCACGCCCGGGCCGGCCAGCGTGCTGCAAGGCCTGCGCGACCTGCCACTCGCGCAACAGGCGCAGACCGCGCTTCGCTACGCGACGCAATCCGGCGCCGGCGACCTCGCCTTCATCGACGTCGCCGCCTGCCTCTCGGGCGTCACGCCGGCATGGACCGGCGGCCCGCTCACCTGGCTTTGGGCGGAGCAGAAGCACCAGCTCGCCGGCTTCGACGCCGCGACCTCGGCCGCCTGGACCCTGCTCGAGCCGGCGCTGGCTCGGGCCTGTGCATGATCGACCGCGGTCGCATCGGCTTTCGCACGGTGCCGACGATCGCGCATGTCGATGCCTGGCGGGTCAGGCTGTTCTGCCAGGCGATCGGCGAGACCGATCCGGTCTATGTCGATGACACGGCGGCACGCGCGGCCGGTCATCCGGCCTGCCCGGTGCCGCCGACCTTTCTGAAAGCCATCGAAGGCGACCATTTCAGCAGCGCCGCCTTGCTCGAGCTGCTGGCCGTGCCGATGCGCGGCGTGCTGCACGCCGAGCAGGCGTTCAGCCAGGCCGGCCCGGTCCATGTCGGCGACGCGGTCGAGGTGAGCCGGACCATCAGCGACATCTTCGACAAGAAGAACGGCGCGCTGACCTTCATCGTCGTCGACACCGACTATCGTGTCGACGATCGGCCGGTGGCGACCAGCCGGCAGACGATCCTGGTGCGCAGCGCGAAGGCGGCATGACCGAGACCGCGTTCCCGAGCGAGCTGGCCCTGGTCGGCGGCCCCGTCACCGCCGTCGACCTGGCGCTGTTCGCGGCGGCGTCGGGCGATCACAACCCCCTGCACCTCGACGCCGAGGTGGCACGGGCGGCCGGTTTCGCGCGCCCGGTGGTGCACGGCATGCTGACGATGGCCTCGGTCGCGCGCCTCTTCACGAATCTCTTCGGCGCCGGCTCCCTCCGCGCCTTGGACACCCGCTTCACCGGCGTCGCACTCCTCGGCGACACGCTGCACGTGAGCGCCGCGCTGACCGGCACAGAAGATGGCTGCGCGCGTTACGCGCTGCGGGTGCGCACGGCGGGCGGCGCCGAGATCGTGACAGGCAGCGCCCGCGTCGACGCCACGACCGCGGCCGCTCAGGCCTCCGCATGAAACGCCTGGTCGACGCGATCGAGCCCGGAGCGCGGGTCTTCGTCTCGACGCTGAGCACCGAGTCGGCGTTGCTGCGCGACGAGCTGCTCGCCGATCCCGAGCGGGCCCGCGACGTGACCTTCATGGGCGTGCAATTCCCGGGCATCGACAGCATCGACTACCTCGCGGTCCACCGTCAGGCGCGCGTCGTTTCGCATTTCATGTCGCCGGCGGTTCGCACCGGCCTCGCCGAGGGGCGCGCCGAGCTGCTGAGCCTGGACTATCGCGGCATCGTTCGCCAGCTGCGCGACAGCCCGCCGCCCGACCTGGCGATCGCCCAGCTAACGCCGCCCGATGCCGAAGGCTGGTGCAGTCCCGGACTGGCGAGCGACTTCATGCCGCTGGTCTGGTCGCGTGCGAAGCGCCGCGTCGCCCACTTCAATCCGCGCCTGCCGCGCACGCGCGGCAGCTTTCGCGTTCACCTCTCGGAGCTCGAGCTCGGCATCGAGGCGGACCTGCCGCTCACCGGCTTCGCCGAGCCGGCCTGCGGCGAGGTCGAGACCCGCATCGGCGCGCACGCCTCGACACTGGTGCGCGACGGCGACACGGTGCAGTTCGGCATCGGCTCGGTGCCGGTGGCGCTGGCGGGGGCGCTGGCGGCGCATCGCCGCGTGCGCTTTCATGGCGGCATGGCCACGAGTGCGCTGCAAACCCTCTGGGACAGCGGTGCGCTCGACCGCGATGCGCGCGTCACGACGGGGGTCGTGCTGGGCGACACCGCCTTCCACGACTTCTGTGCCCGCCTCGAGCCGCTCTGGCTGACCGACGTGGCGCACACCCACGACGTGACGGCGATGGCCGCGATGCCGCGCTTCGTCGCCATCAATGGCGCGGTCGAGGTCGACCTGTTCGGCCAGGTCAACTCGGAGCGCGCCGGCGGCGTCATTCAGGCCGGCGCCGGTGGTCTGCCGGCCTTCGCGGCAGGCGCTCTCGCCTCGCCGGGCGGCAGGCTCCTGATCTGCCTGGGCGCGACGGCGAAGAAGGGCAGCGTGTCGCGCATCGTCCCGGCCCTCGATGCGCAGGCGCTCTGCACCGTGCCGCGCTATCTGGCCGACGCCGTCGTCACCGAGCACGGCGTCGCCGAGTTGCGCCATCTCTCCCTCGACGCGAGAGCGCAGGCGCTGATCGCCATCGCCGCACCCGAACACCGCAACTCCCTGGAGCTGGCCTGGAGCGAGCTCCGCAAGCGCGCATGAGCGACCACACCGAAGACATGTCGTCCCCTGTTCCGGAGGGCTTCGATCCGGTCCACGTCGGCGGCGAGTTCGCGACCCGCAACGGTCCGCTCTACGCACGCTGGCACGACGAGCATTTGCAGATGGGGTTTCGGGTCGGACCCGGGCATGTCAACCCCGGGAAGAACTGCCATGGCGGCATGCTCGCGATGTTCGCCGACATCCTGATCTCGACGGCGGCGCAGTACCAGGCCGACATCCCACGCCAGTTTCTGCCGACCATCACGCTGCAGATGGACTTCATGGCCGCGGCACCGCTCGGCGCCTGGGTGCAGGGCCAGGCCGAGATCCTGCGGGTGACGCGCAACCTCGTCTTCTCGCAGGGCCTGATCCACGCCGATGGCGCGCTGGCCCTGCGCGCAAGCGGCGTCTTCAAGCGCGGTCCGCTGCTCGCAGAATCGGCGAGCGACCACGCGCTGAGGTTTCCCGGCCTGCCGCCGCGCGGCTGATCGCCGCGATCTACGCGCCGGCGAGCCGGATCAGCCGCTTGCCGAGGTTGTCGCCGCGATAGAGGCCGGCGATCGCATCGGGGGCCTGCTCGATGCCGTCGAGGACTTCCTCGAGATAGGTCAGCTTGCCCTCTCGGAGCCAGCCGGCGAGCTCGGCGCGCGCCGGCGCGTGGTACTCGGGATGGTCGAAGATGACGAAGCCCTGCATGCGCGCCCGCTTGACGAGCATGTGGCGCTCGACGCGCGGACCTTGCGGCGGCGGCGCCCAGCTCGCGACCGAGGCGGTGCCGCAGATGACGATGCGGGCACCGGGGTTCAGGTGCCCCATCACGGCGTCGCTGATGGCGCCGGCGGTGTTGTCGAAATAGACGTCGACGCCGCCGGCGCAGGCTTCGGCGAGTGCCGGCACGAAGTCCCCGGCCTTGTAGTCGACCGCAGCGTCGAAGCCGAAGCTGGCCAGGCAAAGCTCCCGCTTGGCCGGGCCGCCAGCAATGCCGACGGTACGGCATCCCTTCAGTCGCGCGATCTGGCCGACGCAGGAGCCGACCGCGCCGGCGGCGGTGGAAACGACCACGGTCTCGCCGGTACGGGGCTGGCCGAGCTGCAGCAGTCCATAGTGTGCCGTGACGCCGTTGATGCCGAGCACGCCGAGCGCCGTCGAGAGCGGCAGGTCGGCCTCCTCGACGCGGCGTCCGATCGTCGACGCGTCGACGATCGCGTAGTCCTGCCAGCCGTACATGCCGGCGACGGACGTGCCGACCGGCCAGGCCGAGTCGTTCGAGGCGACGATGCGCCCGGCGGCGAACGAGCGCATCACGGCGCCGATGGCCACGGGCTCCGAGTAGTTGGCAACCGCGCTGACCCAGCCGCGCATCGCCGGCTCGACCGAAAGCCAGGTGTTGCGAACGACGATCTGGCCCGGCCCGGGCACCGGCACCGGCGCCTCGACGATCCTGAAATGCCCCGCCTGCGGGATGCCTTCGGGGCGGCTCGCCAGCAGCACCTGGCGGTTCATCGGCGGGCTCATCGGCGCGTCTCCATCATGGTTGCACCCGAGTTGCGGGGTGCCTGATATTGCTATAGTACACATGTGTACCATGTGCTTCCATACGCTGGGGCACGAAAGTCTTTACAGGAGCAGCGCGCATGGCAGGCCGATGGTTCGAGGAGTTCAGCGTCGGGCAGACATTCGAGCACGAAATCCGCCGCACGGTGACCGAGGCCGACAATGTCTGGTTCTGCAGCGCCACCTACAACCCGGCGGCCGTCCACATCGACGCCGAGTACTGCAAGGGCACCGAGTTCGGCAAGCCTCTGGTCAACAGCATCTTCACGCTCGGGCTGGTGATCGGCCTTTCGGTGCAGGACACGACGCTCGGCACGACGGTCGCCAACCTCGGCATGAGCGACACCCGGTTTCCTGGCCCCGTCTTCCATGGCGACACGATCCGCTCGCGCACCACGGTGAAGGAGGTTCGCGCGAGCAAATCGCGGCCCAACGCCGGCATCGTCACCTTCCTGCACCAGGGCCTCAACCAGCGCGACGAAGAGGTCTGCGTCTGCACCCGCCAGGCGCTGATGCTGAGAAAGCCCGCATGAAGCTGCGCTCGATGCTGTTCGTGCCGGCCGACAGCGAGAAAAAGCTCGCCAAGTCGCTCGGCAGCCCGGCCGACGCGCTCATCCTCGACCTCGAGGACTCGGTGGCCGAGGCGCGCAAGGCCGGCGCGCGTGGCACCGCCGCAGCCTTCATCACCGCCCATGCGCGCCAGCTCGGCGCGCAGCTCTATGTGCGCATCAACCCGCTCGACAGCGGCATGGCGATGGGCGACCTCGCCGCCGTCGTCGTCGCCGGCCTGGCCGGGATCATGCTGCCCAAGACGCGCAGCGCCGCCGACATCGTCCATCTAGGCTACTGCCTCGACGCCCTCGAAGCGCGCGCCGGCATGGCGGCTGGCTCGGTACAGATCGTGCCGGTCGCGACCGAAACGCCCGAGGCGATCCTCAACATGCAGAGCTTCGCCGGACCGATCGCGCGACTCGCCGGCGTGACCTGGGGCGCCGAGGATCTGTCGGCGGCGATCGGCGCGGTATCGAACCGCGACGAAGACGGCAGCTGGTCGCCGCTGTATCTCCTCGCCAACTCGCTCTGCCTCGCCGCCGCCGCCGCCGCCGGCGTGCCGGCGATCGACACCCTGCATGCCGACTTCCGCGATTCCGCCGGCCTCGCCGCGGCCTGCCGCGCCTCTCGCCGGCGCGGCTTTCGTGGCCGCATCGCGATCCACCCGGACCAGGTCGCGATCATCAACGAGACCTATTCGCCGAGCGAAGCCGAGCTCGCGCACGCACGCCGCATCGTCGACGCGTTCGCGGCCCAGCCCGAGGCCGGCACGCTCAGCATCGACGGCGTGATGATCGACAGGCCGCACCTGACGCAGGCCTTGCGCACGCTGGCCGGCGCGGGTTGAGAACGACGGTCGCCACGGAGATTTCGACATGGATTTTTCGATCAGCGAAGACCATCGCGCCATCCGCGACGGCGTCAGCGCGGTCGTGCGCTCGTTCGACGACGAGTACTGGCTGGCGCGCGACGACGACGGCAAGTTCCCGCACGAATTCCATCGCGCCATGGCCGAGTCGGGCTGGCTCGGCATCACCATGCCGCCCGAATACGGCGGCGCCGGCCTCGGCGTGACCGAGGCGGCGATCATGATGCACGAGGTGGCCAGCCACGGCGGCGGGATGGCGGCGGCCTCGACGGTGCACATCAACCTGTTCGGGCCGCACCCGATCGTCGTCTTCGGCACCGACGAGCAACGCCAGCGCTGGCTGCCGGCGCTGGTCGAGGGCAAGGACCAGGTCGCCTTCGGCTTCACCGAGCCCGACGCCGGCCTGAACACCACCGCGATCAAGACCTTCGCGCAGAAGGTGCCCGGCGGCTATGTCGTGCACGGCCAGAAGGTCTGGACCTCGACCGCCCAGGTGGCCAGCAAGATCATGCTGCTGACGCGCACGACCAAGCTCGAGGACTGCAAGAAGCCGACCGACGGCATCACCATCTTCTACACCGACCTCGACCGCAGCAAGATCGACGTGCACCGCATTCCGAAGATGGGCCGCAAGGCGGTCGACTCGAACTCGATCTTCATCGACGGCCTGTTCATCCCCGAGGCCGATCGCGTCGGCGAAGAGGGCAAGGGCTTCTCGTACATCCTGCACAGCCTGAACCCCGAGCGCCTGCTGGTCGCGGCCGAAGCGATCGCGATCGGCCAGGACGCGCTCCGCCGCGCCGCCAAGTACGCGCGCGAGCGCGTCGTCTTCGGCCGGCCGATCGGCCAGAACCAGGGCATCCAGCATCCGCTTGCCGAGCGCTGGATGGCGCTCGAGGCGGCGTGGGCGATGGTCATGAAGGGCGCCTGGCTCTACGACCAGCATCAGCAATGCGGCGCCGAGGCCAACGCCGCCAAGTTCCTCGGCGCGCGCGCCGGCTTCGACTCCTGTCTGCAGGCGGTGCTGACGCACGGCGGCTTCGGCTACGCCAAGGAATATCACGTCGAGCGCTTGCTCCGCGAGGTCACCGTCACCCGCATTGCGCCCGTCACCGAGCAATTGATCCTGTCGTTCATCGCCGAAAAGGTGCTGGACCAGCCGAAGTCGTATTGAGGAGAACCCCCGTGTTCAAGCGCGAGTTGTTCAACGAGGACCATGAAGCGTTTCGCGACATGGTGCGGCGCTTCGTCGAGAAAGAGATCGCGCCGTATCACGCCGCCTGGGAAGATGCAGGCGTCGTGCCACGCGAGCTGTGGCTGAAGGCCGGAGCCGCCGGCATGCTGTGCTGCACCGTTCCCGAGCAATACGGCGGTGCGGCCGCCGACTACCTGTTCGACGTTGTCGTTTTCGAGGAGATGGCACGCGCCGGTTTCACCGGCCCGGGCTTCATGATCCATTGCGATCTCGTCGCCACCTACATCGCCACCTTCGGCAGCGAAGCGCAGAAGAAGCAGTGGCTGCCGAAGATGGTCGCCGGCGAGGCGATCGGGTCGCTCGGCATGACCGAGCCGCACGCCGGCTCGGACCTGAAGGCGATCCGCACCAAGGCCGTCCGCGACGGCGACGACTACGTCATCTCGGGCCAGAAGGTATTCATATCGAATGGCCAGCTGTGCGACGTGATCGTGCTCGCCACCAAGACCGACTCGACGGCCGGCGCCAAGGGCGTGACGCTGTTTCTGGTCGACACCAGCCTGCCCGGCTTTCGCCGCGGCAAGAACCTGCACAAGCTCGGCATGAAGGCGCAGGACACCTCGGAGCTGTTCTTCGACGAGGTGCGCGTTCCCGCCGCCGCCATGCTCGGCGAGGAAGGCAAGGGCTTCGAGCTGATGATGACCAAGCTGGCCCAGGAGCGGCTGGCCCAGGCGATCCGCTCGGCGGTGGTGGCCGAGACCGTGGTCGAGTGGACGATCGACTACACCGCCAATCGCAAGGCCTTCGGCAAGACGATCGCCGACTTCCAGAACACGCAGTTCAAGCTCGCCGAGCTGAAGACCGAGGCCGTCGTCGGCCGGCAATTCACCGACAAGTGCATCGCCAACTTCATGAAAGGCGAGCTCGACGCGGTCGATGCGGCGATGGCCAAGATGTGGCTCAGCAACATGCACTGCAAGGTCGTCGACGAGTGCCTGCAGCTCTTCGGCGGCTGGGGCTACATGTGGGAATACCCGATCGCGCGCGCCTATGCCGACGCGCGCATCGTCAAGATCGCCGGCGGCTCGATCGAGGTGATGAAGCACATCATCGGCCGCCAGCTGTTCGCCGCCTACAAGCCGCGTAAAGACCCGCTCAGTGGCGTGCTCGGTGTCAACCCCGTCTAGGAGAGTGACCGTGACCCCCACCACTTTTCGCGCCGACGTGCTGGCAGGCAAGCGCATCCTCATCACCGGCGGCGGCACCGGCCTCGGCAAGGAGCTGGCGCGCCAGTTCGTCGCCCACGGCGCCTCGGTGCACATCTGCGGCCGCCGCGAAGCGGTGCTGAAGGAAACCGTGGCCGAGTTGCAGGCCGCAGCAGCGCACGGCGGCTCGATCGAATACCAGGTCTGCGACGTGCGCGACGCCGAGCAGATCGACGCGATGGTCGAGCGCATCTGGCAAGGCGGGCCGCTCACCGGGCTGGTCAACAACGCCGCCGCCAACTTCATCTCGCCCTCGGTCGACATCAGCCCGCGCGGCTTTGCCGCCGTGCGTTCGACGGTGATGGACGGGTGCCTGTTCGCGACGCTGTCCTGCGGCCGGCGCTGGATCGCGCAAGGCCTGCCCGGCTCGGTGGTGAGCATGCTGGTGACCTGGGTGTGGACCGGCTCGGCCTACGTGCTGCCGTCGGTGATGGCCAAGACGGCAGTGCATGCGATGACGATGTCGCTGG
Source organism: Burkholderiales bacterium (assembly GCA_031360885.1). Taxonomy (GTDB): domain Bacteria; phylum Pseudomonadota; class Gammaproteobacteria; order Burkholderiales; family Burkholderiaceae_C; genus Schlegelella_A. The sequence goes on along the minus strand of JANMCC010000128.1, from coordinate 5,651 downwards.
CGGTCGAATGGGGCAAGCACAACATCCGCGTCAACGCGGTGGCTCCCGGCCCGTTCCCGACCGAGAGCGCATGGGAAAAGCTGGCACCGATTCCCAAAGCCAACGTCGGCGCCGCATCGGCCGACGAAGTGCCGATGCAGCGCTTCGGCCGCATGCCCGAGTTGTGCAACCTGCTGACCTTCCTGCAGGCCGACGGGTGCGAGTACCTGACCGGCGCGAACATCCCGATCGACGGCGGCCACCATCTGGCCGCGCCGAGCACCTTCGCTGCGCTCGGCAAGCTGACCGCCGAAGACTGGGCCGAGGCCAAGTCGCTGGTGCGCGGCCGCGCCGAGCAGGAGAAGGCGCAGCGCAGCGCGGGTTGACGACGCATCTCCTTTCGATCTCATGAATGCGGTGGCCGCCAGCGGGGGCGAGACGCGGGATCTGCGCCGGGTCGCCCTCGCCACGCCCGACCGCGCCGCCATCGTCTGCGGCAGCGAGCGTCTCAGCTACGCCGAGTTGGAAGCGTTAGCCAACCGCATGGCCGCGGCAATGGGCGGATCGGGACTCGTGCGGGGCGACCACGTCGCTTCGCTGATCGGCAACCGGCCCGAGGCCGTCGCCCTGGGCTGGGCGGCGTGGCGCGCCGGGCTCTACCTGACGCCGATGGCGACCGGGCTGACCGCCGGTGAATTGCGATACCTCGTCGAAGACTGCGACGCCAAGGCCGTGATTGCCGATGCTGCGCTGGGCGAGGTCGCGGCCTCGCTGCGCACGCTCACGGGAGCGGGTCGATCGTGGCTGTCGCTGCGCGGCGCGATCCCCGGCTTCGATGCGATGGAGCCGCTGCTTGCCGCAGCGTCCCCCTTGCCGATGACCGATGAGACGCCCGGCGCACTGATGGTCTACACCTCGGGCACGACCGGCGCGCCCAAGGGCGTGATCCGGCCCTTGCTGGCCGCCGACTACCGCGGCACGCCGCCGTTCGCCGCCGACCTGCTCTTGTTGTTCGGCCTGGGCGACAACCCGGTGCGCTACCTCTCGACCGCGCCGCTGTACCACGCCGCGCCCTTGCGATTCGCGCTGGCCGTCACCGCGGGCGGCGGCACCGCGCACGTCATGGAGCGCTTCGACGCCGAGGAGGCTTTGCGCCTGCTCGAGCAGGAAGCGATCACGCACAGCCAGTGGGTGCCAGCGATGTTCCAGCGCCTGCTGCAATTGCCGGCACCGCGCCGGGCCGCCTTCAAGGCACCGATGCATCGCAGCGCAGTACACGGTGCGGCGCCCTGTCCGCCGGCAGTCAAGCAGGACATGATCGAATGGTGGGGGCCGATCCTCGTCGAGTACTACTCGGGCAGCGAAGGCGTCGGCCTGACTTTGATCGACTCGGCCGAGGCACTGGCGAAGCCGGGCTCGGTGGGCCGCGTGCGCAAGGGCACACTGCACATCGTCGACGAGTCCGGCAATGAAGTTGCCACCGGCGCGACCGGCCTGATCTGCTTTTCCGGCGTGGCGCCGTTCGCCTACTACAAGGCGCCCGAGAAGACCGCCGCGCGCACCCTGCCCAAGGGCTGGCAGACCTTTGGCGACATCGGCCACGTCGACGCCGACGGCTACCTCTATCTCACCGATCGCCAGGACGACATGATCATCTCCGGCGGCGTCAACGTGTACCCGCAGGAGATCGAGGCCGCGATCCGCGGCGCCCCGGGCGTCTGGGACTGCGCGGTGGTCGGCATCGCCGACGATCGCTTCGGCGAATGCCCGGTCGCCTTCGTCGTGCCCGAGCGCGAGCGCGCCGCTGCAGAACCGAACGAGCTCATCGCGGCCGTGCGAGACCACTGCGAACAGCACCTCGGCCGCATCAAGCGCCCCGCGCAGATCCGGATCATCGACAGCCTGCCTCGCTCCGCCACCGGAAAGCTGCTGCGCCGGGCGCTTCGCGAGCTCGTGTCGAGCTGACACCTCCCTTGCCCGGCCCTCTCCGAGACCCGCCCATGACCGACCTGTCTGCAGAATTCAAGGCGCTCGCCGCGTATCGCCCCAAGAACAAGGTGCGCTTCGTCACCGCAGCGAGCCTGTTCGACGGCCACGACGCCGCCATCAACATCATGCGGCGCATCCTGCAAGGCATGGGCGCGGAGGTGGTGCACCTGGGCCACAACCGCTCGGTCGACGAGGTCGTCACGGCGGCCCTGCAGGAAGACGCACAGGGCATCGCCATCAGCAGCTACCAGGGCGGCCACGTCGAATACTTCAAGTACATGGTCGACCTGCTCAAGCAGCGCGGCGGCGCGCACATCCAGGTCTTCGGTGGCGGCGGCGGCGTCATCGTGCGCGGCGAGATCGCCGAGCTGCAGGCCTACGGCGTGACCCGCCTCTACAGCCCGGAAGACGGCCAGCGCATGGGCCTCATGGGAATGATCGGCGAGATGGTGATGCGCTGCGACCACGACCTGTCGGTGCACGCACCCAGGTCGCTTGCGGCGATCCAGGGCCGGACCGAATCGCACTGGCGTGCGCTGGCGCAGCTCATCACCGCGCTCGAGAACGGCAAGGCCGGCGACGCGATCAAAGAGGCCCTGCACGCCGAAGCGGCGAAGTCGAAGACGCCCGTGCTCGGCATCACCGGCACCGGCGGCGCGGGCAAGTCGAGCCTCACCGACGAGCTGATCCGGCGCCTGCGCCTCGACCAGGACGACGCGCTCAGCGTCGCCGTGATCTCGATCGACCCGAGCCGGAGGAAGAGCGGCGGCGCGCTGCTCGGCGACCGGATCCGCATGAACGCGATCCAGCCCTGGAACCACGGCCAGAAGGTCTACATGCGCAGCCTGGCGACGCGCGACTTCGGCAGCGAGATCAGCCAGGCGCTGCCCGAAGTGCTCGCGGCCTGCAAGTGCACCGGCTTCGACCTGATCGTCGTCGAGACCTCGGGCATCGGCCAGGGCGACGCCGCGATCGTGCCGCTGGTCGACGTGCCGATATACGTGATGACGCCCGAGTTTGGCGCGGCGAGCCAGCTCGAGAAGATCGACATGCTCGACTTCGCCGAGTTCGTCGCCATCAACAAGTTCGATCGCAAGGGCGCCGCCGACGCCTTGCGCGACGTCGCCAAGCAGGTGCAGCGCAACAAGGAAGCGTGGCAGCAGAAGACCGACGAGATGCCGGTGTTCGGCACGATGGCGAGCCGCTTCAACGACGACGGCGTCACCGCGCTGTACCAGGCGCTGCTGCCCCGGCTGGCCGGGCTCGGCATGAAAGTGGCCGCGGGCAAGCTGCCGGTCGCGGCGACGCGGCACAGCACGCACCAGGTGCCGATCGTGCCCGGCGCGCGGGCCCGCTACCTGGCCGACATCGCCGACACGGTGCGCGGCTACGAGAGGCACGCGCGCAGCGAGTCGGTGCTGGCGCGCGAGGTGCAGCAACTGCGCGCCAGCGCCCGCATGCTGCACCAGGCCGACCTCGACCAGAACAGCGCCGGCACGGCCCTCGCCCAGCTCGCCGAACAGCGCGAGTCCCGGCAGGACCCGCGCGCGAAGAAGCTGCTCGCGATGTGGCCCGACATGCAGAAGGCCTACGCCGGCGACGAATACGTGGTGAAGATCCGCGACAAGGAAATCCGCACGAACCTGGTCCACACCACGCTCTCGGGCAGCAAGATCAGGAAGGTCGCGCTGCCGACCTGGCAAGACCACGGCGAGATCCTGAAGTGGCTGATGCTCGACAACGTGCCAGGCAGCTTCCCGTACACCGCGGGAACCTTCGCCTTCAAGCGCGAAGGCGAAGACCCGACCCGCATGTTCGCCGGCGAGGGCGACGCGTTCAAGACCAACACCCGCTTCAAGCTGCTCTCGGCCGGCATGGCGGCCAAGCGCCTGTCGACGGCGTTCGATTCGGTCACGCTGTACGGCAACGATCCCGCGGTCCGGCCCGACATCTACGGGAAGGTCGGCAACTCCGGCGTCTCGATCGCCACGCTCGACGACATGAAGGTCCTGTACTCGGGATTCGACCTGACCAACCCGGCCACGAGCGTGAGCATGACGATCAATGGCCCGGCGCCGACGATCCTGGCCATGTTCCTGAACACGGCCATCGACCAGAACCTGGACAAGTTCAGATCCGACAACGGCCGCGAGCCCACCGACGACGAAGCTGAAAAGATCACCGAGTGGGTCGAAGAGAACGTGCGCGGCACGGTGCAGGCCGACATACTCAAGGAAGACCAGGGCCAGAACACCTGCATCTTCTCGACCGAGTTCAGCCTCAAGGTGATGGGCGACATCGCCGAGTGGTTCGTGCATCACAAGGTGCGCAACTTCTACTCGGTGAGCATCTCGGGCTACCACATCGCCGAGGCCGGCGCGAACCCGATCAGCCAGCTCGCGTTCACGCTCTCGAACGGCTTCACCTTCGTCGAAGCGTATCTCGCGCGCGGCATGCACATCGACGATTTCGCGCCGAACCTGAGCTTTTTCTTCAGCAACGGGATGGACCCGGAGTACACCGTGCTCGGCCGGGTGGCGCGACGGATCTGGGCGGTGGCGATGCGCGACCGCTACGGCGCCAACGAGCGCAGCCAGAAGCTGAAGTACCACGTGCAGACCTCGGGTCGCAGCCTGCACGCCCAGGAGATCCAGTTCAACGATATCCGGACCACGCTGCAGGCCTTGATCGCGATCTACGACAACTGCAACTCGTTGCACACAAACGCCTTCGACGAGGCGATCACCACGCCCACCGAGGACTCGGTGCGCCGGGCGATGGCGATCCAGCTCATCATCAACCGCGAGTGGGGGCTGGCGAAGAACGAGAACCCGAACCAGGGCGCCTTCATCATCGACGAGCTGACCGAGCTGGTCGAAGAGAGCGTGCTGCAGGAGTTCGAGAAGATCGCCGAGCGCGGCGGTGTGCTCGGGGCGATGGAAACCGGCTACCAGCGCGGCAAGATCCAGGAAGAGTCGATGCACTACGAGATGCAGAAGCACACCGGCGAATACCCGATCGTGGGCGTCAACACCTTCCGCAATCCGCACGGCGACCCGGTCGCGGTCACGCTCGAGCTGGCGCGCTCGACCGAGTCGGAAAAGCAGAGCCAGCTCACGCGGCTCGCGGACTTTCACGCGCGGCACGCGGCCGAATCGCCGGCGATGCTGCAACGACTGAAAGACGCCGTGATCGCCAACGACAACGTGTTCGAGGTCCTGATGAAAGCGGTACGCTGCTGCTCGCTCGGGCAGATCACCGACGCGCTGTTCGAAGTTGGCGGCCAGTACCGCCGCAGCATGTAAGCCCTTTCAAACCGAAGCCAGGAGACGACCGTGTTCAAGCAAGAGAAAGTCATCATCAGCTGTGCCGTGACGGGCGCCATCCACACACCGTCGATGTCGCCCTACCTGCCGATCACGGCCGAAGAGATCGCCGACGCTTCGGTGGCCGCCGCCGAAGCGGGCGCCGCGATCATTCACCTGCACGCGCGCGACCCGGTCACCGGCAAGCCCGACCAGCGCCCCGAAGCCTTCGTGCCCTTCCTCAAGGCGATCAAGCAGCGCTGCGACGCGGTCGTCAACCTGACCACCGGCGGCTCGCCCTACATGACCGTGCACGAGCGCATGCAGCCGGCCAAGGTGCTCAAGCCCGAGGTGGCGTCGATGAACATGGGGACGATG
>JANMCC010000118.1:0-25404 GCA_031360885.1 Burkholderiales bacterium | reverse complement strand
CTCGGTGGTCTCGGAGAACATCACGGTGGCGCCCGCGCTCACCAGCAGGTCGGTGCAGAACCCCACCGCCGGATTGGCGGTGACGCCGCTGAACGCGTCGCTGCCGCCGCACTGCACTCCCACCACCAGCTCGCTGGCCGGAACCGTTTCGCGCCGGCGCGCGTTCAGCCGTTCGAGGTGCTCCTCGGCGGTCGTCATGATCGAGTCGATCATCGACATGAAGCCGACATGCGCGTCGTCCTGCAGGCAGACGACGTCGAGCTTCGCCGCCTCGGTGGCGCCGATCTCGGCGGCGCTGCGCTCGTCGACGATGGCGAAGCTGCCCGGGGGCAGCAGGCGCTCGGGCTGCAGCTTCTCGCAGCCCAGGCTGACCACCATCACCTCGTTGCCGAAGTTCGGGTTCAGCGTGATGTTGCGCAGCGTCCGGATCGGGATCTCCGCGCCGGGCGCGTCGATCGCCACGCCGCAGCCGTAGGTGTGCTCGAGGCCGACAACGTCGTCGACGTTCGGATACTTCGGCAGCAGCTCGTCCTTGATGCGCCTGACCGCGTGCTCGACGACGCCGGCGACGCACTGCACCGTGGTCGTGATGGCGAGGATGTTGCGGCTGCCGACCGAGCCGTCGGCGTTGCGGTAGCCCTCGAAGGTGTAGCCCTCGAGGGGAGCCCGGGGCGCCCGCTTCACGGTCGCCATGGGCAGCGACTCCAGCGAGCGGGCGTCGGGCATCTCGAGCAGGCGCTCGTGCACCCAGCTGCCCGCCGCGATGTCGCGCATCGCGCGGCCGATGGTCACGTTGTAGCGGCGCACCGGCGCGCCCGCGGGCAGGTCGACGAGCGCGACCTTGTGCCCCTGCGGCACCTTGTCCACCAGGGTCAGGCCCGAAGGAAAGCGCGTGCCGGCCGGCAGGCCGCCGTCGTTGGCGACGATGGCGACGTTGTCGGCCTCGTGCATGGTGATGTACAGAGGGGCGACGGAAGACTCCCCGGTCATGACGGCTGCTCCTGCGGACCTTGCTCGATGGTTCCGGCCTTCAGTCGGCGGTGATCTTGCCGAGCTCGAGCAGCTTGGGCGCGACGGCCGGGTCGTTGAGCCCTGCCACGATCGCGTCGTGGAGCCTGGCCTTGAAGTCCTTGAGCGGGTCGTAGCCGATGTTCTTCAGAAGGTGCGGCCCGATCACGAACGGACCGAGCGACGACACGAGGATCGTGTAGCCGTCGAGTGCGGCGCGCCTGGCCGCGGCTGCGCCGAGCGTGCCGCCGGCGCCCCCCGTGTTCTGCACGATGAAGTTGCCGCCGAGCTTTTCCTGCAGCTTCGGCGCGAGGGTGCGCGCGATCATGTCGGTGGAGCCGCCGGGGGGAAACGGCACCAGCAGGGTGACGGGCTTCGCCGGCCAGGCCTGCGCGAAGGCGCTGCCGGCGGCGGCCGTCAGCAGAGTCAGGGCGGCGAGGGTCTTCAGAGCCAGTTTCATCGAATGTCTCCTGCAGGTGTGACGGGTCCGGGCGTCGGACAGGAAGGGTAAGGGCTGGGCCGGCCGGGCGCCGAGAGATCAGCGATCGAGCGCCGGGCGCTTGGGATCGAAGGTCCAGCCGGGAATCAGGTACTGCATCGCGACCCTGTCGTCGCGCGCGCCGAGCCCGTGCCGGCGATAGAGCTGATGCGCCTTTTCCACCTCGACCATGTCGAGCTCGACGCCGAGGCCCGGCTTCCTCGGCACCGACACCAGGCCGCCCCTGATCTGCAGCGGCTCCTTCGTCAATCGCTGCCCGTCCTGCCAGATCCAGTGCGTGTCCATCGCCGTCACCCGCCCTGGCGCCGCGGCGCCGACATGGGTGAACATGGCCAGCGACACGTCGAAGTGATTGTTCGAGTGCGAGCCCCAGGTGAGACCCCAGTCGCGGCAGGTCTGCGCCACCCGGACCGAGCCGGCCAGGGTCCAGAAATGCGGATCGGCGAGCGGAATGTCCACCGACTGCAGCGAGAGCGCGTGGCTCAGCTGCCGCCAGTCGGTGGCGATCATGTTGGTCGCCGTCGGCAGGCCGGTGGCGCGGCGGAACTCCGCCATCACCTCGCGGCCGGAAAATCCGTCCTCGGCGCCACACGGATCTTCCGCATAGGCCACCACGCCGTGCATGTCGCGCATCAGGCGAACGGCGTCCTTCAGCAGCCAGCCGCCGTTCGGGTCGAGGGTGACACGGGCCTTCGGGAAGCGCTCGTGCAGCGCCACGATCGCCTCGATCTCCTCTTCGGCCCGCAAGGCGCCGCCCTTCAGCTTGAAGTCGTTGAAGCCGTAGCGCGCGTAGGCGGCCTCGGCGAGGCGCACCACGGACTGCGGCGTCAGGGCAGTCTCGTGGCGCAGTTGCAGCCACTCGTCACCGGCGTCGGGTTCGCTGGCGTAGGGCAAGTCGGTCCGGGACTTGTCGCCGATGTAAAACAGGTAGCCCAGCATCTCGACCGCGTCGCGCTGCTGACCTTCGCCGAGCAAGGCCGCCACCGGAACGTCCAGGTGCTGGCCCAGGAGGTCGAGCAGCGCCGATTCGATCGCGGTGACGGCGTGGATGGTGGTCCGCAGATCGAAGGTCTGCAGGCCGCGGCCGCCGCTGTCGCGATCGGCGAACTTGCGCTGCACTTCCTGGAGCAGGCGCTGCTGCGCGCCGATCGGCTGGCCGACGACAAGCTCGCGCGCGTCTTCGAGCGTCTGCCGGATCTTCTCGCCGCCGGGCACTTCGCCGACCCCGGTGCGGCCGGCGCTGTCGGTGAGGACGAGGAGGTTGCGTGTGAAGAACGGACCGTGCGCGCCGCTCAGGTTGAGCAGCATGCTGTCGCGGCCGGCGACAGGAATCGCCCGCAGCCCGGTGATCGTGGGTGTGGAGTGCGCGGTCATGGCGAGGTCGTCGGCTCGGGAGTCGTGGCAGAGTGACGCAAATGTAGCCATGCGCGCGATTGGGGATTGCTTGGGCCCGCGCGCCTCGCTGGTCTCCAATCGCGCCGCCACGGCGCCTGTCAATGAGCACCGCGGCGCCAGGCTCGCCCGCCGCGGCTCGCGTGATCGGGGCTGGCGCCGATCGCGGCGGCGACGGACTCGCCCCGTGGCCCACTACACTGCGGTCCCTCTCCGTCCGATGCACATCGAAGCCCTTCGTCACCGTCTCCGCGCCCTCGGGTCGCGGCCCGTGCACGAGGAACGCGTGCTTCGCCAGTGGTCGCGGGCCGAGTCGCAGGCCCACGGCAAGCGCCGGCCCGAGGACTTCCTGCCGATGGCGCTGCGCCATGCGCTGCCGGCCCTCGAAGCCGAGCTGCGCGCGCTGGCCGTGCTGCGTGCCGACCACGCCGGCGCCGACGGGTCCCGGCGCCTCCTCGTCGGCCTGGCCGACGGCCGCTCGGTCGAAGCCGTGCTGCTCCCGCGCGGCGGCCTGTGCGTGTCGAGCCAGGTCGGCTGCGCGGTCGGCTGCGTGTTCTGCATGACCGGGCTCGGCGGGCTCGAGCGCCAGCTCGGCAGCGCCGAGATCGTCGCCCAGGTCGCGCTCGCGCGCAGCCTGCGCGCGGTGAGCAAGGTGGTCTTCATGGGCATGGGCGAGCCGGCGCACAACCTCGACGCGGTGCTCGAGGCGATCGACCTCCTCGGCACCGGCGGCGGCATCGGCCACAAGCAGCTTGTGTTCTCGACGGTGGGCGATCGTCGCGTCTTCGAGCGCCTGCCCCGGGGCCGGGTGAAGCCGGCGCTGGCCCTCTCCCTGCACAGCACCGACCCTGAACGGCGCGCCCGCCTGCTGCCGCGCGCGCCGGCGATCGCGCCCGACGAGCTGGTGTCGCTCGGCGACGCCTATGCGCGCGCCACGGGCTACCCGATGCAGGTGCAGTGGACGCTGCTCGACGGCATCAACGACAGCGAAGAGGAAGTCGAAGGCCTGGTGCGCCTGCTCACGGGCCGGCATGCGGTGCTGAACCTCATTCCGTACAACGCCGTCGAGGGTCTGGCCCTGGCGCGGCCGGATGCCGGGCGCGCCACCGCGCTGGCGCGAGAGCTCCACCGCCGCGGCATCCTCACCAAGGTGCGCCACTCGGCCGGGCAGGACGTGCAGGCCGGGTGCGGCCAGCTGCGCGCGCGCCATGCGCTGGTCGACAAGCGGGTCGTTCGCATCGCCGAGCAGCGGAGCCCGGCGTGAAGCTGCGGATGTCGCAGAACTCGCTGTTCGCGGTGCTTCTGCGCTCGCCCTGGTGGATCAGTGCGGCGATCGCCGTGGCCCTCGCCGTGGCGAGCCTCGCGCTGCTTTCCGATCAGCTGCGGGCAGTCGGTGCGCTCTCGGGCGTGCCCTTCGCAGTGATCGCTGTCATGGCGGCACGACGCCAGTGGCACCTGCCCAGTGCCGCGCGCGTGACAGAGACCCACCGGGCCGTGGCAACGATGGCCTGGCCGGCCTTCGCCAGCCTGCTCGAGCAGAGCTTTCGCCGCGACGGCTACAGCGTCGAGCCCGGCAAGACCGCTGCCTACGACTTCGCGCTCGAGCGCAAGGGTCGTCGCATGCTGGTCTCTGCGCGCCGCTGGAAGTCGGCGCGCACCGGGCTCGAGGCCCTGCGCCCGCTGCAAGCCGCCCGGGATGCAAGCGACACGCCGGACGCCCTGTACATCGGCCTCGGCGAACTCACCGACACGGCCCGACCCTTCGCCGCGGAACACCGCATCGCGATCTGGCACGCCGCCGAGCTGGCCCACGCGCTGCGCGGCCTGCCCGTCGGCAGGTCAGAGGCGGTCAGGCCTCGTACTTGAACGAAAGCGAGACCTTCGCCCGGAAGGCGACGACCTTGCCGCCCTCGATCTTCAGGTCGAGCTTGTTGACTTCGGCCACGCGCAGATCGCGCAGCGACGCTGCCGCCGTCTCCACGGCTACCCTGGCCGCGTCTTCCCAGGAGTTCGGGCTGGTGCCGATGATCTCCGTGACGCGATAGACGCCTGATTCGCTTCCCTTTTTCTTGGCCATGTCTCGCTCCTTGTGGTTGAGATTCGCAAGGTCGGATTCACGCCTCGCGCAGACATGATAGGCGTCGTGTGCGACGGGCGGGCCGTCGCGCCCGATGACAATAGCGCCTCAGGCAAGGAGAAGGAGCTTCCCGATGAAATGCGTTCTGGCGGGATCCCGCTACTTCGGCGCGACCGTGCTCGAGGCGTTGCGCCGCGAGGAAGGCGTCGAGTTCGTCCAGGTGATCGTTCCGGCGGCCGACGACCGCCTCGCGCTCGCCGCCCAGAAGGCAGGCCTGGCGGTGCATGTGCTGGCGAACCCCAAGGTCGTTCCCGGGGACGCCCTTCCCGAAGGCACCGACCTGATCGTCGCCGCGCACACGCATGCGCGCGTCAGCCCCGAGGCGCTGGCCCGGTCGCGCCTCGGTGGCGTCGGCTACCACCCGTCGCTGCTGCCGCGGCATCGCGGCATCGCCGCGGTCGAATGGACCATCCTCGAAGGCGACGCGATCGCCGGCGGCTCGGTCTACCACCTGGCCGACGGCTGGGACGCCGGCGCGATCGCCGCGCAGGACTGGTGCTTCGTCGCCCGCGGCGAATCGGCGCGCGATCTGTGGGAGCGAGCCCTCGCGCCGATGGGCCTGGCGCTGCTGGGCCGCGTCGTCCGCCATGCGCGCGACCACGGCACGTTGCCGGCACAGACGCAGGATGCGCGCTTCGCGACGCGCGCGCCGATGATCCGGCGCTCGGTCGTGCTGACCGAGGACGCGCCGGCGGCGACGACCGCGCTGGTCGTCACGGTGATGGGGCCGGATCGGCCGGGCATCGTCAGGCTGCTCTCGGACCGAGCGCAACGCTTCGGCGCGAACTGGACGGCGAGCCGCCTGTCGCGGCTGGCGGGCGAGTTCGCCGGGATGGTGCACTTCGAGGTGCCGCACGAGAACGCCGAGGCGCTCGCCGAATCGCTGCGCGGTCTCGAGTCGTCGGGCCTGAAGCTGGTGATCGCGAAAAGCGATTCGTCGCGGGCTCCCGCCGGGCTGCGCGGCATCGATCTCGAGCTCGTCGGCGACGACCGGGTCGGCATCGTCAGCAAGCTGACGCACCTTCTTGCCGAGGCGGGCATCAGCATCGAGAACATCCACACCGAGATCGTCGGCACCCTCCCGACCGGGCCCAGGACCTTCAAGGTCATGGCGCACCTGCTGGTGCCGAACGTGCTGTCGTCCGAGGAGCTGCGGCGTCGGCTCGAGCCGCTCGCGAGCGAGATGAGGGTCGACATCGCCCTGGGCGATCGCGCCGGCTGAGGGGAACGATCCGATCGTCGAGGGGCGGCGTCGCCGGGCCATGAGCAGCGACCGCGATCAGGCGCCCGCAACCCGGCGGGTCCGCGTGCGCGGCCGCGTGCAAGGCGTCGGCTACCGCTACGCCTGCGTGCAGCAGGCGCGCGCCCTGGGCGTGGCCGGCTGGGTGCGCAATCGAACGGACGACTCGGTCGAGGCGGTGCTGCAAGGTCCGGCGGCACAGGTCGCCCGGATGTGCGACTGGATGCGCGACGAGGTGCCTTCGGCCCGGGTCGACGAGATCGAGGTCACCGAGGTCGAGGCTCCTTGCCCGAGCTTCGACCGCTTCGAGCAACGCCCCACCGTCTGAGGCTGCGCACCCTCAGGCGCGATTCCAGCGCAGGCGGATGTCGATCAGGTGCGCGAGTCCGGCGGCGGCGAAGCAGGCCGGCAGCCACGGCCATGCCGCACCGGCGAGGGCGGCGCGCACCCCGAGCATGAGCAGCAGGCCGGCACACAGATTGGGCAGCAGCCGGGACACGGCGATGCCGCGGCCGGTGCGCCAGCGATAGCCGATCAGAAAGATCGCCTCGAGCACGGCGATCGCGATCACCCCGTCGGCGACGCCGGTGCCCGAAAACCATTCCGCCACGCCAGCGTCCTCAGGCGCCGAACGGAGCGTTCAGGCGCACGACCGCGAGGTTCAGCGCCGCCGCGAACGTAACCCAGGCGAGGTACGGCGCGAGCAGCCAGCCGCTCACGCGCGAAGCCCGGCCGAGGAACAGGACCAGGACGAGGATGCTGAGCCACAGCAGAACCACCTCGGCGAGCGCCCAATCGGGCCGGCGCAGGCGAAAGAAGAGCAGGCTCCAGCTGACGTTGAGAAACGCGTTCAGCGCGAACAGGCCCAGCATCCACTCGCGCCAGGCGCGACTGCCGGCCCGCTGCCACGCCTTCACCCCGGCGATCGCCGCGCAGGCGTAGATCACGGTCCAGGCCGGGCCGAACAATGCGTCGGGCGGCTTCCACGGAGGCACCGCGAGCGATCGATACCACGGCCCGATGTCGGTCGAGATGCCGCCGAGCACGGCGAGCGCAAGCGCCGCGCCCGCCGCCGCGGCGACCGCTTTCCAGCGCGGCGTCCGCGGCGCGAGGCGCGACGGCGCGGGGTCAGACACGCGCCAGGCCGAAGAGGTGCGCCAAGTCCTTGAAGAAGATGCGCACGTGCGCCATCGGCCGCTTGCGCACCAGCTCCTTGTTCATGTAGGCGTCGAAGGTCAGCTGCTGCACGTCCTTGTCCTTGCAGATGCTGACGAAGCGCTCGCGCCGCCGGTCCGACGAATACCAGAAGCGCTGCATGATGCCGAGCACCCAGAACACCTTGCCGTGCGCCTTCATGAAGCGCTTGCGGGCCAGCGCCAGCGAGCGAACGTCACCGCCCTGCAGGAAGGCGTCGACCGCGTCGGCAGCGAGCCGGCCGCCGGCCAGCGCGTAGTAGATGCCCTCGCCCGAGGCCGGCGCGACGACGCCGGCGGCGTCGCCGGCGAGCACGGTGTCGCGGCCGTTGTCCCAGCGCGGCAGCGGCTTCATCGGGATCGGCGCGCCCTCGCGGCGCAGCGTCTCGGTGCTGCCGAGCTGCGCCGCGTCGCGCAGCGCCGCGACCGCCCCGCGCAGCGAGAAGCCGCGGTCGGCGCTGCCGGTGCCGATCGACAGCGTGTCGCCGTGCGGGAAGACCCAGCCGTAGAAGTCGGGCGAGAGCTTGCCGCGATAGATCACGTCGCAGCGCGAGCCGTCGTAGCCGGCGGGCTTGATCGCCGGCGCGCGCACGATCTCGTGATAGGCGAAAACGTAGCGCGTGCGCTCGGCCTTCGGCACCCTCGCTTCCCTCGCGACCAGCGAGCGGGCGCCGTCGGCGCCGATCACCGAGCGCGCGCGCACGCAGGCGGCGACGCCCTCGCCGCCCTTGCGCTCGCTCTCGCGGCCGAGGTAGTGGACCAGCGTGGTTCCGTCGGCGTCGACGGCGAACGACCTGAAGGTGCCGACGCGACGGGTCGCCCCGTGCTCGCACGCCCGTTCGCGCAGCCACTCGTCGAACGAGGCGCGATCGACCATGCCGACGAAGCCGTTCTCGATCGGGATGTCGACCTTCACGTCGGCCGGCGAGACCATGCGCGCCGAGGTCGCGCGGGCGACGAGCAGCGAATCGGGAATCGCGAAGTCCTTGATCAGCCGCGGCGGGATCGCCCCGCCGCAGGGCTTGACCCGGCCTGCGCGGTCGAGCAGCAGGACCGAGCGGCCGCGCCGGGCCAGGTCGTCGGCGGCGGTCGCGCCGGCCGGGCCGCCGCCGATGACGACGACGTCGAAGGTCTCGATGCCACCAGGCGGGTGCGAATGCGACGGAACGTTGTTCATGAGGCACGCAATCCGAAGGCGCTGACCATCATGCCGATCACGAGCAGCGGCACGCCGAAGCCGCTGTACCAGACGGCGCGCAAGGTCGGCTCGCGCAGGAACCTGCGCATGAGGAACAGCTGGGCGACGATCAGCCCGGCGACCGCGGACGCGTGCACCGGCTGCTCCCAGCCGACAAGCAGTGCGACCACGAGCAACTGCGGCACGAGCATGACCGCGCAGGCCACGCGCGCCGCCGGGTCGACGCCGAGACGCACCGGCAGCGAGCCGATGCCCATCTGTCGATCGCCTTCGACCGACTTGAAGTCGTTCAGGGTCATGATCCCGTGCGCCGCCACGCTGTAGAGCAGGGCCAGCGCGAACGAGCGCAGCTCGGGCATCGCCCCGCCCGCCATCACCGCCGCGCCGGTCAGCCAGGCCAGGCCCTCGTAGCACAGGCCGCAGGCGGCGTTGCCCCACCAGCCGTTGCGCTTCAGGCGCAGCGGCGGGGCGCTGTAGGCCCAGGCGAGGAGAAGACCGACCGCGCCGGCGGCGAAGCCCCAGACGCCGAGGAACGAAGCCACCCCCAGCGACAGCAAGGTCCAGAGGACGGCGATGTAGAGGCCCCAGCGCCCCGGCATGCGGCCCGAGGGAATCGGCCGGTGCGGCTCGTTGATCGCGTCGACGTGGCGGTCGAACCAGTCGTTGACCGCTTGGCTACTCGCGCAGACCAGCGGCCCGGCGAGCGCCACGCCGACAACGATCAGCGGCCAGCGGCCCTCGGCCGAGACGCCGGAGGCGATGACGCCGCAGACGAACGCCCACATCGGCGGAAACCACGTGATGGGCTTGAGCAATTCCGCGACGGCGGACAACGCTGGCCTGGCCATGTGCCCATGTTTACACCTGACACGACATGCGTCAACTCAGGCTTACACCAAAGTATCTCGCGCGCAGGCCGCAGTGGCGGCGAAACGCCTACTCCTCCGTCGGCGCGGCCGTCAGGTCGCCGATGTTGAAGCGGCGCAGCTTCACGTACAGGCTCTGCCGCGAGAGGCCGAGCATTTCGGCGGCCGATGCCCGGTTGTCGCGGGTCAGCTCGAGCGCCGCCTCGATGCAAAGCTGCTCGATCAGGTCGGTGGTGTCGCGAACGATGTCCTTCAGCGGCACGCGGCCGACCAGCTCGGTCATCTGCCCCACCGAGTGCGGCATCTCGCGTCCGGTGCGCGGCTCCCCGGCCAGCCGCCGGCTGACGTCGCGGATCGTGAAGCCCATGCACGGCAGCTCGCCCTCGGTGACGGCCACGCCCGAGATCTCGACTTCGCTGGTCGTGCCGTACTCGCCGCGCATCACGGTCGCGAACATGCGCACCGAGCCGCGCTGGCGCAGGTTGGAGATGAGCACGTTCAGGTCGACGCCGGTTCGCCCGAGCCACTGCTCGAGCGACTGGCCGCGCACCTGGGCCTCGGTGGCGAGCTGCGCCAGCTCGACGAAGGCGCGGTTGGCGCTGAGGATGCTGCCCTCGAGATCGGTGACGACGAAGGCGTCGGGTGCGGCCTGGATCAGCTTGAGCAAGGCGCTTTGCGCATGCGCCTCGGCGCCGGCGACTGCGCCTTCGGCGGGCGAAACGCGCACCAGCAGATGGGTCGTCTTCTCCTGGCGGAACAGCGACGCCGCGACGCGCAGGTCGACGTCGCTCGAGGCCAGCCGGGCGACCAGACTTTCGGCCTTGCCGCTTGCGTTGACACGCGCCAGGAGGGCCTGCACGCCGTTGCGACCCGGCGCGTCGAAGCTCTCGGCCAGCACCGATCCGGCGCGCGAGGCGTCGGCGCCGAACAGGGCGGCGGCGGCCGGGTTGGCTTCGTCGAGGCGGCCGCTGGCCGCATCGACGATCAGCACCGCCTCGGCGGCCACCTGGAACAGCGAGCGGTAGCGCGTCTCCATGTGGCGCAGCCGCCAGTAGTCGCGCTCCATCGCCTGCTGGGCGCTGAGCAACCGCTGCTGCAGCGCCACGTTGGCGCGCAGGTCGCGGCCGAAGACGATGGCGCGGCCGACCGACTTGCCGCGTCCCGCCGGAGGCAAGGCTATCGCCGCGTACGACATCGGAAGGTCGGTGCCCTCGGCCGACGGATGGTTGATGTGGCGCCAGCGCGGCGCCGCATTGGCGCGCGAGTCGCGCAGCAGGCCGGCCACCTTGGGCCGGCTCTCGACCGTGACGGTCTCGGCCCAGGGCTTGCCCAGCCAGTCGTAGTAGCCCTCGCGCAGCAACTCCTCGCTGCCGAACGCGAGGTCGCGGATGACGCCCTTGTCGTCGATGATCAGCGCCACGTCGGCTGCGGCCGCGATCAGCCGGCCGGCGACATCGGCGGCGAGATCACCGAGCGAGCGCGCCGGCGATTCGAACTCCCTCATGCGCCGGCCATCCGGTCTTGCGTAGGCATCGCGTTCTCGTTCACGGTCTTCGAGACCGACGCCTCGCAAGGCGGCGATCACCGGGTGGGTGGGTCGGGCGGCTCGTCGACCCGGCGGGCCGGGCGAATGTTCGATTTCTCGGCGATCAGACGCTCTGCCAGCACGGGAGCATCACGCCCTTGCATTGTCATGCCGTCGGCGCCGACTTGCGGGACGTATTCAGGGCACTCGGCGAACAGGGGGCCGCCGACCAGCACGACGATATTCGGGTTGCTGCTCGCCTGACGGACGGCGCGGATGCTCTCGGCGAGCGCACCGAGGTGAATCTCGGCGCCGAGCGAAAAGCCGATCGCGTCGAACCATGCGGCCCCGACGAGCGGGGCGGCGTCGGCGCCCGTGGTCCAGGCGCCGCCGCTCACTTCCCAGCCCGCGCGGCGAAAGAATTCGCCGACCATGACCAGGCCGAAGGTGTGCTGCTCGCCCGGGCTCGGCAACAGCAGGACGCTGAAGCTTTCCGCCGGATCCTCGCTCGACCGCCCGAACGACGGACTGAGCTCGCGCAGGACGCGCTGAAGCCGGCCCAGCCCGACCGTCACGTCGGTGAAGTTGCAGAGGTCCTCGTCCCACAGGTCGCCGAGATAGCGGGCCGTCGGCGCGAGCAGGTCGAGATAGATCGATTCGATGGAGACATCGCCCGCGCGATAGGCGAGCACGGCGGAAAACGCCGCGTCTTCGTCCGCCGAGAGGACGAGCTTGGCGAAGTGCCGGACCTCGTCGGGGCCGATCGAGCGGCCATTGTCGGCCGTGCGTACGGGCGCGTCGGCGCTGGCCCGGTGCGCCAGCATGAGCCGCGGGATGATCTCCTGCTCGATCGCCCGCACGAGCTGCGCCATCCGCACGTCGTTGGCCGCCTCGGCCACGGCGAGCGCGGGCAGGGGCTCCTCGCACTCGGGTCGGTCAGGAGCCCTCGAGCCTTCGCGTGTCGGGTATTCCTGCGGCAAGCTCTCCATGTCGTCTCCTCGCGAATGCCTTCGTCGTGCAGCCGTTGAAGGTTCGCCGTCGCCGATGCCGCAGACGGTGACGAACCGACGCGAAACCGGGCTGTTCTCGCCCCTCGGTTCGCGATATCCAAGCTTCTACCGCCGCCTGCCGGCAGCGTCAATCGGTGCACCCATCGCTTTGACAAGCGTCCATTTCGTTCTCCTTTTTGCGCATCGTAGTGTCAATGTTTATGTACGTCTAGCCTGATTGACATATCGGCGGCCCCGGTCTAGATTTGCAGCACACAGGCGTAACGAGGCAGCAGTCGATGCAAGCGTGCGGGTCCCGAGCGGAAACAGGCCGGCCGCTCTACTCCTCCGAGGAGCGCAAGAGGCGCGACACCAGTCCCTGGACCCTGGTTCAGGGCGTCCTGGCACCGGTCCAGTTCCTGGTCTTCCTCGTCAGCCTCGGCCTGGTGCTTCGCTATCTCGCCACCGACCAGGGGCACCTGGCGGCGACGGTCTCGGTGGTCGTCAAGACCTTCACGCTGTACGCGATCATGATCACCGGCTGTCTCTGGGAGAAGGCGGTCTTCGGCCGCTACCTGTTCGCGCCGGCCTTCTACTGGGAAGACGTGTTCAGCATGCTGGTGCTGGCGCTGCACACGGCATACCTCCTCGCGCTCGCAACCGGCGCGCTCGGCGGCCGCGGCCAGATGTACCTGGCGCTCGCGGCGTATGCGAGCTACGTGATCAACGCGACGCAGTTCCTGCTCAAGCTGCGCGCGGCGCGGCTCGACATGGCGCGACAGTCGCCGCCGGTGCTGCCCTCGGGAGCGACCGCGTGAGCCCCGTCATCCCGATCCGCAGCGCCGGATGCGCCGACGCGCCGGTGCTGCGCGAGCGCGGCCAGCGCGAGGTGTTCTGCGGCCTGACCGGCATCATCTGGCTGCATCGCAAGATCCAGGACGCGTTCTTCCTCGTCGTCGGCTCGAGGACCTGCGCCCACCTGATCCAGTCGGCGGCGGGCGTCATGATCTTCGCCGAGCCGCGCTTCGCCACCGCGATCATCGACGACCGCGATCTCGCCGGGCTGGCCGACGCGAACGAGGAGCTCGATCGCGTCGTCACCCGGCTCCTTGCCCGCCGCCCGGAGATCAAGCTGCTGTTCCTGGTCGGCTCCTGTCCTTCGGAGGTGATCAAGCTCGACCTGTCGCGCGCCGCGCAGCGGCTGTCGAAGACCTTCGCTTCCCGGGCGCGGGTGCTCAACTACTCGGGCAGCGGCATCGAGACGACGTTCACCCAGGGCGAAGACGCCTGCCTCGCCTCGCTGGTGCCCGAGGCGCCGCGCGCGGCCGAAGATGCGCCGCCCTCGCTGTTGATCGTCGGCGCCCTGGCCGACGTGGTCGAGGACCAGTTCTCGCGGCTGTTCGAGGAGATGGGCCTGGGCCCGGTGCGCTTCTTCCCGCCGCGCCGCGCCGGCGACCTGCCCCCCCTCGGCGCGAACGTGCGCTTCCTGCTCGCCCAGCCGTTCCTTGCCGACACCGCTCGCGCACTCGAGGAACGCGGCGCGAAGCGCCTGGCTTCTCCCTTTCCTCTCGGTGTCGAAGGCACGACCGCGTGGCTGCAGGCCGCGGCAACGGCCTTCGGCATCGCCGCCGATCGCTTCGAATCGACGATCGCACCGCGACGCGAGCGCGCTTCCCGAGCACTGGCGAGCTCCCGGCACCGGCTGGCGGGCAAGAGCATCTTCTTCTTCCCGGACTCCCAGCTCGAGATCCCGCTGGCGCGCTTCCTCTCGCGCGAGCTCGGCATGCGCCTGGTCGAGGTCGGCACGCCCTACCTGCACCGCCAGCATCTGGCCGAGGAGCTGCAGCTTCTTCCGGAGGGCACGATGCTCTCGGAAGGCCAGGACGTCGACCGCCAGCTCGACCGCTGCCGCGCCGCCGCGCCCGACCTCACGGTCTGCGGGCTCGGCCTGGCCAACCCGCTCGAAGCCGAAGGTCTCGCCACCAAGTGGGCGATCGAGCTCGTCTTCACGCCGATCCACGGCTACGACCAGGCGGCCGATCTCGCCGGCCTGTTCACGCGGCCGCTGCAGCGGCGCATGACGCTGGTGGCCTGAGCCGATGCAATTGACCCTCTGGACCTA
This sequence comes from Burkholderiales bacterium, assembly GCA_031360885.1. Taxonomy (GTDB): domain Bacteria; phylum Pseudomonadota; class Gammaproteobacteria; order Burkholderiales; family Burkholderiaceae_C; genus Schlegelella_A. The sequence goes on along the minus strand of JANMCC010000118.1, from coordinate 11,235 downwards.
CGAAGGCCCGCCGCACGTCGGTGCGATGCGCATCGCCACGGCGATGAAGGACGTGCACTACGTGCTGCACGCGCCGCAGGGCGACACCTACGCCGACCTGCTGTTCACGATGATCGAGCGGCTGCCGCGCCGCCCGCCCGTCACGTACACCACCTTCCAGGCGCGCGACCTCGGCAGCGACACCGCCGAGCTGTTCAAGAACGCGGCCCGCGACGCCTTCCAGCGGTTCGCGCCGAAGGCGATGCTGGTCGGCGCGTCATGCACCGCCGAGCTGATCCAGGACGATCCGGGCGGCCTCGCGAAGGCGCTCGACCTGCCCATTCCGGTCGTGGCGCTCGAGCTGCCCTCGTATCAGCGCAAGGAGAACTGGGGCGCCGCCGAGACCTTCTATCAGGTCGTCCGCACGCTCGCCGGTCCGAAGGCGCCTGCGCCGGGGTGGGCTCGGCCGGCGAGAGACCCCGCGGTCAAGCCGAGCTGCAACATCCTCGGCCCGTGCGCGCTCGGCTTTCGCCACCGCGACGACCTAAAGGAGATCAGCGCGCTGCTCGGCCAGCTCGGCGTGGCGATCAACGTCGTCGCGCCGCTCGGCGCCGGCCCGGAGGACATCGCCCGGCTGGGAGACGCGGACTTCAACGTCGTGCTCTACCCGGAAGTCGCGTCGATCGCGGCGCAGTGGCTGACCCGCAGCTTCGGCCAGCCGGCGACGAAGACCATCCCGATCGGCGCCGGCGCGACGCGCGAGTTCATCGCCGAAGTCGCGGCGCTGGCCGGCATCGACCCCGCGCCGGTGCTGGCGGCCAACGAAGCGCGCGCGACCTGGTACGCGCGCTCGGTCGATTCGACCTACCTGGAAGGCAAGCGTGTCTTCGTCTTCGGCGATGCGACCCACGCCGTCGCCGCGGCGCGCGTCGCCGCCGAGGAGCTCGGCTTCACGGTCTGCGGCATCGGCACCTACGCTCGCGAGTTCGCACGCGAGGTCCGCGAGGCGGCGAAGAAGTACGGCGTCGAGCCCCTGATCAGCGACGATTACCTCGAGGTCGAGGCGCAGGTCGAGGCGCTGCAACCCGACCTGGTGCTCGGCTCGCAGATGGAGCGGCACATCGCCAAGCGGCTGCGCGTTCCCTGCGCGGTGATCTCGGGCCCGGTTCACGTGCAGGACTTTCCGGCGCGTTATTCGCCGCAGATGGGCTTCGAGGGCGCCAACGTCCTCTTCGACGCCTTCGTGCACCCGCTGATGATGGGCCTCGAGGAACACCTGATCGGCATGTTCCGCGGCGACTTCGAGTTCCATGCCGATGCCGCGCCGTCGCATCTGGGCTCGGGCACGAGTGCCGCACCCTCGCCCCCCGCCCTCCCCCGCGAGCGGGAGAGGGAGCCCGAAGCGCATTCCTCCCTCTCCCGCCCGGCGGGAGAGGGCCGGGGTGAGGGCCCGGCAGGCGTCGTCGGCTGGGCCCCCGACGCCGAGCGCGAGCTGCACAAGATTCCGTTCTTCGTTCGCGGCCGGGCCCGGCGCAACACCGAGCGCTACGCCAGCGAGCGCGGCATGCCGACGATCACGGTCGAGACCCTCTATGACGCCAAGGCGCACTTCTCCCGCTGAGGCGCCGCCGGCCCTCGCACCGGCGCGCCCGGCGCTGCGCTTCGTCATCGTCACGATGGACAGCCACCTCGCCAGCGCCGCGGCGCGGGCCGGGCGCTCGCTGGCGAAGGCGACGCCGGGCGTCTCGCTCGTCGTCCACGCCGCCACCGAGTGGAACCAGAGCGAGAGCGCCCTGGCCCGCTGCAAGGCCGACATCGCGAGCGGCGACATCGTCGTGGCGACCATGCTGTTCATGGAGGAGCACTTCCAGCCGGTTCTCGGCGCCCTGGCCGAGCGGCGCGATCGCTGCGACGCGATGGTCTGCGCCATGTCGGCCGGCGAGGTGATGAAGCTCACCCGCATGGGCAAGTTCAGCATGGACGCCACGCCGAGCGGGCCGATGGCGTTCCTGAAAAAGCTGCGCGGCAAGCCCGAGGCGGTGAGCGACGAACCCGGCGCGCGCGCCACCGCCGGCGCCCGGCAGATGCGCATGCTGCGCAAGCTGCCGAAGATCCTGCGCTTCATCCCGGGCACGGCCCAGGACGTGCGCGCCTATTTCCTGACCCTGCAGTACTGGCTGGCGGGCTCGGAGCAGAACATCGCGGCGATGGTCCGCTTCCTGGTCGATCGCTACGCGTCCGGACCGCGCAAGGCGCTGCGCAGCGCCGCCCGCCCGCCCGAGCCGGTGGACTATCCCGAGGTCGGCGTCTACCACCCGCGCATGAGCCATCCGCGGGCCAGCGGCAAGCTCGCCGACACGCTGGCCGCGCTGCCGCAGGTGGCGGTCAGCGGCAAGCGAGGCACCGTCGGCCTGCTGCTGATGCGCTCCTACCTGCTGGCCGGCAACGCCGACCACTACGACGGCGTGATCACGGCGATGGAAGCGCGCGGCCTGCGCGTGATCCCGGCGTTCGCGACCGGGCTCGACTCGCGCCCGGCGATCGAAGCCTTCTTCTTCCGCGACGGCCGGCCGACGATCGACGCGCTGGTCTCGCTCACCGGCTTCTCGCTCGTGGGCGGGCCCGCCTACAACGACGCCAGGTCGGCGGAAGACATGCTCGCCCGGCTCGACGTCCCCTACCTCGGCGTCACGCCGGTCGAGTTCCAGACGCTCGACCAGTGGGGCGGCTCGTCGCGCGGCCTGATGCCGGTCGAGGCGACCATGATGGTCGCCATTCCCGAGCTCGACGGCGCCACCGGCCCGATGGTCTTCGGCGGCCGCGGCAGCTCGAGCCAGGTCGCCTGCACCGGCTGCGCGCACGCCTGCAAGTTCGAGAGCGTGGAAGGCAGCCACGACATGCACCGCTGCATCGAGCGCGCCGATGCGCTTGCCGCGCGCGTCGGCCGCCTCGTCGACCTGCGCCGCTCGGCGCGCGCCGAGCGCAAGGTCGCCGCCGTCATCTTCAACTTTCCGCCGAACGCCGGCAACACCGGCACCGCCGCCTTCCTCGCGGTCTTCGAATCGCTCTTCAACACGCTGCAGGCGATGCAGCGCGAAGGCTACACGGTCGAGATGCCGACGAGCGTCGATGCGCTGCGCGAACACATCATCGAAGGCAACGCGAAGCGGCACGGCGCCCAGGCCAACGTGCATGCGCGCGTCGCCACCGACGACCACGTCCGGCGCGAGAAGCACCTCAAGGAGATCGAGGCGCAATGGGGCCCCGCCCCCGGCAAGCAGCAGAGCGACGGCCGCTCGATCTTCGTGCTGGGCGAGCGCTTCGGCAATGTCTTCGTCGGCGTGCAGCCGGCGTTCGGCTACGAAGGCGACCCGATGCGGCTGCTGTTCGAGAAGGGCTTCGCGCCGACGCACGCGTTCTCGGCCTTCTATCGCTTGCTGCGCGAGGACTTCCGCGCCGACGCGGTGCTGCACTTCGGCACCCACGGCGCGCTCGAGTTCATGCCGGGCAAGCAGAACGGCATGTCGGCCGGCTGCTGGCCCGACCGCCTGATCGGCGACCTGCCGAACTTCTACCTGTACGCCTCGAACAATCCCTCGGAGGGAACGATCGCCAAGCGGCGCGCCGCCGCCACGCTGATCAGCTACCTCACGCCTCCGGTCGCGCAGGCCGGCCTCTACAAGGGCCTGGTCGATCTCAAGGCGCTGGTCGAGCGCTTCCGCGCCCTGGAGCCCGATCAGGTCGAAGAGTCGGCAGAGCTGGCGACGCTGATCCAGGCGCAGGCGGCCGAGCTCGAGCTCGCGAGCACCGAGCCGGCGTGGCGCGACGACGCGCAATCGCGGATCGCCCGCCTCGGCGAGGCGGTGCTCGAGCTCGAGTACACGCTGATCCCGTACGGCCTGCACGTGGTCGGCCAGGCGCCGACGCCGGCCGAGCGCGTCGACCTCCTGCTCTCGCTCGCCGAGGCCAGCCACGGCGCGCGGCCGGAGCGCGCGGCGATCGAGGCGCTGGTCGCCGGCCGCGGCCCCGATGCCGCATTGGCCGAGAGCGGCTGCGCGCCCGACCCGGCGTTGTCGGCGCTGCTTGCCGAACTGAGCGCAGCCGACGGCTTGATGGCGGAAGACCACGAGATCGACGGCCTGCTGCACGCCCTCGACGGCGGCTTCCTGCGCCCGGCGCCGGGTGGCGACCTGCTGCGGACGCCGGCGATCCTGCCGACCGGCCGCAACGTTCACGGCTTCGATCCGTTCCGCATTCCCAGCGCCTACGCCGTGCAGGACGGCGCCCGCCAGGCCGAGCGCCTGCTGGCCAGGCACCAGGGCGACGGCCACGCGTTCCCCGAGACGATCGCGATGGTGCTGTGGGGCACCGACAACCTGAAGAGCGAGGGCGGGCCGATCGCCCAGGCGCTCGCGCTGATGGGCGCCCGCCCGCGCTTCGACAGCTACGGCCGCCTGGCAGGCGCCGTGCTCGTGCCGCTGGCGGAGATGACACGGCCCCGCGTCGATGTCGTCATCACGCTCTCGGGCATCTTCCGCGACCTGATGCCGCTGCAGGTGAAGCTGCTCGCCGAAGCGGCCTTCCTCGCCGCCGCCGCCGACGAGCCGGCCGAGCGCAACTTCATCAGGAAGCACGCCCTCGCCTTCCAGGCCGAGCACGGCGGCGACCTCGAAACCGCCGCGCTGCGCGTCTTCGGCAACGCCGAAGGGGCCTACGGCTCGAACGTGAACAGCCTGGTCGACAACAGCCGCTGGGAGGACGGTGACGAGCTGGCCGAGACCTACACGCGGCGCAAGGGCTTCGCCTACGGCCGCGCCGGCCGGCCGATGCAGCAGCCGGCCTTGCTGAAGAGCGTGCTCGCCGGCGTGGAGCTCGCGTACCAGAACCTCGATTCGGTCGAGCTCGGCGTGACGACGATAGACACCTACTTCGACACGCTCGGCGGCATCAGCCGGGCGATCAAGCGCGCGAAGTCGGAAAAAGAGGGCCCGGACGCCGAGGTCGCGCCGGTCTACATCGGCGACCAGACGCGCGACAGCTCCGGCGGCGGCGCCGTGCGCACGCTCTCGGAGCAGGTGGCGATCGAGACACGCACCCGCATGCTCAACCCCAAGTGGTACGAGGGCATGCTCAAGCACGGCTACGAAGGCGTGCGCCAGATCGAGGTGCACGTCACCAACACGATGGGCTGGTCGGCGACGACCGGCCAGGTCCAGCCCTGGGTCTACCAGCAGCTGAGCGAGACCTTCGTGCTCGACCCGGAGATGCGCGAGCGCCTCTCCCGACTCAACCCCACGGCTTCGGCCAAGGTCGCCAACCGATTGATCGAGGCCTCGGAACGCAAGTTCTGGAAGCCCGACGCCAAGGTGCTGGAGGCGCTTCGGCGCGCCGGCGAAGAACTCGAGGATCGGCTCGAAGGAATCTACGAAGGAGCCGCTGCATGAGCGTTGACACCATTCCCGAGACCCGCGTCCCGATCTCCGAGATCGGCCGCGGCGCACGTCCCCTGCCGCGCGGCGCCGACGGCGAGGGCAGCGTGCAGGTGCAGCTCGACCCGAGCCTGAAGATCGGCACCGCCAAGGTGTTCGCCGTGTACGGCAAGGGCGGGATCGGCAAGAGCACGACCTCGTCGAACCTTTCCGTCGCGTTCTCCAAGCTGGGAAAAAGGGTGCTGCAGATCGGCTGCGACCCGAAGCACGACTCGACCTTCACGCTGACCAAGAAGCTGATGCCGACCGTGATCGACGTGCTCGAGACGGTCGACTTCCATCCCGAAGAGCTGCGCATCGAGGACTTCGTCTTCCCCGGCTACAACGGCGTGATGTGCGTCGAGGCCGGCGGCCCGCCCGCCGGCACCGGCTGCGGCGGCTACGTCGTCGGCCAGACCGTCAAGCTGCTCAAGGAGCACCACCTGCTCGAAGAGACCGACGTGGTGATCTTCGACGTGCTCGGCGACGTCGTCTGCGGCGGCTTCGCGGCGCCGCTGCAGCACGCCGACCGGGCGCTCATCGTCACGGCCAACGACTTCGACTCGATCTTCGCGATGAACCGGATCGTCCAGGCGATCGGCGCCAAGGCGAAGAACTACAACGTGCGCCTCGGCGGCGTGATCGCCAACCGCAGCGCGGCCACCGACCAGATCGACAAGTACAACGCGCAGATCGGCCTGAAGCTGATGGCGCAGTTCCCGGATCTCGACGTGATCCGCCGCTCGCGCCTGAAGAAGGCGACGCTGTTCGAGATGGAGCCTTCGCCCGAGCTCGAGGCGGTGCAGAACGAGTACCTGCGCTTGGCGGCCAAGCTCTGGGCAGGCACCGATCCGCTCGTCTGCACGCCGATGAAGGACCGCGACATCTTCGACCTGCTGGGCTTCGACTGAACCCTTCGACCCGGCCATGAGCGAAACCACCTACCTCGCCCGGCGGGCGACGATCGAACGCTACTTCGATCGCACCGCCGCCGACGCCTGGGCGCGGCTGACCTCCACCGCGAAGGTGAGCGGCATCCGCGCCACCGTGCGCGCCGGCCGCGACCGGATGCGCGCGACCCTGCTCGGCTGGCTGCCCGCCGACCTGCACGGCGCCCGCATCCTCGACGCCGGCTGCGGCACCGGCGCGCTCGCGGTCGAAGCGGCGCGGCGCGGCGCCCAGGTGGTCGCGATCGACCTCTCGCCGACGCTGGTCGACCTGGCGCGCGAGCGCGTGCCCGCCGAGCTGGCGGAAGCGATCGACTTCCGGTCGGGCGACATGCTCGACCCGGCGCTCGGCTACTTCGATCACATCGTCGGCATGGACTCGCTGATCCACTACGCCCAGGCCGACACGGTCGGCGCGCTCGGCACGCTGGCCGCACGCGCCCGCCGCTCCATCGTCTTCACCTTCGCCCCGAGCAACCCCTTGCTGGCGACGATGATCACGGTCGGCCGGCTGTTCCCGCGCCGGGACCGGGCCCCCTTCATCGAGCCGATCGCCGAGCGACGGCTGCGCAAGGCGATCGCCGCAGACCCGGCACTCGCCGCCTGGCGTTGCGGCCGCACCGAGCGCGTCTCCAGCGGCTTCTACACCTCGCAGGCGCTGGAGCTCGTCGCCCCATGAAGCGCCTGCGCGTCTCCCGGGTCTGGACGCACGTCGCGCCGGGCTTCCTGCCCTTCGCCGACGCGGCGACCGCCGAGCTGCCGCTGCCGCGGCTGCTCCGTCTCTCGCTGTTCCAGGTCTCGGTCGGCATGGCGACCGTGCTGCTGATCGGCACGCTCAACCGCGTGATGATCGTCGAGATGGGCATGGCCGCCTGGCTGGTCTCGCTCATGGTGGGGCTGCCGCTGGTGTTCGCTCCCTTTCGCGCCCTGATCGGCTTTCGCTCCGACACCCACCGTTCGTTCCTCGGCTGGAAGCGCGTTCCCTTCCTGTGGATGGGAACGCTGATCCAGTTCGGTGGCCTGGCGATCATGCCGTTCGCGCTGATCCTGATGTCGGGCGACCGGATCGGCCCGGCCTGGGTCGGCGACGCCGGCGCCGCGCTCGCCTTCCTGATGGTCGGCGCCGGCCTGCAGACGACGCAGACCGCCGGCCTGGCCCTCGCCACCGACCTGGCGCCGAAAGAGGCGCGGCCGCGCGTCGTCGCCCTGATGTACGTGATGCTGCTGCTCGGCATGGTGGTCTCGGGCCTGGCCTTCGGCCTGCTGCTCGCCGACTTCTCGGCGCTGCGCCTGATCCAGGTCGTGCAGGGCGCGGCGATGGTGACGATGGCGCTCAACATCGTCGCCCTCTGGAAGCAGGAGCCGCGCTCGACGGTGCACGTCGACCGCAGCGCGCCGCGGCCTCAGTTCCGCGAGACCTGGGCCCGCTTCGCGGCGCACGGCCGGTCGCTGCGCTTCCTTGTCGCGGTGGGCCTCGGCACCGCCGCCTTCAACATGCAGGACATCATCCTCGAGCCCTACGGCGGCGAGATCCTGAAGCTCTCGGTCAGCGCCACCACCACGCTCACGGCGACCATGGCCGCCGGCGCGCTCGCCGCCTTCGCCCTGGCCGCGCGCTGGCTCGGCCGCGGCGTCGACGCGCACCGCGTCGCCGCTTTCGGCGCGCTCGCCGGCATCGTCGCCTTCTCGGCCGTGATCTTCGCCGAGCCCCTGCAGTCGCCCGGCCTGTTCCGGGTCGGCGCGATGCTGATCGGCTTCGGCGGCGGCCTGTTCTCGGTCGGCACGCTGATCTCGGCGATGAACCTCGAGAGCGGCGGCCTGATCGGCCTGGCCCTCGGCGCCTGGGGCGCGGTGCAGGCCACCTGCGCCGGACTCTCGATCGGCCTCGGCGGCGCGATCCGCGACGCCGTCTCGCTCGCCGCCGTGCACGGCGCGCTGGGGCCTGCCCTCACCAGCCCGGCCACCGGCTACAGCTTCGTCTATCACCTCGAGATGTACCTGCTGTTCGCGACCCTCGTCGCGCTCGGCCCGCTCGTTCGCCAGACCGGGGTTCGCCCCGCCGCGCAATCCGGGAAGTTCGGCCTCGCCGAGTTTCCCGGCTAGCTCCAGACCGTTCCCGATCGCCACGTTCGCCAGAGGAGACCCGCCATGCAATCAGGCGCCATCACGCAGTACATCGACGTCGCCCAGCTCGTGCTCTACGCGTTCTGGATCTTCTTCGCCGGGCTGATCTACTACCTGCACCAGGAGAACAAGCGCGAGGGCTATCCGCTCGAGTCCAACCTGCCCGGCCGCAACCGGATCGTCGGCTTCCCCGGCCTGCCCTCGCCGAAGACCTACCTGCTCGCCGACGGAACGACGGTCACGGTGCCGCGACCGGCCGAGGTGGCCGGCACGGTGAGTGCCACCCCGACCGGCGACTTTCCCGGCGCGCCGCTCACGCCGGTGGGCGCAGCGATGCGCGCCGGCATCGGCCCGGGCGCGTATGCGCAACGACGCGACGTTGCCGACGTGACGATCGACGGCCAGGCGCGGATCGTGCCGCTGCGCGTCGCCGCCGATTTCGACCTCTCGCCGAGAGACGTCGATCCGCGCGGCCTGCCGGTCTACGGCTGCGACGGCGTCTCCGGCGGCGTGGTCCGCGACGTCTGGGTCGATCGTTCCGAGGTGGTCGTCCGCTACCTCGAAGTCGAGACCGGAGCCGGGGTGGCCGGGCGCAGCACGGTGCTGCTTCCGGTCAACTTCTCGCGCATCGGCAAGCGCCAGGTCGTGGTCGACTCGATCAAGGGCAGCGACTTCGCCGGCGTGCCGCATTCCGCCGACGCCGACATCGTGACCTTCCTCGAGGAAGAGCGCGTGATGGCCTACTACGGCGCCGGCACCCTCTACGCCACCGCCGACCGCGCGGAGCCTCTCCTGTGAGCATGGTGCCCCCACGCTCCTCCGAAGAGCACGAGTTCGAAGCCGAGCACGGCCTGCCCGAGCCGCTGCCGGCCGACGAACGACTGCTCTGGCAAGGCGCGCCGGTGTTCTCCGCCTTGGTCGAGCGGGCCTTTCACGTGCGCACCCTGGCGGTCTACTTCGGCATCATCCTGCTGGCCCGCGCAACCACCGTCTGGGCCCAGGGCGGCAGCGCCGTCGACGGCGTCGTCGCGATGCTGTGGCTGCTGCCGGCGGCCCTGTTCGCGCTCGGCATGGTCGTGCTGCTGGCCTGGCTCACCTGCAGGACGACGGTCTACACGATCACCGACCGGCGCGTCGTCATGCGCGTCGGCATCGTCCTGACCGTGACCTACAACCTGCCCTACGCAAAGATCGAAGCGGCGGCGTTCCGGCCCGACCGCGGCTCGACCGGCGAGATCGCCCTCTCGCTCTCGGGCGCCGACAAGATCGCCTACCTGCACCTCTGGCCGCACGCGCGGCCGTGGCGCGTGCGCAAGACCGAGCCGATGCTGCGCTGCATCGACGATGCCGCCCACGTGGCGCGTCTCCTTTCGCAGGCCTGGAGCCAGGCCCGGGGGATTGCGGTCTCGCCGGCTCCGGCGCAGGCTGCAGCGCGACCGGAGCCGATGTCGCTGCCGGTCACCGCGGTGCGCCGTCCGCACGGCCTGTCGGCGGCGCGCTGAGCCATGGACGACAGCGCCCCCGCCCGCCATCCGCAGTGGCCGATCGCCGCGGCCTGCGCACTGGTGCTCGCCAGCATCGCGGCCGTCGCCGCGGTGCGCGCCTCCGGCATGCCGATCACGCCGCCCGACGCCGCCGCCGTTGCCGAGAGCGAGCTGCGCTTCGTCGACCGGGCCGATGGCAGCATCGCCGTGCTCGACGCGGCGAGCGGCCGGCTGGTCGACAACGTGGTGGGCGAAAGCGGCTTCGTTCGCGGCACCCTGCGCGGCCTGGCGCGCGAGCGCAAGCGCCAGGGCATCGGCGCGGACCAGCCGTTTCGCCTCGTCGCCCGCGCCGACGGGCGCCTCACCCTGCTCGATCCCGCGACCGGCCGGCGCGTCGACCTCGAATCGTTCGGGCCGACCAATTCCGCCGAGTTCGCCCACATGCTGAGCGCCGCTGAGAAGCAGGCGGCGCTGCAGCCGAGGAACTGACATGACCTCCCAGATCATCGCGTCGCGAGACGACGTTCACGAGAAGGCGCTCTCGAACACGCTGCTGAGCCCGAAGTTCTACAGCACCGACTACGCGGCGATGGACCGCCTCGACATCTCTTCGGTGCGCGCCGAGTGGAACCTGCTGATGCAGGAGTACGAAGGCGACAACAACCACGACCACTTCCAGCGCACCCCCGAATTCGCCGAGGAGGTCAAGGCCCTGCCCGACGAGATCCGCCAGGAGTTCCTCGACTTCCTGATCAGCTCGATCACCTCGGAGTTCTCGGGCTGCGTGCTCTACAACGAGATCCAGAAGAACGTCGCCAACCCCGACATCAAGCAGCTCATGCGCTACATGGCGCGCGACGAGTCGCGCCATGCCGGCTTCATCAACCAGTCGCTGAAGGACTTCGACCTCGGCGTCGACCTCGGCAACCTGAAGCGCACCAAGGCCTACACCTACTTCAAGCCCAAGTACATCTTCTACGCGACCTACCTGTCCGAGAAGATCGGCTACGCGCGCTACATCACGATCTTCCGTCAGCTCGAGCGCCATCCCGAGAAGCGCTTCCATCCGATCTTTCGCTGGTTCGAGCGCTGGTGCAACGACGAATTCCGGCATGGCGAATCGTTCGCCCTGATCATGCGCGCCAACCCCGAGCTGCTGCGCGGCGGCAACGTGCTCTGGATCCGCTTCTTCCTGCTCGCGGTCTACGCCACGATGTACGTCCGCGACCACAC
>JANMCC010000112.1:0-23213 GCA_031360885.1 Burkholderiales bacterium | reverse complement strand
CAGCCGTGGGTGCAGCCGCCGCAGTAGTTGCACGACGGCCGGCCGTCGTACACGGCAGACAGCGCCGCGCGCGGATTCGCCTGCCAGCCGACCTTCAGCGCCGCCGCGCCACGCGCCAGCCGGCGCGACGCGCGCGAGAGCGGATGCGCGGCGAGCGGATACGGCGCGCTGCGCCAGCGGTCGCCGACGTCGGCCGGGCCGGCGACGCCGAGCAGGCGCTCGACCTCGAGGTACAGCGGCTCGAGCTCGTCGTAGCTCACCGGCCAGTCGGCGGCGACGTTGAAGCGGCTCTTCATCTTCATCGCCGCCGGGTTCATGCGATGCGCCTCGCCGACGAAGTGCAGCGTGCTGCCGCCGATGCCGCGCACGTGGTGGTAGCCGGCGCCGGAGGCGACGCGCCGGTCGCCGCGGTGGGTGCGGCCCTGCACCAGGCTCCACGAGCGCAGGTCGGCGAGCTTCGGATCGAGCGCCTGCATCGGCGCGAAGGTGAACTCGCCCTCGCTGCCCGGCTTGTGGCGAAAGCGCTGCTTCTCCCAGTCGGGCTGGTCGAGGCCGTAGTCGCGCTCGGGGTCGAACGCCGGACCGGCATCGACGAGCAAGACCTTCCAGCCGCGATGCGTCATCCGCCAGGCGGTTGCCGCGCCGCCGGCGCCGGCGCCGACGACGACGGCGTCGTAGGGACCTTCGGCCATGCCCGGTGTGGGCCTCAGCGCACCGCGTCGAAGAAGCCGAGCGGCTGCGGCGGGCGGTCGAGCGCGAGGCCGCGCCAGGACATCGGCTGCACGTAGTAATCGGCCATCACGGTGTTGCGCATGACGACGAAGAAGCGCCCCGCCGGCGACTCCCACGGCATCGCCTGCATGCGCTCGAGCGCGGCGTGGCGATCGGGTTCCGCCGCGGCCGCGAAGTCGCCCTTGCATTCGCCATCGAGCCAGGCGCAGCCGGCGGCGAGCAGCCGCTCCGCGAGCGGCTGGCCGGCGATGTCGCCGAGGATCGCCTTCGGCACGCCGAGCGCCGACGCGGCAGGCGTGAGCGCGTCGGCCGGAACGAGCGTGTCGCAGAAGGCGACGAAGGTGCGGGCGATGCGCTCGCCTTCGGCTCCGCCGGCGGCGGCGAGCGCGGGCAGGTCGGTGCATGCGAACGCCACGCCCAGGGCCACGCGACGGACGGCGCGACGGCGCTCGGCCGATCGCGGCGCATCGTCGATCGGCAGGGGTGAAAAATCCATCGCGGGGATGATAGTCAGGCCGGCGCCCGACCCCGCTTCCTGCGCTCGTAAAAGGCCATCAGCGGCGTCACCGAGACGCCGTGGACGACGATCGACACCACCACCGTCGAGAACACGAGCGCGCCGAGGTTGGCGGCGAGCGCGCGGTCGAGGCCGTGGTTGGTCGCGTACATCAGGTAGTAGAGCGAGCCGATGCCGCGGATGCCGAACCAGCCGATCAGGCCGCGCTGCGACCCCGAGGTGCGCGAGCGGAACAGGCCGACCGCGACCGAGACCGGCCGGATCACGAGCAGCAGCGCGGCGACGAAGCCCCACGACGCGAGTCGCCACTCCACCGCCCAGAGCAGCATCCCCACCGCCATCACCGCGGCGACCTCGCCGATGCGCTCGATCTGCTCGTTGAAGGCGAGCATCGCGTGCGCCATGAACGCGGGCGCGTGCTTCGGGTCGGTCGCCACCTGCTCGGCATGCGAGGCGTCGGGGTCCGCATGCGCCTCGGCGGCGATCTCGGCCGAGCGGCGGCGCCGCCCCGCGCCCTTGCTCTCGGCGTCGACCCGCCCGGTGCCGGGCACCTTCGTCGAAGCCTGCTGCTCCAGACGACGCAAGGCGACCCCCGCGGCGAACACGGCGAGAAAGCCGTACATGTGCGCCAGGCTCGCCGCGCCGTAGGCCAGGCCGACCAGGCCGAGGGCGAGGAAATTGTCCAGACCCACCGCCTCCTTGTGCGTGCGGCGCAGGTAGAGCACGAGCCGGCCGACCGCCGTGCCCAGCACCGCGCCGACGACGATGCCGCCGCTCACGCCCCAGAGCACGTCGACCGCGAACCAGCGCCAGCCGCCGGTGCCCATGTCGTGCAGCCCGAGCAGGCCGAGGCCCAGCAGCACCAGCGGAAAGGCGGTGCCGTCGTTGAGGCCGGCCTCGCCGGTGAGCGCGAAGCGGAGGCGATCGCGGTCGCCGGGCTGGGCCACCTGCACGTCGGAGGCGAGCACCGGGTCGGTCGGCGCGAGGATGCCGCCGAGCAGGATCGCCGCGCCGAGCGGCAGGCCGAGGGCGAGCACGCCGACGCCGGCGATCAGGGCCACGGTGACGAGCATGGCGATGATCGCCAGGCGCAGCGGCAGCAGCCATCGGCCGTCGCTCAGGCCGGTGCTCATCTTCAGCCCCGAGCCGAACAGCGACAGCAGCACCACGATCTCGGCGAGCTGCTCGAGGGCCTTGGCGTGCGCGCCCGGCGAGAGCGACGTCCAGCCGAGCCAGAGCGGGCTGACCGCGGCCCCGACCGCGAGGTACAGCATCGAGGTGCTGAGCGGCAGCCGCGCGAGCAGCGAGTCGCCGAGCGCCATGACGATGAGCAACAGGCCGACGACGGCCGACCAGACGGCGATTTCCATGGGCTCCGAAAGAGTGTGCTATTCGCGAAGCACCTTAGCAGAGCCGTCTTGGCGCGGACTTACAGTGCGGCGTCATCCGGAGGAGACCCATGCAGACACTGAAGAGATTCGCCGCGGCGCTGTGCATCGCCAGCCTCGCCTGCGCCGCCCAGGCGCAGGTCGACAAGCCGGTCAGGATCGTCGTCGGCTTCGCCCCCGGCGGCTCGGCCGACATCGCCGCGCGCCTGATCGCCGAGCGCATGAAGGACGAGCTGAAGCAGCCGGTGCTGGTCGAGAACCGCCCCGGCGCGGGCGGCCGCATCGTCGCCGAGTCGATGAAGAACGCTCCCGCCGACGGCAGCGTGCTGATGCTCGCCCCGGTGGTCGTGCCGGTGCTCGCGCCGCTGGTGTTCTCGAAGCTGCCGTACGACCCCGCGGTCGACTTCGCGCCTGTGGCGCACGTCGCCAACTTCCAGTTCGCGCTCTCGGTCAACGCCACGCATCCGGCGAAGACCATGAAGGAGCTGGTCGCCTGGTACAAGGCCAACCCGGCCAAGGCCAACTTCGGCAGCCCCGCGCCGGGCAGCCTGCCGCACTTCTTCGGCCTGATGATCGGCAAGGGGGCCGGCGTCGAGCTGATCCACGTGCCCTACAACGGCGGCGCGCCGATGATGAACGGCGTGATGGGCGACCAGGTCACGGCCGGCATCGACACCACCGTCGAGATGATCGAGCTGCATCGCGCCGGCAAGATCCGCATCCTCGGCACCTCGGGCGCGACGCGCAGTCCCTTGCTGCCCGAGGTGCCGACGCTGGTCGAATCGGGCCTCGCCGGGGTCGAGGGCACGGGTTGGTTCGCGGTCTACGCGCCGGCGAAGACGCCCGAGGCGACGGTGCGCCAGCTCAACGCCGCGGTCAACAAGGCGCTGGCCGCGCCCGAGGTGCGCGAGCGCTTCACCAAGCTCGGCCTCGAGCCCACCGGCGGCAGCCCCGCCGACCTGACCAAGCGCATGGCCGAGGACACGGCGCGTTGGGGGCCGATCGTCAAGGCGTCGGGATTCAGGGCCGACTGAGCGGGTCCGGCACGGCGCTGACGATCCAGCCCTCGAGCGGGTCGACGTCGTCGGGCAGGCCCCAGCCGGGCCGCTCGGCCGCCCACGCCGCCTGCATCAGGCAGAGCACCGCGTCGAGCAGGTCGGCCGAGCCGTCGTCGAGCAGCGCGGCGCGTTGCCCGGCGCCGAGGGCCAGGCGCAGGCCCAGCCGGCTCTCGCCGCCTTCGAGCCGGCGCAGCAGCTCGACCCGCGCCTCGCGCCGCGCGTTCGTCTGCATCGCCCGCGTGTCGCTCTTGTACGAACGGCGACCGATCAGCTCGCGCGCCAGCAGGCCCGGGTAGCCCTCGAGGGCCACCCGCCCGGGGTCGCCGGGATGCAGGGCCGCGATCTGCACACCGGCGTCGAGAAGCAGGCCGATGCCTGCATGGAGCATGAACGCGACCGGCGGGTTCACCCATTTCATCGAGGGCGACGCGGTCGAGTACCTGTCGCAGGCGCGATGCGCGAACTTGTTGCCCGCCGGCCGCGCAGCGCAGAACGCCTGGAAGGTGGTGCGGACCTCGGCCCGGGACAGGCCGGTGTAGTGGCGCATGAGCGGCAGCCACTCGCGCGGCCAGCCGAGCGATTCGACCAGCTCGCGCGGCAGGCCGAACGGAAAGTCGCAGGCGGCGAGCCACGGCCCCGGCGATCGCAGCCAGCCGGAGAACGAGGCGAAGTCGGCATGGGCGACGACCGCGTCGAGCGCAACGACCGCATCGCCGCGCAGCGAGCCGAGCGCCACCGTGATCGGCTTTCGCCGCGAAGGCGCGCTGGTGAAGTCGACGCCGGCGAGCCGCATGCGTTCAGCCCAGCGCGAGCGCGCCGACGCCGGCAGCGATGCAGCCCGCGCCCAGCAGGCGCAGCGACCGGTCGCCTTCGCCGAGCAGCCGGCCGCCGATCAGTGCCGCGAACAGCATCGAGACCTCGCGCGCCGGCGCGACGTGGCTGATCGGCGCGAGCCGCATCGCGTACAGCACCAGCACGTAGCCGAGCGGCCCGAGCACGGCGACGACCAGCGCCGCCCGCCACTGCGTGCGGCAGCACTCGGCGAAGCCGCGCCGGTCGCGCAGCGCGGCCGGCAGCAGGAACGGCAGGCGAAACACGTTGCCGACGTAGTCGACCAGGATCGGCGAGAGCAGCAACACCTTGACCGCATAGCCGTCGATCAGCGTGTAGGCGGCGATCAGCGCGCCGGTCGCCGCGCCCCAGCCGATGCCGGCGCGCACCCGTGCGCGCTGCCGCGGGTCGTGCGCCTTGGCCCACAGGCCCGGACCGCCGGCGATGAAGAACACGCCGATCGCGACGCCGGCGACGCCGCACGCGGCCACCGCGCTCATCGCCTCGCCGAGCCAGACCAGCGCGCCCAAGGTCGCGAGCAGCGGCCCGGTGCCGCGCGCCACCGGATAGACGACGGTGAGGTCGGAGAGCCGGTAGCCGCGCAGCAGGGTCGTGAAGTAGAAGACGTGGACGATCGCGCTCGCGAGCAGCACCGCCCACTCGAGGCGGCCCCAGAGCGGCAGCGCGTCCCACGCCGCCCAGACGCCGAGCGGCGCCCACACGACCACGAGGAACAGCGCGGCGATCAGGGCGAAGCGGGCGTCGCCGCCGGTGCGCTTGGCGACCACGTTCCAGAGCGCATGCAGCAGCGCGGCGAAGAGGACGAGGCCCAGGGCCGTGGCCGACATGCGGTCGATTGTCGCCAGTGGCTCGGCAACCGATGTCGCCCGCGCGTCGCCGACAATCGAGCGATGAATCCGATCCTGGTCGAGGCGATGCGCGGCGGCATCCGCGAGTCGGCGCATCGCGGCGCGATCGCCGTGGTCGACGCCGACGGCGCGCCGGTGGCCGTGCTCGGCGACATCGAGCGGCCCGTCTTTCCACGCTCGGCGGTGAAGGTGCTGCAGGCCCTGCCGCTCGTGGCCAGCGGCGCCGCCGACCAGCTCGGGCTCGGCGACGAGGAGCTCGCGGTCGCCTGCGCCTCGCACAACGGCGAGCCCGAGCACACCGCGGTCGTCGCCCGCATGCTGGGTCGCGCCGGGCTCGACCCCGCGGCGCTCGAATGCGGCACGCACTGGCCTTACCGCGAGCCGATCCAGCGGCAGATGGCGGCGGCGGGCATCGCGCCGAACGCCCTGCACAACAACTGCTCGGGCAAGCACGCGGGCTTTCTCTGCGTCGCCTGCCGCCTGGCCGGGGGCGCCGACCCGCGCCGCTTCGCCAAGGGCTACGTCGGCCCGGAGCATCCGGTGATGCAGGGCGTGACGGCGGCGCTGCAGGCCGCGACCGGCTACGACCTCTCGCGCACCGCGCGCGGCACCGATGGCTGCTCGATTCCCACCTACGCGATCCCGCTGCGCCACCTGGCGCATGCCTTCGCGCGCGTGGGCAGCGGCGTCGGCCTCGCTCCGGCCCATGCCGAAGCGGCGCGCCGGCTGCGAAGCGCGGTCGCCCGCCATCCTTTCATGGTCGGCGGCACCGGCCGCTTCGACACCCGGGTGATGGAACGCCTGGGCGAGCGCGTGTTCTGCAAGGTCGGCGCCGAGGGGGTGTTCTGCGCCGCGTTTCCCGAGCGCGGGCTCGGCGTCGCGATCACGGTCGACGACGGCAACAACGCCCGTGCCGCCGAGGTGGCGATGGCCGCGGTCATCGAGGCCTTTGTCGGCCTCGACGCGGCCGAGGCCGGCTTCATGCGCGAGCTGAGCGACGTGACCCTGAGCAACTGGAACGGCATCGAGGTCGGCGCGCTGCGCGCCAGCGAAGCGCTGCGCGGCCTCGCCTCCTGAGCCCGCGTCAGCGGGGCAGCGCGGCTTCGTCGAGCGTGCCGAGCGTGGCGGCGAGCCGCGCCCGATCTTCGCCGGAGAGCGGCTTCCACGCCGCGGGGCGCGCCCCGGCCTGGCCGAGCAACCAGCGGTAGGTCAGGCGAAGATTGGCCTGCACGCTGGCATTGCCCGGGGCGATGCCCAGCGTCGCCAGCAGCGCCTCGGCGGCGCGCAGCGGCGGCTCGGCCTCCTCCCCAGAGCGCGCGGCGAGCGCCAGGTCGCTCATCAGTGCGAGATTTCGCGCGTCGGGATTGCCGGGCTGCAGGCGGCTCGACGCGGCGAACTTCTCGCGCGCCAAGCGCAGGTCGGCGGCGCTGCGCTCGGGCGCGCTCAGGCGCAGCACCCCTTGCATCTCCGAGGCCACCGAGGCCGCGACGGCATAGCGCTCGTCGAACACCTCGAGCTCGCGCTCGAGGACGTTGCGGCGCAGGTTCTGCTGCCACTCGTCGAGGGCGCGCGTCGTCGCCGCGAGCATCGCCGTGCGCGCGGCGGGCGCCAGCGACGCGGAACGGACATCGCGCAGGACCAGGTAGCCGACGGCCCCCTCGACGAACGCCATCTCGGGCAGCACCTTGCGCAGCGTCCAGTCGGGCTCGGCGGCGACGGCGCGCATCCACTGGCGCTTGCCGAACACGCTCTGGCCCGGCTGGATCTGGCTCGGCGGCGCGTTGTCGGGCGTGAAGGTGGCGATCCGCATCCAGTCGCCGCGGATCTCGGTGACGTAGTAGTAGAACGGGACGTCGAGCGGGATCGTCGTCTTCGCCGACTTCTCGTCGGCCGACTCATACACCACGTTGTTGCGCGCGGCGAAGTCGTTGATCTTGGCGAGCACGGCGCGGTCGATGCGCCGATGCGGCCCGGCGAACCCCTGCGCGCTCAAGGGCCCGACCAGGCGGCCGTCGGCCAGCGGCAGCTCCAGCCGCTCGACGCCGCCGCGGCGAAAGAAGTCGACGAAGACCTGCGAGTACAGCGTGTCGCCCGATTCGACGATGCGCCCCCACACCATGACCACGCCGCGGCCGGGCTCGACCGTGGCGCGCGCCCCGCCGCGCTCGCCGAGCACCTTGGCGCGCACCTCCTCGGGCTCGCAGGACGGAGACCCGGTCTGCCGCAGCTGAACGCTGGCGACACTGGAGAACTTGGCGATCGAGCGCAGAGTCTCGCGCTGCACCAGCTGGGCCAGCAGGTCGGCGGCGGCCGAGCGCTTGTCCGGCATGGTGAACGGCATCACCATCACGTTGACCGCGGCGCCGCGAAAGACGAACGGCGCGCTGCAGGGCACGTTCAGCATGCCGGCGTGCGCCAGCACGGCGGCGCCGGCCAGGGTCAGCGCGCCGGCGGCACGCACGAGAACGTGGAGCGGCGGCGTCATACCGGTGGCGGGATGCAGCTGCGCGGATCGCTGGCCCGCATGTCGCCGCGATAGCCCGGGTCGGCACGGGCCCGGCGCACGACGTCCTGCGCCATCGCCCGGACCGCCTCCTTCAGCTCGACGTCGTCGGGGCTCGGCTTCCTGATCCGCTCAAGACGGCCGAGCGCCGCGCAGAGCTGCGTTCGGGCCTCGTCGTAGGCGTCGATGTGGAGAAAGCGCACGCCGCTGCCCACGGCGGTGTAGATCGCCAGCGCCCCCGACTGGTCGAGCAAGGCCAGCAGATCGTCGATCGAGTCGACCGAGCGGGTCTTGCTCTCGATCACCAGCACGCCCTGCGGCGACGCCGGCATGTAGTGGCGCAGCGGCACCAGCGCGTAGCCGACGAGGGCGCGAAAGCCCGGCCCCTGCGACGGCGGCAGCGCCGCGGTCTGCGCCCAAACCTCGAGCACGACCTCGCGCGCATTGAGCTCGCGCGCCACGTCGTCGTCGAAGGCCGAGCCGTCGGGGGGCAGCCGCTGGAAGCAGCGCACCGCGCGGACCCGCGGGTCGGGCGCGCTGGCGCTGGAGGCCGACCGGGCGGCCCGGGTCTCGAGCTGCAGCTTCGCCAGAGCCGCGTCGACGCGCCCCCTGAGCGTGTCGAGCACCAGCGACTCGACCCCCCGGATGTCGTCGACCAGCACCTTCTGGCCCTGCCCCAGCGACGACGGGCAAGCGGTCATCTGCGCAGCGCAAGGCCCGGCGGCCAGCACGGCGAGAAGCGCGAGGCTCGCGGGCCGCAGACTCACCGCAGCGGCTCCAGGCTGCGCAGCGACGCGGCGAGCATCTTGCGGAGCTCCTTCACGCTGCCCTTGTCGAACGCCGGCCGGCTGTCGTAGTCGAGCGCCAGCTCAGCGAGGTCGAGCGTCGCCAGCCGCTGGTCCATGGCGCGGAGCTGGGCGCCCGCCTCCTCGCAGCGAACGTCGCCCAGCAGGCGGATGACGGTGGCCTGCACCGGCCAGGAAAGCCGGCCGGCACGCGCCTTGGCCAGCGACAGCAGCGGCCCGCAGAGCGCCTCGCGGTGGCTCATGCCGATTGCCCGCAGCGCCGATTCGGTGGCCGGCCCGCGGATCTCGTCGAAGCGTTCGGTGAGCAGCGCCAGCAAGGGCGGAACGGCCGGCTTGCCGTAGGCCGCGAGGGTCAGCGCCATCGGCAGCGCCGACTGGGCGTCGAGCTTGTCGGCTGTGAGGCCGGCGATGAGCTGCTGCATCTCCTTCACCTGGGCGAGCTGCAAGGTGTCGCGCTTCAGCGCCACCTCGACCGCACCGGTGAGCCACCAGCCGACCAGGGCGATGGCGACGCCGTTCATCAGCGGCATCAGCAGGCTGGCGACGTCCCAGGGACCCTTTTTCTGGGGCGGCGGGGCCGGCTTCTTCGCTGCCGCCTCGAGGGCAGCGACGCGGCCCCCGAGCTCACGGTGTTTCCAAGCGTCGAGCGGCATCCGAAGAGCGTAGCCCGAAACCCGGGCGAAGTCACTCCTTGGCGAGCGGCTCCGGCGGGCCGGCGCTGGCGCCCTGCTGCAACGCCAGCAAGGCCTCGAGCGAGGCCATCGTGTCGGCCTCGTGCAGCGGCTTGTCGGCGCGGATCCGGAGCATGCGCGGAAAGCGCACGGCGATGCCGCTCTTGTGCCGGCTGCTGCGGTTGATGCCTTCGAAGCCGAGCTCGAACACCATCGTCGGCCGGACGCTGCGCACCGGGCCGAACTTCTCGAGCGTGGTGTTGCGGATGACCTTGTCCACACGCTTGAATTCCTCGTCGGTCAGGCCGGAATACGCCTTGGCAAAGGCGACCAGCTGCAGCGCCTCGGGTGCCGCCGGCTCCTTGCGGGCGATCGCCTCGAGCACCGCCTCGGCTTCGGCGGCGTCGTTCGGCGTGCGGCTCCAGACGGCGAAGGTGTAGTCGGTGTAGACGCTTGCCCGCCGACCGTGGCCGGCCTGCGCATAGACGAGGACGCAGTCGACGCTGAGCGGCTCGATCTTCCACTTCCACCAGGTGCCGGCGGCGAGGTCCTCCTGTTTGCGGCGGCCGGTGCCGTAGCGCGCCTGGCGGTGCTTGAGCATGAAGCCCTCGACGCCGCGGGCGCGCGCCTCGCGGCGCAGCTCGGCGAAGTCCTCCCAGCTCGAACGCGTCTCGACCGGCGACAGGAGAATCGCCGCCTGCCCGGCGATCACGCCTTCGAGCAGCTCGCGCCGCTCGCCCTGCGGCCGCTCGCGCAGGTCGGCGCCGCCAAGCTCGAGCAGGTCGTAGGCGATGTAGCCGACCGGCGCATCGGCGAGCACCTTCTTCGTCAGCGTCTTGCGGCCGATGCGCTGCTGCAGCAGGTTGAAAGGCGCGACCTTGCCGTCCTTGCAGACGACGAGCTCGCCGTCGAGCACGGTGCCGTTCGGCAGCGCCGTCGCCGCGGCGACGATCTCGGGGAAGCGCTCGGTCACCAGCTCCTCGCCGCGCGACCAGATCCAGACCTGCGAGGCGCGCTTGATCACCTGGGCGCGGATGCCGTCGTACTTCCACTCGACGATCCAGTCCTCGGGCGCGGCCAGCCGGGCGCCGAATTCCTCGAGCGGCGCGTCGAGCTGATGCGCGAGGAAGAACGGATACGGCTGGCCGAGATCGAGCGGCCCCGCCTCGGCGCTGGACGTGAGCTGCAGGAAGCGCTCGGGGCCGGGCGCGACGCGGCCGTCGGTGTAGCCCATCATGCGCTGGGCCACGAGCTTGGCGTCGACGCCCGCCCCTTCGGCGAGCGCGCGCTGCACCAGCAGCTTGCTGACGCCGACGCGAAAGCCGCCGCCGATCAGCTTGTTGAGGAGAAAGCGGCCGGCGCTGTCGAGCTCGTCCCAGTAGGAGGCGACCCTTCGCGCCTGCTCCTCGGGCGCCAGGCCGCGCAGGGTCAGGAGGCGCTCCTCCACCCACACGGCCAGGCCGAGGTCGCTCTCGTGCGCCGGCGGCGGCAGGACGTGCGCCACGGTCTCGGCGAAGTCGCCCACCGCCTGGTAGCTCGCGTCGAACAGCCACTCGGGGATGCCCGCGCGCTCGCACGCAACCGCCCAGAGCACGCCGCTCGGCACCACCTGGCGCGGCTTGCCGCCGGCCAGGAAGTAGACCGCCCAGGCCGCATCGCCCGGCGCAGCCTCGGCGAAGTAGCGCTTCAGGGCGGCGACCTTGGCCGAGGTGGCGGTGCTGGCGTCGAGCTCGGCGAACAGGCGGGCGAAGCGCTTCACGAAGCGGCCTCTTCGTCGTCGTTGTCGCCATACTCGGTCTCGAACGCGCCCGCCTCGAGCCCCTGCTCGCTCAGCCACCGCACCATCACCGCCTCATAGCCGTGGGTGACGATCACCCGCTCGGCGCCGGTCTCGCGGATCGCCCGCTGCAGGCCGGGCCAGTCGGCATGGTCGCTGAGGACGAAGCCGCGGTCGACCGAGCGGCGCCGGCGGGCGCCGCGCAGCTGCATCCAGCCGCTGGCGAAGGCGTCGCTGTGCTCGCCGAAGCGGCGCGCCCAGACCGAGCCCTGCACCGACGGCGGGGCGACGATCAGGGCGCGGCGGAACAGCGCCTTGTCGCTCACCTCGGTGACCAGCGGCGTCTCGGGAATGTCGACGCCGGCGGCGCGGTAGGCGCGGTTCAGCGGCTCGACCGCACCGTGCACGAAGATCGGCCCGATCGACCGGTCCACGCCCTTCAGGATGCGCTGCGCCTTGCCGAAGCTGTAGCCGAGGATCAGGCTGGCGCGGCCCGCCTCGGCGTTGCCACGCCACCAGTCGTCGATCGCGGTGAACAGCGCCGCCTGCGGCTGCCAGCGGTAGATCGGCAGGCCGAAGGTCGACTCGCTGATGAAGCAGTGGCAGCGCACCGGCTCGAACGGCGCGCAGGTGGCGTTGTCCTCGCGCGCGTCGGCGCTCTCGCCGGCGAGGTAGTAGTCGCCCGAGGCCACCCAGACCCGGCCGCGATGCTCGAGCCGCACCTGGGCCGAGCCGAGCACGTGGCCGGCGGGGTGCAGGCTGACGCGCACGCCGTGATGCACGATCGCCTCGCCGTAGGGCAGCGTCTGCAGCGCGATGTCGTCGCCGAGGCGGGCGCGCAGCACGCCCTCGGCCGGCGCGGCGGCGAGGTAGTGGCCGTGGCCGCGCCGCGAGTGGTCGGCATGCGCGTGGGTGATGACGGCGCGCGCGACCGGGCGCCACGGGTCGATGTAGAAATCGCCCGGCGGGCAGTACAGGCCCTCGCGGCGCTGGACGACCAGGTCGTCGTCGTCGAGCGTCATGGTCCCGGCCCGGCGCCGGGCCGCCCCAAGCCGGGCCGCGCCCCCTCGGGGGGCAGCGAGCGAAGCGAGCGTGGGGGCACCATCAGTACCTGTGCCGGGTGGCGAACAACGCGAAGCGCATCAGGCCGTAGGCGAGCCAGGCGAGGCTGCGCGTCACGAGCGTGCGCTTCATGTAGACCGAGGTGTCGATGCGCACGCCGACCTTGTGCACCGCGGCGAGCAGGTGCTCGCGCAGCTCGGCGGCGAAGGCGTCGTCGCGGATGAAGACGTTGGCCTCGCGCGCGAGCAGGAGGCTGAGCGGGTCGAGGTTCGACGAGCCGACGGTCGCGATCGCGCCCTGCGGGCCGTCGAACACCGCCACCTTGGCATGCAGGAAACTCGGCTCGTACTCGATGATCTCGATGCCTGCGGCCAGCATCACCCCGTACATCGCGCGGCTGGTGTGGTGCTGCATGAAGTACTCGTAGCGGCCCTGCAGCAGCAAGGTCACCTTGACCCCGCGCTCGGCCGCCCGGAGCAGCGCCCGCTGCAGGGCCACGCCCGGCACGAAGTAGGCGTTGGCGATGATGATCTCGCTCCTGGCCTGGCCGATGGCATAGCGATAGAAGTGCTCGATCCGCTTGCGAAAGCGCAGGTTGTCGCGCAGCACCAGGCCGGCGAGCAGGCCGTGTGCGCTGCCCGCCACCGCCTGCACGCCGGCGCCGAAGTCGTCGCTGCCGATGTGCGGGGCGTTCATGTCGGTGCCGGCGCTGGCGGCGTCGCGCACCGCCTGCAGGGCCTTCGCGAAGTCGTACTGGCGCGCCTCGCGGGTGACCTGCAGGCGAAGCCAGAGGCGGGTCATGGTCTCGTGCGCATCGCCGACCAGGGGCCCGGTGACGCGCACCGCGAAGTCGAAGCGCGGCTCGGGCAGCGCGCCATGGGCGGGATCGCGGTAGTCGTCGAGCAGGTTGATGCCGCCGCAGAACGCGACCCGCCCGTCCACCACCGCGAGCTTGCGATGCAGGCGCCGCCAGCGCCGCGGCATGAGCACGCGCCAGCCGCGCGCCGGATTGAAGATCCGCCACTCGACCCCCGCCGCCTTCCAGCGCGCCTGCCACTCGGCCGGCACGTCGCCGGTGCCGATGCCGTCGAGGGCGACGCGGACCCGGACCTTGCGCGCCGCGGCGCGCTCCAGCGCCTCGGCCACCCGCACCGGCGCGCCGGCGAACTCGAAGATGTAGCTCTCGAGCAGCACCTCGGCGCGGGCGCCGTCGATCTCCTCGGCCATGGCCGCGAACAGCGCTTCGCCGCCCTTCAGCAGGGTGATCGCGTGGCCCGGCCGCAGCGCCCGGCTGGCGGAGGCTTCGGGGTTCGATTCAGCCATCGCGCCCGAGCCGCGTTCTCAGGTCAAGGCAAGTTCGGCGACAAGCGGCAGGTGGTCCGACATCCGCGCCCAGGCCGTGCCGCGCGGCACGGCCGTCGCCACGCAGCGAAAGCCGCGCACGTAGATGCGGTCCATCGAGAACAGCGGAATGCGCGAGGGAAAGGTGTTGAAGCGCGACGGCGGGTCGCCCGGCACGCAGGCGCGGGAGAGGGCGCAGGCCCTCATCAGGTCGTCGAGCTTGTCGCCCCAGTCGTTGAAGTCGCCGGCGACGATCAACGCCTCGCCCTCGGGCACGGTCTTCTCGATGAACGCCCCGAGCCGCTGCGCCTGGCGCACCCGGCTCGAATGGATCAGGCCGAAGTGGGCGACGATGGCGTGCACCTTGGTGCCGTTCCACTCCACCGGCACGTGCAGCAGGCCGCGCTGCTCGAAGCGGTGGTCGGAGACGTCGTGGTGGCCGATGTCGCCGAGCGGCCAGCGCGAGAGCAGCGCGTTGCCGTGCTCGCCGTCGCGAGTGGTCGCGTTGGTCCGGTAGGCGACCTCGTAGCCTTCGGGCGCGAGGTAGTCGGCCTGCGGCACCTTCGGCCAGCCGATCTTGGTGTCGGGGAAATAGCGCGCCTCGGCCCGGTTCATGCGGCGCACTTCCTGGAGGAACACCAGGTCGGTATCGAGCGCCTCGATGCCGAGCACCAGGTTGTGGATCTCCAGGCGCTTCCTCGGCCCGAGGCCGCGCACGCCCTTGTGGATGTTGTAGGTGGCGACGCGCAGGTTGCTGGCGGACAGCGTGCTCGCGGTGAAGTGGGGCATCTGGTGGTCGAGCACGGTCGGCGAAGGGCTGGGGTTCAGGCCTGGAAGCGCGGCAGATGCAGGATCGCCTCCGCGTTGGAGGGCGAGAAGCACCGGTCGGCGGCCTCGCGCCAGCCCAGCCATTCGAAGCGCAGGTGCTCGCGCGGCGCCAGCCGCACCGGCACGGGGCGTGCCACGCGCAGGCCGAAGACATGCTCGGTGTTGCGGTTCACGCCCGGAGCATATCGGTGCTGCCATTGCGGGTAGATGTCGTAGACGTTCTGCATCTGCCAGTCGCGTAGGCAATTCGCGTGCGAGGTCGGATCGATCTCGATGCCGGTTTCCTCGAAGACCTCGCGCCGACAGGTTTCCGCCAGGGGCTCGCCGGGCTCGTCCTTCGAGCCGGTGACGCTCTGCCAGAAGCCGGGGCTGTCGGCGCGCTCGAGCAGAAGCACCTCGAGCGCCGCGGTATGGATGACGACGAGGACGGACTCCGGGATCTTGAACTGTCGCCCGCCCTCGTCCGCCACCTCAGGCCGCCTGCGTCTGCGTGCTCCGCAGCCGGATGTGCAGCTCGCGCAGCTGCTTCTCGTCGACCGGGCCGGGCGCATTGGTGAGCAGGTCCTGCGCGCGCTGCGTCTTCGGGAAGGCGATCACGTCGCGCAGCGACTCGGCCTTCACCAGCAGCATGACGAAGCGGTCGAGGCCGATCGCGATGCCGCCGTGCGGCGGCGCGCCGTACTGCAGCGCGTCGAGCAGGAAGCCGAACTTGGCTTGCGCCTCCTCGGCGTCGATCTTCAGCGCCCGGAACACCTTGCTCTGCACGTCTTCCTTGTGGATCCGCACCGAGCCGCCACCGAGCTCGATGCCGTTCAGCACCACGTCGTAGGCCTTGGCGATGCAGCGGCCGGGGTCGGTCTCGAGCCAGTCCTCGTGGCCGTCCTTCGGCGCGGTGAACGGATGGTGCACCGCGTTCCAGCGGCCGGCCCCCTCGTCGTACTCGAACATCGGGAAGTCGACCACCCAGAGCGGCTCCCACTCGCCCTGGGCCAGGCCGCGCGCCTTGCCGAAGTCGCTGTGCCCGACCTTCACGCGCAGCGCGCCGAGCGCGTCGTTCACCACCGAGGCCTTGTCGGCGCCGAAGAAGATCAGGTCGCCGTCCTTGGCGCCGGTGCGCTTGAGCACCTCGGCCAGCGCCGCGTCGTGCAGGTTCTTGACCACCGGCGATTGCAGGCCCTCGCGGCCCTTGCCAGCGTCGTTCACCTTGATCCAGGCCAGGCCCTTGGCGCCGTAGATCTTGACGAACTCGGTGTAGGCGTCGATCTCGCCGCGCGTCATCTCGCCGCCGCCGGGAATGCAGAGCGCGGCGACCCGCCCGTCCTTGGCCCTGGCCGGGGTCGAGAACACCTTGAAGTCGACGCTCGTCATCACGTCGGTCAGCTCGGTCAGCTCGAGCTTGACGCGCAGGTCGGGCTTGTCGGAGCCGTAGCGGCGCATCGCGTCGCCGTACGCCATCACCGGAAACGCCGGCAGGTCGACGCCGATCGCGTGCTTGACCGTGCTGCGGATCATGCCCTCGAACATCGTCCGGATCTCTTCCTCGGTGAGGAACGAGGTCTCGATGTCGATCTGCGTGAACTCGGGCTGGCGGTCGGCGCGCAGGTCCTCGTCGCGGAAGCACTTGGTGATCTGGTAGTAGCGGTCGAAGCCCGCGACCATCAGCAGCTGCTTGAACAGCTGCGGGCTCTGCGGCAGGGCGAAGAACATGCCGTCGTGGACGCGGCTGGGCACCAGGTAGTCGCGCGCTCCCTCCGGCGTGCTCTTGGTGAGCATCGGCGTCTCGATGTCGATGAAGCCGTTGGCATCGAGGAACTTGCGCACCTCCATCGCCACCCGGTAGCGCAGCATCATGTTGCGCTGCATCTGCGGCCGGCGCAGGTCGAGCACGCGGTGCGTGAGGCGCGTGGTTTCGGAGAGGTTGTCCTCGTCGAGCTGGAACGGCGGCGTGACGCTCGGGTTCAGCACCTCGAGCTCGTGGCAGAGGATCTCGACCTTGCCGCTGGTGAGGTTGGCGTTGTCGGTGCCGCCCGGCCGGGCGCGGACCAGGCCCGTCACCTTCAGGCAGTACTCGTTGCGCACTTCCTCGGCCACGGCGAAAGTCGCCGCGCGGTCCGGATCGCACACCACCTGCACCAGGCCTTCGCGATCGCGCAGGTCGATGAAAATCACGCCGCCGTGGTCGCGGCGGCGGTGCGCCCAGCCCATCAGCGTGACCGTCTGGCCGAGGAGCGCCTCGCTCACCAGGCCGCAATACGTCGTTCTCATCACATCACTCCAGATTCTCTTTGTTCGAGGGTCGCGGGCGGATCCGGGGGATCGCGCGTCGCCGTCTTCGCTGGCGCTGGCCGCGCCGGCCGGAGCCGCGCGGGCCGTCCGGGCTGAGCGCTCGCCGCGCGCTCAGCCGATCGAATTTCGCAGCGGCAGCGGCGCCGCCTCGGCGACGACCCGCACCGGCGGCGCGACGACGCCCATCGAGATCACGTACTTGAGCGCTTCGTCGACGCTCATCGCCAGCGGAATGACCTCGGCGCGGCGCAGCATCAGGAAAAAGCCCGAGGTCGGGTTCGGCGTCGTCGGCACGTAGACGCTGAGGTAGTCGCCCGGCAGGTGCGTCGCCGCCTCGCCGCCGGGCTTGCCGGTGACGAAGGCGATCGTCCACGCGCCTTCGCGCGGGTACTGCACCAGCACGGCTTCGCGAAAGGCGTTGCCGCTGCTCGAGAACAGGGTGTCCGAGACCTGCTGCACCGAGCTGTAGATCGACTTGACGATCGGGATCCGGTTGAGCAGGCGATGCCCCTGCCGCAGCGCCCACTGCCCGACCACGTTGGTCGCGAACACGCCGGTGAGGAACAGGGCGATCAGCATCACGATCACGCCGAGGCCGGGGATCCGGCGCAGCATCTCGATGAACGAATGGCTGCCCGCGGGCAGCACCGCCTGCGAGCCGTTGAGGACCCAGACGAACACGCCGTCGAGCAGGCCGAGCACCGACGCCAGCACCCAGATGGTGACGGCGAGCGGCAGCCAGACCAGCAGGCCGGCGAGCAGGTATTTCTTCACCGCTGCAGCGCCGCTCAGGTGCCGGTCTTGCCGGGCGCGGCCGGCGCGGCCGGGGCTGCGGCTGGCGCAGGGCTGGGCGCGGCAGCCGGCGCGGCGTCGGGCTTCTTGCCGGACTCGCCGTTCTTCGACTCCGCCTTGGCGTCGCCGCCGGCGGGGGCATCGCCGCCCTTGTCGCCGGCGGGCGCGGCCGTCTCGCCGTCCTTCGCGCCACCCTTTTCGGCGTCGCCGGCATCGGCCGACTTGCTCGTCTTCTTGTCGCCGCGGAAGTCGGTCACATACCAGCCCGAGCCCTTGAGCTGAAAGCCGGCGGCGGTGACCTGCTTGACGTACGTGGGCTGCCCGCAAGCCGGGCAGACGCTCAACACCGGATCGGACATCCGTTGCAGCACGTCCTGCGCGTAGCCGCAGTTCGAGCAGCGATAGGCATAGATCGGCATTGCAGGCCCCTCACGGGTCCGAAAAAGACAACCCGGCAGTATAAATCTTTGCGGGTTTTCGCGGCCGAATGACCTAGTGCCAGCGCACCGCGAGCTGCATCATCGCCAGCCCGACGACGAAGCCGATCGCCGCGACGATCACCGCGATCAGCAGCCGGTTGGTCCGGCGCTGCTCGGCCAGCAGCGCTTCCAGCGCCCGCTGCTGGCCGCTCGGCGGCGGCTGCAGCGCGGCATGGATCAGGCGCGGCAGCTGCGGCAGCAGGTGGACGTAGCGCGGCGCCTCCTTCTCGAGCTGCAGCAACAGGCCGCGCCAGCCGACCTGCTCTTCCATCCAGCGCTCGAGGAAGGGCTTGGCGGTGCTCCACAGGTCGAGCTCGGGGTCGAGGTCGCGGCCGAGGCCCTCGACGTTGAGCAGCGTCTTCTGCAGCAGCACGAGCTGCGGCTGGATCTCGACGTTGAAGCGGCGCGAGGTCTGGAACAGGCGCAGCAGCACCTGGCCGAGCGAGATGTCCTTGAGCGGCCGGTCGAACTGCGGCTCGCAGACCGCGCGGATCGCGCCCTCGAGCTCGTCGATGCGCGTCATCGGCGGCACCCAGCCGCTCTCGACGTGCAGCTCGGCCACGCGCTTGTAGTCGCGGTGGAAGAAGGCGATGAAGTTCTGCGCCAGGTAGTCCTTGTCGGTCTGCGTCAGCGTGCCGACGATGCCGAAGTCGAGCGAGACGTAGCGGCCGAAGGTCTCGGGCGCGATCGAGACCTGGATGTTGCCGGGGTGCATGTCGGCGTGGAAGAAGCCGTCGCGGAACACCTGGGTGAAGAAGATCGTCACGCCGTCGCGCGCCAGCTTGGGAATGTCGACGCCGGCGTCGCGCAGGCGCTGCACGTGGCTGATCGGTACGCCGTCCATACGCTCCATGACGATCACGTTCTGGGTGCACAGCTCCCACACCATCTCCGGCACGAGCAGCAGGTTCAGGCCCTGCATGTTGCGGCGCAGCTGCGAGGCGTTGGCGGCCTCGCGCACCAGGTCGAGCTCGTCGTGCAGGTAGGTGTCGAACTCGGCCACGACCTCGCGCGGCTTGAGCCGCTTGCCGTCGACGAACAGCCGTTCGATCCAGGCCGCGAGCTCGCGCATCAGGGCGATGTCGTCCTCGATCGCGGCGAGCATGCCGGGCCTGAGCACCTTGACCGCGACCTCGCGCCCGTCCTTCAGCACCGCGAAGTGGACCTGGGCGATCGAGGCGCTGGCCACCGGCGCGGCGTCGAAGCTGGCGAACACGCTCTCGATCGGCCGGCCGAAGGCGCGCTCGACCGCGGCGCGCGCCTGCGCTTCGGGGAACGGCGGCACCCGGTCCTGCAGCTTCGCCAGCTCGACGGCGATGTCGGCCGGGATCAGGTCGCGCCGGGTCGACATGACCTGGCCGAACTTGACGAAGATCGGACCCAGCGCCTCGAGCCCCAGGCGCAGCCGCTCGCCGCGCGGCGCCTCGAGCCGGCGGCCGAAGGTGATGACGGTGACCAGGCGGCGGACCCAGCGCTGGCTGAAGCCCGACAGCGCGAGCTCGTCGAGCCCGAAGCGAAAGACCGTGACCCAGATGAAGACGAGCCGGGAAACGTGCCTCATCGGGGCGGCGGCTCCGCGGCCGGCGGCGCGCCCGGGCGGCCGCCTCGCCGGGCGAAGCCGTCGAGCGTCTTCGCCGCTTCGCGGATCGCCTGCGCCACCGCCTTGCCGAAGCGCCCGATCTCGCGCGCCGGCGCGTCGCCCACCAGCCGCGCCAGGTCGTCCTGCGCTTCCCAGCGCAGGTTCTCGATCAGCCAGTTGACGTCGGTCGCCAGCGCAGCGTCGCCCTCGACCCGAAGCTGCGGCCGCTCGCCGACCAGGAACTTCGCGAGCGCCAGCGCCGGATTCGCGGCGTCGATCGCCACGCGCAGGTCGGGCGGCGCGTCGTCGGGCGCCTCGATCCACTCGACCAGCCCCGGCGGCGTGACGCGAAAGGCGATCGGCGAAGGCGCGGGAAGCAGCGTGGGCCAGCCTTCGAGCTCGATGCGCAGGGTTCTCGAGGCGTGCGGGCGGAGCCTCTCCATCGCCTGCGGCTCGGCGGCGATCACGTGGTTGAGGAGCAGCACGACCCGCTCCATCACCGACCGTTCCGCGAGCGTTTTCATCGCCTCGAACATGCATCGGATTGTAGGCGGCGCCCATGCCGGACAATCGAAGCGATGCAGGCCACAGCAACCGATATCGACGGCGTGATCGTCTTCGAGCCGAAGGTGTTCGGCGACGCGCGCGGGTTCTTCCTCGAAAGCTTTCGCCAGCAGGCGTTCGACGCCGCCCTCGGCCGCCATGTCGAGTTCGTCCAGGACAACCAGTCGCGCTCGCCGCGCGGCGTGCTGCGCGGCCTGCACTGGCAGGAAGGGCCGCATGCGCAGGGCAAGCTGGTGCGCGTGACCCGCGGCGCGGTGTTCGACGTGGCGGTCGACATCCGCCGCGGCTCACCGACCTTCGGCCGCTGGTTCGGCATCGAGCTGAGCGAAGCGAACCACCGCCAGCTCTGGATCGCGCCCGGGCTGGCGCACGGCTTCCTCGTCACCAGCGAGAGCGCCGACTTCCTCTACAAGACCACCGCCTACTACGCGCCGGAGGCGGAGCGCGCGCTGCGCTGGGACGACCCCGACCTGAAGATCGCCTGGCCCGACGTCGGCGCGGCGCCCACGGTCTCGGCCAAGGACGCCGCCGCGGCCGCGTTCGCGTCGCTCTAGGCCGCTACAGCAGGGCCTGCTGGCGCGCCAGGCGCCACGACGGCACGCCGTCGTCCTTGGTGCCGGCGAGCATCCAGAGCTCGCGGAACGGCACCTCGCCCTGCTCCGCCGACTCGCGGATCAGGCCCGAGAACTCGATGCTCGCGAGATAGGCGGCGCCCAGCTCCTCGAGGCCGAGCAGCTCGGCGTGCAGCGAGATCACGTCGGTGCGGCTGGTGCGCGCCTCGCGCGCGGTGAGCACGTGCAGCAGCTCCTCGAGCATCTCCGGCGTCGTCAGGGCGCGCAGGGCCGACACGTCGGCCGCGTCCCACGCGGCTTGCAGGCGCATGAAGCGGCCGCGCGCCGCGGCCAGCACCTGCTCGCCGTCGAGGCCGGCGGGAATCGCGAACCCGGCACAGCGCGGCACGATCGCGCCCGGCGCGCGGCGGCGCGCCGCGAACAGCGACCGCGCCTGCTGCCTTCGCCAGATCCAGAAGGCGCTGGCGACGACCACCAGGGCGATCGCCAGCGCCGCCACGCCCGCCGGCCCGGTCGGCGCGCGGCGGGCGCCGACCACCGCCCACAACGCCGTCAGGAGGCCGAGCCCGGTGGTCAGGCCGCCGACGCCGAGGCCCGCCACTCCGGCCGCCGCCGCCGGCGAGCTGCCGAAGAGCAGGTGCAGGCCGACACCGACCGAGAGGCCCTGGCGCCAGCGGCGCGCGATGGCGGCCGGCGTCAGCACTTGATCCCCACGTGCAGAGCGGCGACGCCGGCGGCGAGGTTGTGCACGTCGACGTGGGCGAAGCCGGCGCTCTTCATCATCGCCTTCAGCGTCGCCTGGTCGGGGTGGACGCGGATCGACTCGGCCAGGTAGCGGTAGCTCGCGCCGTCGCCGGCGACGAGCTGGCCGATCCGCGGCAGCACCTTGAACGAATACCAGTCGTAGGCCTTCTCGAGCGGCGCCGCGACCTTGGAGAACTCGAGCACGAGCAGGCGCCCGCCGGTCTTCAGCACCCGCGCCATCTCGGCCAGCGCCTTGTCCTTGTGCGTCATGTTGCGCAGGCCGAAGGCGACGCTGACGAGATCGAACGCGCCGCTCGCGAACGGCAGCGTCTCGGCGTCGCACAGCACCGTCGGCAGGACGAGGCCTTCGTCGAGCAGGCGGTCGCGACCCTGGCGCAGCATCGCCTCGTTGATGTCGGTGTGGACGACGACGCCGGCCTCGCCCGCCGGCCCGGCGAAGGCGCGCGCCAGGTCGCCGGTGCCGCCCGCCAGGTCGAGCACCTTGTCGCCGGGGCGGACGTTCGCCACCGCCACCGTGTAGGCTTTCCAGGCGCGGTGCAGGCCGAGCGACATCAGGTCGTTCATCAGGTCGTACTTCGGCGCGACCGAGTCGAACACGCCGCGCACGCGCCCGGCCTTGGCCGAGTCGTCGACGGTGTCGAAGCCGAAGTGGGTTTCGCTCACGCCGGCCTCAATGCGAATGGCCGCAGGCCGAGGCGGCGGCCGCCGCCGGCATCGCCTGGTCGCGGCTCGCGCCGGCCTTGGCCAGGCGCTCCTCGTACTTCTGCCACAGCTCGGCCTCCTGCGAGCCGAGGAAGTAGAGGTAGTCCCAGGAGAAGATGCCGGTGTCGTGGCCGTCGGAAAAGCGCGGCTGCACCGCGTAGTTGCCGACCGGCTCGAGCGCCGCAAGCTCGACGCCGCGCTTGCCGGTCTGCAGCACTTCCTGGCCCGGGCCGTGGCCCTGCACTTCAGCCGAAGGCGAGTAAACGCGCATCAGCTCGAATGGAATGCGAAAGGTCTTGCCGTCGCTGAACCCGACCTCGAGCACGCGCGAGAGGCCGTGGACGGTGATGGCAGTCGGTTGCGGTGTCTGGGAAGTGAGGCCGGCCATACGAGGGAGGTGGGGGGCGCGGGAAGTCTAGCGAAGCCACGCCGGCCACGGACCCATCGGGGAGATTGGCGCAGCTTCGGCGCCACAGAACGGCCGGTCGATAGGATTCGAAGCGGATTCCAACTGCCCAGCGATGTCCCTTCGCACCCCACCCCCGCCCGACCGCGACCGCCGGCGACTGCTGCAGGCGCTGCCGGCGGCCGCTGCCGGCTTCGGCCTCGGCCGATCGGGCCCGGTCGGTGCCATGGCCGCCGAACCGACGGCGGCCCTGCTCAAGGCGCGCCTGGCCGAGCAGGGCGTCGGCCTGGTCGCGCTGCAGGTCGACAGGGGCAGGGTCGAGATCGTCGCCGAGGGTCGCGCATCCGAAGGCGCGCCGCTGCGCGACGAAGCGCTGCTCGAGATCGGCTCGATCACCAAGACCTTCACCGGCCTGCTGCTCGCCGACGCCGTCGTGCGCCGCCGCCTCGTGCTCGAGGATCCGGTCGAAGGCGCCCTGCCCGGCGTCAAGCTGCGCGACAGCGCCGGCGCACCGATCCGCTGGGTCGACCTGGCGACGCACCGTTCCGGCCTGCCGCGCCTGCCGGCGAACATCGCGCCGCGAGACGCCGCCGATCCCTATGCCGACTACGACGAGGCCCGCCTGCTCGCCTGCCTGCGCGAGTTCAAGCCGACCGTCGCGCGCGACACGCGCTGGGAGTACTCG
>JANMCC010000104.1:0-7215 GCA_031360885.1 Burkholderiales bacterium | reverse complement strand
GATCGTCCTGCCCCGCGGGTCGGCGAGAAGGGCGGCGAACGTCGTCATCACCGTCGCGCGAAAGGCGTCGGGGTCGATCCCGAAGAAGCGCGGCGGCGAGGCCAGGAATTCTTCCCAGCGATGCGGCTCCTCTCGGCGGATGGTCTCCGGCGAGCGGTAGCGCGGCGTGCCGTGATCGCATTCGGCGAGACCGGCGATCACCTCGACCTCGAGCCCGAGCAAGCGCGACAGCGGTGCGGCGGTGTCGAGCGCGCGCCGTTGCGGGCTGCAGACGATCTGGTCGATCGGCTCGGTGACGAGCCGGTGCAGGGTCAGCTTGCGCGCCTGTGCATGGCCTGTCGCGTGCAGTGGCGGGTCGCCGGGAAAGAGGGCATGGTCTTCGTGGGGCTGTCCGTGGCGGACCAGCAGGAGTCGCTTGGTGGGCACGAGGAGGGGCTTCACGCCATCGTGACGACGATCTTGCCGAACTGGTCGCCGCGCTCGAGACGGTCGAAGGCAGCCGGCAGTTCGGCCAGGGCGAAGGTGCGGTCGATCACCGGATCGATGGCGCCGGTGGCGAAGACGGCGAGCAGCTGCCGGCACTCCTCGACGCTGCCGCCGGTGGAACCGTAGATTTCGAGCTGGCGGATGAAGACCCGTTGCAGGTCGGCCGGCGGATTGGACCCCGTCGTCGCGCCGCAGGTGACGAGGCGGCCGCCGCGGCGCAGCGAGCGCAGCGAATCGTCCCAGCTGGCGGCGCCCGAGCTGTCGACCACCATGTCGACGCCTTCACCGTCGGTCATCTCGAGAATGCGTTTGGCGACCTTCTCGCGCCGGTAGTTGACGCCGCCGCTGGCGCCCAGCGCGGCCGCGCGCTCGAGCTTCTCGTCGCTCGATGAGGTGACGAGGACGCGCGCCCCGGCATACCGCGCCAGCTGCAGGCAGGCCACCGCGACGCCACCGCCGACGCCGACCACCAGCACGGTTTCGCCGGGGCGCAGGGCACGCTTGCCGAACAGCATCCGCCAGGCGGTGCTGTGCGCGGTGAGCAGCGCGCCGGCGTCGATCAGGTCGGCGGCATCGGGCAAGGGCAGCACGCAACGCGTCGGCATCGTCACGTACTCGGCGAAGCTGCCGGCGCGGTGCTCGCCCATGATCTGGGCGCGCCGGCACAGCGGCTGGTCGCCGGCGACGCAGTAGCGACACGCGCCGCAGAAGGCATTCGAGAACACGACGGCCTTCTGGCCGGGCTTCAATCCGCTGTCGGCGTCGGCCTCGACGACCACGCCCGCCGCTTCGACGCCCATGACCTGCGGCAGGCTGTGCGTGATGCCCTGGCCGTTGTCGCGCATGTAGAGGTCGACCCGGTTCAGCCCGGCGGCGTGCACCCGCAACAGGACTTCGCCGGGCCGGCGGGTCGGGATGGCGACGTCGCGCACGAAGAGCCCCTCGCGGCCCCGCGTTTCGAGAACGGCTGCTTTCATCATCGGACCCTCCGGCAGGGATACATCCCTATGAAAGGGTACTGAGGCAGTGTACTGTCTGCTACGGTACTTTCCTTGATGACCCGTGGGCGACCCAGCAACCGGCGGCGATCCGCGACCGCCCCAGACAGGAGGCCATGTTCAATGAATTCCACCTCGTCCATTCGCGCCGAGATGCAGGCCGGTCTGGCGATCGTCAGCCTGGCGCAGCCGGCGCGCGGCAACCCTTTCGACGGCGACTTCGGGCGCGACTTCAAGCAGGTGTTTTCCGACCTCTGGAACGAGACCGGGCTGCGCGCCGTGCTGTTGCGCGCCGAGGGGGCCAACTTCAGCTTCGGCGGCGACCTGAAGTCGTTTCACCCGGTTCGCGCCAACCTGGCGCCGCTGGTGCGGCAGTGGACGGCGGACCTGCACATGGGCCTGCAGCGCGCCTGGCAGCTGCCGGTGCCGATCGTCGCCGCGGTGCAGGGCTTCGCGATGGGCGGCGGCGTGGCGCTGCTGGCCGGCTGCGACGTCGTCCTGGCCGGCGACACCGCCCGCTTCGGCTCGGCCTTCGCCAAGCTCGGCTTCAGCTGCGACTCGGGATCGAGCGCGACCCTGACCGCCCGCATGGGCGCGGCGCGGGCGCGCCGCTTCGTCCTGCTGGCCGAGGTGCTGAGCAGCCAGGAGGCGCTGCAGGCCGGCCTGGTCGACCGGGTCGTCGCCGACGACAAGCTCCAGGACGAAGCGAAGAGGCTGGCCGAGGAGCTGGCGCAGGGGCCGACGGTGGCCTACGGCGAGACCAAGCGGTTGTTCCTGCGCGCCGGCGCGGCGCAACTGGCGTCGCAGCTCGAGGACGAAGCGCTGACGCTGGCGCGCGTCTCTGCCAGCGCCGACGCGCAGGAAGGCATCGCGGCGATGGTCGAGCGTCGCAAGCCCGTGTTCC
Organism: Burkholderiales bacterium; assembly: GCA_031360885.1. Taxonomy (GTDB): domain Bacteria; phylum Pseudomonadota; class Gammaproteobacteria; order Burkholderiales; family Burkholderiaceae_C; genus Schlegelella_A. Next base: position 4,827 of record JANMCC010000104.1, on the reverse strand, counting down.
GCGGCGCCTGAACCGATGAACTACGAAACCATCCTCTTCGAGCGGTCCGACGAAGGCTTCGCAACGCTGGTCCTGAACCGGCCGGACAAGCTCAACACCCTGTCGATCCGCATGCGCCAGGAGATCGCCGCGGCGATCGATTCGCTCGCAGCCGACCCGGCGATCCGCGTCCTGATCCTGACCGGCGCCGGCCGCGCCTTCACCGCCGGCCTCGACCTCGACGAGTGGGCCGCGCCCGGCGTCGTCGCCGCTGCCGCCTACGAGCTCGACGTGGTTGCCGCGTTGCAGCGCTTCAACGGGCCCGTGATCGGTGCGATCAACGGCCTGGCCATCACCGGCGGCGTCGAGATCGCGCTCGCCTGCGACGTGCTCATCGCATCGAGCGAGGCGCGCTTCGCCGACTCGCATGCCCAGGTCGGCCTGCTGCCCGGCTGGGGCGGCTCGGCGCGAATGGTTCGGCGCATCGGCCTGCATCGGGCCAAGGAGCTGGCGCTGACCGGGCGCTTTCTCGGCGCCGAAGAGGCGGCGGCCTGGGGCTTCGTCAACCACGTCGTCGCGCCCGACCAGCTGCGTCCGCGCGCCGAGGCGATGGCGCGGCAGATGCTGGCCTGCGTGCCCGAGGCGCTGGTCGCCTACCGCAAGTTGCTCGACGACGAAGCCGGCATGACGCTGGCCGACGCCCTCAAGCTCGAGCGCGCCGCCTCGCTCGCCAACAACACGCCGGTGAGTCGCGCCGAGATCGACGCGCGGCTCGACACGCTGCGCCATCGCAAGCGCTAGTCGCGTACCGAAGGAGACGACGCGTGCGAGGTGGATTGAGTCGCTTCGATTACATCGTCGTCGGCGCGGGTGCGGCCGGCTGTGTCATCGCCAACAGGCTGTCGGCCGACCCGGCCGTCCGCGTTGCCTTGATCGAGGCCGGGCCTTCGGACCGCCAGTTCCCCGTGAACTGGAAGACGACGCTGCCGATCGGCAACATCTTCCTGCTGCCGCACGCGCGCTACAACTGGCAGCACGTGTTCGAAGGCGGCCCGGGTGTCGACGACCGGCAGATCGCCTGCCCGCGTGGCCGGCTGGTCGGCGGCTGCACTTCGATCAACGGCACCGTCTACATGCGCGGCAACCGGCGCGACTACGACGACTGGGCGGCGAACGGCAACGACGGGTGGCGCTTTGCCGACGTGCTGCCGTGGTTCATGAAGCACGAGAACCGCGCTGGCGCGCCCTCATCGGTGCACGGCCGCGGCGGCGAGCTCGACGTGCAGCAGCTGCGCACCAGCAACCCGCTGGCGCGCGCCTTCGTCGCCGCCGCCGTCGAAGCGGGCCACGCGCGCAGCGACGACTTCAACGGAGTCGAGCAGGACGGCTTCGGCCTGTTCGACCTGAACCAGCGCGACGGCGTGCGCCTGAGCAGCTCGCGCGCCTTTCTTCATCCGGTGCTCGGCCGGAAGAACCTCGAGCTCATCACGGATGCGCTGGTCGAGAAGGTCCGCATCGAAGCGGGCCGCGCGACCGGTGTCGCGATCGTTCGCGACGGCGCGGGGGTCGAGCTCGCGGCGACCCGCGAAGTCGTGCTTGCCGCCGGCACCGTCAATTCGCCGCAGCTGCTGCTGCTCTCGGGGATTGGCCCGGCGGACGACCTGGCCCGGCACGGCATCGCCGTCGTGCGCGACCTGCCGGGCGTCGGCGCCAACCTGCAGGACCATCCGACCGCATCGATCGCCGTCGCCAACCCGAGCGGAGAGTCGTACGCGCTCTCCGGTCGGGCCCTGCCGCGGGTGCTTGCCGCGCCCTTGCGGTACCTGCTGCAGCGACGCGGCATGCTGGCCTCGAACGCGGCCGAGGCGGGCGGCTTCCTGCGCTCGCGCCCCGGCCTCGACCGGCCCGATCTGCAGATGACCTTCATGGTCGGCATGAAGGGCAGCGCGCGGACGATTCCGCGCCGGCACGGCTTCGTGGTCCACGTCGCGGTGTTGCGGCCGGCGACGCGCGGCCGACTCGAGCTCGCTTCGGCCGACCCGGCCGCCAGACCGCGGATGCATGCCCGCTTTCTCGAAGACCGCGCCGATGCCGAGACCCTGGTCGCCGGCCTGAAGGAAGCGCGCCGCATCCTCGCCATGCCGGCGCTTGCTGTCTTCTCCGGGGCCGAGTTGTCGCCCGGCGCGCCGACCGCGAGCGATGCCGACCTCGAGGCCTTCGTGCGCGCCACCGCGACGACGACCTATCACCCGGTCGGCACCTGCAAGATGGGTCCGGCCGGTGACCCGATGGCGGTCGTCGACGCGCAGCTGCGCGTGCACGGCGTCGCTGGCCTGCGCGTCGCCGACGCCTCGATCATTCCCGACATCGTCGGCGGCAACACCAGCGCGCCGGCAATGATGATCGGCGAACGCGCGGCCGCCTTCCTCCTCGCCCCGAGCGCAGTGAGCGCGCGGCAAGAGCAACCCGCGCTCGCCTGAGCGCGACCCGACCTGGAATCGACTGACCATGGCTGCCCTGCTGCAAGACCTCGCCCCGCCGGCGTTTCTCGACGGCCGGCCCAAGCTGCTCTTCATCGACGGACGCGCGATCGCAGCGTCGACCGGCCGCAGCTTCAAGACCTTCAACCCGTCGACCGGCGAGGTGCTGGCCCAAGTGGCCGAGGGCGATGCGCGCGACGTGGACCTCGCCGTCGCCGCGGCCCGGCGCGCGCTCGACGGTCCGTGGGCGGGCTTCAAGCCTTTCGACCGTCAGCAAGTCATGCTCAAGCTCGCGGAACTGGTCGAGCGCCACTACGACGAGCTGGCGATGCTCGACACGCTCGACATGGGCGGCCCGATCTCGCGTACCGTGCTCGGCCGTCGTCGCGCCGTCGGCCTGCTGCGCTACTACGCCGGCCTCGCCACCTCGGTGCATGGCGAGACGATCGCCAACTCGGCCGCCGGCGAGGTCTTCAGCTACACGCTGAAGGAGCCGGTCGGCGTCGTCGGTGCGATCAATCCCTGGAACGGGCCGATCGGTCTGGCGATCTGGAAGCTCTGCCCGGTGCTCGCTTCCGGATGCACGCTTGTGCTCAAGCCCGCCGAGCAGGCGCCGCTGTCGCCGCTGCGCCTGGCCGAGCTGGTCATGGAGGCCGGCGTGCCGGCGGGGGTCTTCAACGTCGTCAGCGGCCTGGCGGCGGCGGGTGCGGCGCTGGCCGCGCATCCCGGCGTCGACAAGATCGCCTTCACCGGCTCGACCGAGGTCGGGCAGAAGATCATCCGCGCCTCGGCCGGCAACGTGAAGCGTGTCTCGCTCGAGCTTGGCGGCAAGTCGCCGAACATCGTCTTCGCCGACGCCGATCTCGACGCCGCCGTTCCCGGCGCGGCGATGGCGGTGTTCGCGAACTCGGGCCAGATCTGCAGCGCCGGCACGCGCCTGTACGTTGCGCGGAAGATCTACGACGAGTTCGTCGAGCGTGTCGCCACGTTTGCCAGGGCGCTGCGCGTCGGCCCGTCGCTCGACCCCGCGACCGAGCTCGGCCCGCTCGTCTCGGCCGAGCAGCTCGATCGCGTCAGCGGCTACCTGGATCTCGGCCACGCGCAGGGCGCGCGCGCGGCGGCAGGTGGAACGCGGCTCACCGAAGGCGCGCTGGCCCACGGCTACTTCGTCGCGCCGACTGTCTTCGCCGACGTGCGCGACGACATGCGGATCGCCCGCGAGGAGATCTTCGGCCCGGTCATCTCGGCCTTGCCCTTCGACGACCTCGACGACGTGCTGCGCCGCGCCAACGACACCAACTACGGCCTCGGCAGTGGCGTTTGGACGCGCGACCTGGCGACGGCGCACCGCGTCGCGAAGGGCTTGCGCGCCGGCACCGTCTGGGTGAACTGCTATCAGGTGATGGATCCGGCGGTTCCCTTCGGCGGCTACAAGCACAGCGGCTACGGCCGCGAGTCGGGCGCCGAACACATGCTCGAATACCTGCAGACGAAGGCGGTCTGGATCAAGACGCTTTAAGCAGCGGCACGAACGAAGCCGGGCGGCTTGTGCACACGTACGCAGACGCCCTACCGTGCGTGCTTTGAAGGAAGCGCCGGGGGTGGAGGCGGGGGTATCGGCACAAAATACCGATCCCAGCTGAAGTTATCGACAATACGTCCCAGGAATCATTCGAGCCCCGTCCACTCCGCCAAAGATCAGTTCCACACCCGAAGAGGACTAGAAAATTGCACTGCGCCCGGTAAAGCCCGGGCGCTTTCGTTTCCGTAGGTCTCACCGACAGAGCAGTGGATGAGATCGAGCTGGCTTGCAAGGTCCAGCTGGCAAGGAGTCCGCACCTCTTCCGCAAGTCAGGTACCAGTCTCACGCGCCGAGAGTTGGTCATCACCTTGGGCGCCACCGGGTACGTGGCCCTGTACGAGATTTCGGTGGGCACCGTCTTCGTCGTGGCCGTTCGGCTTCAACACTGCATTGCGGCCCGCCATCGAGCGGCCCTCCCTCGGACGCTCAGGCCAAACGATAGGCCGCGCCCGAGCACGGGCAGCGCTTCGGGCATCATCCACGCGCCATCACGCCGCCTGTATCGATCCCGATGAACGACGTCACCTCCTGGCTCCAGTCGCTGGGCATGGGAGAGCATGCCCCGGCGTTTGCTGCGCAGGGGATCGAGTTTGAACTGCTGCCGCAACTCGGCGACGCCGACCTGAAGGAACTCGGCGTCACGATGCTGGGGCATCGCAAGCGGCTGCTGCTGGCCATCGCGGCGCTGGCGGCGGACCCCGTCGGCGCGGCGCAGCCCCACGCCGTTGCGCCTGCGCGCGAGGCCGAGCGGCGCCAGCTCACGGTGATGTTCTGCGACCTGGTCGG
>JANMCC010000083.1:0-3406 GCA_031360885.1 Burkholderiales bacterium | reverse complement strand
CCCGGCGGCTCGTCGGCGCCGGTGCTGCCGGCGGCGATCATGAACGAGCTGACCATGGACTACGACTCGATCGCCAAGGCCGGCTCGATGCTCGGCTCGGGCGCCGTGATCGTCATGGACGACTCGCGCTCGATGGTCCATTCGCTGCTGCGCTTGTCGTATTTCTACATGCACGAGAGCTGCGGCCAGTGCACGCCGTGCCGCGAAGGCACGGGCTGGCTCTACCGCATGGTCGAGCGCATCGCCAACGGCCAGGGGCGCCTGCAGGACATCGACCTGCTGAACTCGGTGAGCGACAACATCCAGGGCCGCACGATCTGCGCCCTCGGCGACGCGGCGGCGATGCCGGTGCGCGCCATGATCAAGCACTTCCGCGACGAGTTCGTCGCCCTGATCGAAGGGCGGTCGTCGCACCCGGCGCGGGTCGCGCCGCCGCGCGAACTGGAGAACGCGGCGCCATGATCGACAGAGCAAGCTTGCGATGATCGAAATCGATCTCGACGGCCAGAAGGTCTCGGTGCCCGAGGGCAGCATGGTCATGCATGCCGCCGACGCCGCCGGCACCTACATCCCGCACTTCTGCTATCACAAGAAGCTGACGATCGCGGCCAACTGCCGCATGTGCCTGGTCGACATCGAAAAGGCGCCCAAGCCGATGCCGGCCTGCGCCACGCCGGTGACGCAGGGCATGATCGTGCGCACCCGCAGCGACAAGGCGCTGAATGCGCAGCAGGGGGTGATGGAGTTCCTGCTCATCAACCACCCGCTCGACTGCCCGATCTGCGACCAGGGCGGCGAGTGCCAGCTCCAGGACCTCGCGGTCGGCTACGGCGCCTCGTCTTCGCGCTACGACGAGGAGAAGCGGGTCGTGTTTCCGAAGGACGTGGGTCCGCTGATCTCGATGAAGGAGATGAACCGCTGCATCCATTGCACGCGCTGCGTCCGCTTCGGCCAGGAAGTGGCCGGCGTGATGGAGCTCGGCATGATCCACCGCGGCGAGCACTCCGAGATCACGGTCGTCAAGGGCGACACGATCGACTCCGAACTCTCCGGGAACATGATCGACATCTGCCCGGTCGGCGCGCTCACCTCCCGGCCGTTCCGCTATAGCGCCCGCACCTGGGAGCTCTCGCGGCGCAAGAGCGTCAGCCCGCACGATTCCACCGGCGCCAACCTGATCGTCCAGGTCAAGGGCGCGCAGGTGATGCGCGTCGTGCCGCTGGAGAACGAGGACGTCAACGAGTGCTGGCTCGCCGATCGCGACCGCTTCTCGTACGAGGCCTTCAACTCGCCCGAGCGACTGACCACGCCGATGATCCGCCAGGGCGGCGAATGGAAGGTGGTCGACTGGACGGCGGCGCTCGACTACGTGTCGCGCGGCCTGACGAGCATCGTCGTCGAGCACGGGCCGCAGAGCGTCGGTGCGCTGGCGTCGCCGATCGGCACGGTCGAGGAGCTGCACCTGCTGGCCAAGCTGGTGCGCGGCCTCGGCAGCGAGAACATCGACACCCGGCTTCGTGAAGCAGCGCCCGCCGCTGCCGGCGGCGCGATCCGCTGGCTCGGCCGGTCGATCGCCTCGCTGGCCGAACTGCAGCGGGTGCTGGTCGTCGGCTCGTTCCTGCGCAAGGACCATCCGCTGTTCGCGCAGCGCCTGCGGCAGGCGACGAAGAAGGGGGCCAAGGTGATGAGCCTGCACGCCCTGCGCGACGACTGGCTGATGCCCATGGGTCCCAGCCTCGCGGTCGCGCCCAGCGGCTGGGTGCAGGCGCTCGCCGACATCGCCGCCGAGATCGGCGCGGCCAAGGGCGTGGCGGCGCCGGCCCAGGGGACGCCGAACGACGACGCCAAGGCGATCGCCACGGCGCTGGCCAGCGGCACGCGCAAGGCGGTGCTGCTCGGCAACGCCGCCGCACAGCATCCCGACGCGGCCGAGATCGAGCGCTTCGGCCGCTGGATCGCCGGGCAGACCGGCGCCAGCTTCGGCTGGCTGGTCGAGGGCGGCAACGCCGTCGGCGCGCAGCTCGTCGGCGCGCAGCCGGGCGAGGGCGGCGCCAGCGCTGCCCGCATGCTCGGCAGCGAGGCGCCGCTCAAGGCGTGCATCCTGTTGAACGTCGAGCCGAGCCTCGATGCCGCCGACGGACGCGCGGCTGCGGCCGCCCTCGGCAAGGCGGAAATGGTCGTCTCTATGACGGCGTTCAAGCCCGCGCCCGGCGACGACCTCGCCGACGTGCTGCTGCCGATCGCCCCGTTCAGCGAAACCTCGGGCAGCTTCGTCAACGCCGAGGGCCGGGTGCAGAGCTTCCATGGCGTCGTCAAGGCGCGCGGCGATGCGCGGCCGGCCTGGAAGGTGCTGCGCGTGCTCGGCAACCTGCTCGGCCTCGGCGGCTTCTCGTTCGAGAGCTCGGAAGAGGTGAAGGCCGAGGCGCTCGGCGACCTCGCCGCCATTCCCGCCCGGCTCGCCGCGGCTGGCACCGCGGCCGCTTCCGGCAACGCCATCAGCGGCGCCGAAGCCGGCGCGCTCGAGCGCATCGCCGACGTGCCGATCTACGCCGGCGACGCGATCGTCCGCCGCGCCAGTGCGCTGCAGCTCACCGTCGACGCCCGCCCGCCGGTCGCAGGCGTGCCGAGCGAGCTCGCCGCCGAGCGCGGCATCGTCGACGGCGCCCTGGTGCGCGTCACGCACGGCGGCCGAACGGTGGTGCTGGCGGCGCGCATCGATCCCTCGCTCGCCTCGAATGTGGTTCGCGTGCCCGCCGCGCATCCGCTCACCGCGGCGCTCGGCCCGATGTTCGGCCGCCTAGAGATCGCGCTCGAGCCCGTGGTGCAGAACGCCGGCGGCGTCGCCGCGAGCGTGGCCTGAAGACGGGGCGCGATGATCGACTCGATCACCACCTTCGGCGCCTCGACCTTCGGCGTCGCCTGGCCGACGGTCTGGGCGGTGGCGCGCATCGTCGCCCTGCTCGTGCCGCTGCTGCTCTGCGTCGCCTATCTCACGCTCTGGGAGCGCAAGGCGATCGGCTGGAGCCAGATCCGCCCCGGCCCGAACCGGGTCGGCCCGCTCGGCCTGCTGCAGCCGATCGCCGACGCGGTGAAGCTGATCTTCAAGGAGATCATCGTCCCGACGGCGGCGAACAAGGGCCTGTTCTTCCTCGGCCCGGTGATGACCATCATGCCGGCGCTCGCCGCCTGGGTGGTCGTGCCCTTCGGGCCGGAGAAGGCGCTTTCGAACATCAACGCCGGGCTGCTGTTCCTGATGGCGATCACCTCGATGGAGGTCTACGGCGTGATCATCGCCGGCTGGGCCTCGAACTCGAAGTACGCCTTCCTCGGCGCGCTGCGCGCCTCGGCGCAGATGGTGAGCTACGAGATCGCGATGGGCTTCGCCCTGGTCGTCGTGCTCATGGTC
>JANMCC010000077.1:0-16917 GCA_031360885.1 Burkholderiales bacterium | reverse complement strand
GACTGGACCGAAGCGCCGTTCAAGCAGTTCTGCCTCGACAAGAAGGCCGAGCGGCTGGAGGAGCTGCTGATCGTCATCAGCAACAGCGAGGTGAATCGCCCGAGCGAGCAGCCGTTCCGCTTCCCGAAGCTGTTTCCGATGCTGGCGAGCAGCTCCAACGTCGGCTGCTTCATGTGGCTGGGAACCGCCACCACCACCGTGACCGGCGGCTCGCCGATCGTCGTCGACTCGACGACCAGCGCGGTCAGCGTCGCGCTGGTGCCGGGCGCGGTGCTTCCGGGACGGATCACGTTTCTCACGCAGTACGGCACCGCCCGGGGGATGTCGGTGACGACCGCAGCCGGCTGCACGACGACGCTCGACGGCGCCAGCCACGACTTCAATCTGCCGGGCAGCACCGGCATCTTCCCGCCCACCGACGACGGCACGGTCGACTTCAACCTCGACCTGGACATCGGCTTCGGCGAGGTCGGCGGCGAACCGCCCGACCGCAAGCTGATCACGCTGACCGGCGCCTCGAGGCTCGTGACCACCTCGACCGTCGTCTGCCCGGCCGTCACCCAAGTCACGACCGGCACGCAGAGCTGGGAGTGGCTGCACGTCGACGACCCGGGCTTGTACACGGTGTCGGCCGACGGGCAGACGATCGAGGGCCGCTTCACCTCGCCGCTGCCGGGCGGCTACACGATCGACAGCCGCTGGAAGTTCACGTCGGTGCGCGAGTAGCGACCAGGGTCCCGAGCAGCTGCGCCTCGCCGCCGCGGTGCCGCACGGCGCCGTCGCGGCGTTCGAGCGCGCCCTCGACCAGCCAGCGGATCGCCCGGGGGTAGAGCACGTGCTCCTGCGCGAGCACGCGCGCGGCGAGCGACTGCTCGGTGTCGTCGGCCAGCACCGGCACGATCGCCTGGCCGATGATCGGGCCGTGGTCGAGGTCGGCGGTGACGAAGTGCACGCTCGCGCCGGCCACCTTGCAGCCCGCCTCGATCGCCCGGCGGTGCGTGTGCAGGCCCGGGAACATCGGCAATAGCGACGGATGGATGTTGACCAGCCGGCCGTCGAAGCGCTGCACGAAGCCAGGCGTCAGGATGCGCATGAAGCCGGCCAGGGCGACCACGTCGGGCGCGTGGCCGGCCACCGTCTCGGCGAGCTTCTCGTCGAAGGCTGCGCGCGTGGCGAAGGCGGTGTGGTCGACGACGGCGGTGGCGATGCCGTGCGCCGCGGCGAAGGCGAGGCCGGCGGCGTCGGCCCGGTTGCTGACGACGGCGGCGACGCGCGCCGGCCAGGCCTCCTCGGCCGAGCGCCTGACGATCGCCTCCATGTTCGAGCCGCGTCCCGAGATCAGGATGACGATGTTCTTCATGAGGGGCCGCAGTGTATCGGTCGCAAACCTACAATCGCCCCCTTTTGCCGAAGAGCCGCACGCGATGAGCGAGAGCACCGAGCCGACGAATGCCAGCGCCGCAGGGCTGCCCGTGGCGCGCCGCGAGCGCGTCCTCTCGGGCATGCGCCCGACCGGCGCGCTGCACCTCGGCCACTACCATGGCGCGCTGAAGAACTGGGTGCGCCTGCAGGCCGACTACGAGTGCTTCTACTTCGTCGCCGACTGGCACGCGCTGACCACGCACTACGAAGAGCGCGGCGTCATCGAGAAGAACGTCTACGACATGGTGATCGACTGGCTCGCCGCCGGCGTCGACCCGGACAACGCGACCATCTTCATCCAGAGCCGCCTGCCCGAGCATGCCGAGCTGTTCACGCTGCTGGCGATGGGCACGCCGCTCGGCTGGCTCGAGCGCGTGCCGACCTACAAGGACCAGATCGACAAGCTCAAGGACCGCGACCTCGCGACCTACGGCTTCCTCGGCTACCCGTTGCTCCAGGCCGCCGACATCCTGATCTACAAGGCCGCGTACGTGCCGGTGGGCGAGGACCAGTCGTCGCACGTCGAGCTGACGCGCGAGGTGGCGCGCCGCTTCAACCATCTCTACGGTCGCGAGCCGAATTTCGACGAGCTGGCGCGCAACGTCATCAAGAAGCTCGGCAAGGACGGGGCCCGGTCGTTCGAAGCGGCGCGCAAGACCTTCCAGCAGGAAGGCGGCGAAGAGGCGCTGCAGCGCGCGCGCGCCCTGCTCGCGGCAAGCCCCTCGCTCGGCGGCGCCGATCGCGAGCGGCTCGACGCCTGGATCCGCGGCACCGGCAAGACGATCCTGCGCGAGCCGCAGGCGCTGCACACCGAGGTGCTGAAGCTGCCCGGGCTCGACGGCACGAAGATGAGCAAGAGCTACGGCAACGCGATCGCCATGCGCGAGGAGCCGGCCGAGGTCGAGAAGAAGATCCGGCGCATGCCCACCGACCCCGCGCGGGCGCGGCGCGAGAACCCGGGCGATCCGGAGAAATGCCCGGTATGGGCGCTGCACAAGGTCTACTCGACCGACGAGACCAAGGCCTGGGTCGTGAACGGCTGCACCACGGCAGCGATCGGCTGCCTCGACTGCAAGCAGCCGCTGATCGAGGCGATCGTCGCCGAGCAGAAGCCGTGGCGGGAGCGCGCGGCCGCCTACCTGGCCGACCCGAAGCGCGTGCACTGGATCGTCGAGGTCGGCACCGAGCGGGCGCGCACCGTGGCGCGCGAGACCATGCGCGACGTGCGCGAGGCGATGGGCCTCGCGTACTAGCGCTTGCTCGGTGCCTTGCGCTTCGGGCTCGCGCCAGCGCCCGCGCCCGCACCGCCGATCTTGCTCTCGGTGCCGGCCAGCAGCTTCGAGATGTTCGGCGCATGCCGCCAGGCGAGCAGCAGCGACATCACGACGATGATCGCGGCTCCCGGCTCGGCGCCCCAGATCAGGAACTGGTAGAACGGCGCGAACGCCGCCGAAGCCAGCGAGGCGAGCGACGAGTAGCGGAAGAACGCGGCGATGATCAGCCAGGTGGCGAGCGTCGCCAGGCCGAGCCAGGGGTTGATCGCCAGCAGCACGCCCGCGGCCGTGGCCACGCCCTTGCCGCCCTTGAAGCGGAAGTACAGCGGCCAGAGGTGGCCGAGGAAGGCACCGAAGCCGGCGAGCGCGGCGCCCCATTCGACCGCGTCGCCGACCAGGCCCAGGCGCTGCGCGCCCCAGCGCGCGGCGAGCACCGGCAGCGCGCCCTTCAGCGCGTCGAGCGCGAGGGTCGCCACCGCCGCCGGCTTGCTTCCCGAGCGCAGCACGTTGGTCGCGCCCGGGTTGCCCGAACCGTAGCTGCGCGGATCGGCCAGGCCCATGGCGCGGCTGACGAGCACCGCGAACGCGAGCGAGCCGACCAGGTAGCCGCCGACGAGCGCCAGAAGAGGAAAGCCGAAGGTCATCGCGATGAGCGGGAAGGCCCGGAATGCGGCGATTCTGGCGGGTGGTTGGCGCAGCGCACCGGGCGCGCGCCGATCGCCTTGATCAGCACCGTCGGCGCGATGCCGACGAGGTAGCCGCGCCGGCCGCCGTTGATGTAGATCCGCTCGAGACCGAGCACGGTCTGCTCGACGTAGACCGGCATCGCCTTGCGGGTGCCGAACGGCGAGGTGCCGCCCACCTGGTAGCCGCTGTGCCGCTCGGCGACCTCGGTGTCGCAGGGCTCGACCGACTTGACGCCGATCGCCCGCGCCAGGTTCTTGGTGCTCACCTTCTGGTCGCCGTGCATGAGCACGATCAGCGGCCGGGCCGCCTCGTCCTGCATGACCAGGGTCTTGACGACCGCATGCTCGTCGACACCGAGCTGGCGCGCCGATTCGGCCGTGCCGCCGTGCTCGACATAGTCGTAGACGTGCTCGGAAAAATCGACGCCCGAGCGGCGCAGGAACTGCGTCGCCGGCGTCTCGCTGACGTGAGGGGACTTCTTCGCCATGTGCGGGGACCGCCGCGATTCTCGCGCGCCGCGAGCACCCGGCGGCGCGGTCGCCCGCCGCTGGTGCTTCAAAAGGTGACGGGCGGCTCCTCGACCTTCGCCCCCGAGCGCTCGAACACCGATGCCGCGCTCGGCACCGAGGGATCGCCGGCGACCGCCGATTCGCCGACGATGCCGACCGGCACCGTGGCGGCGCTTCCGCCTTGCGGCCCGGCCGACGTCGCCCAGGAGGCGCGCTCGACCGGTTCGCGCAGCGCCGCGGCGGCGGCGAGCGCCGCCACCGCCATCACCGCGGCCGCGATCAGTCCGGTACGGCGCGCCGGCGAGGCGCGAAACGAGGTGGGGATGGCCTGCATGGCGTTCTCCTGACGGGCGGCCCGAAGGAGACGCCTCGCAGGGAAGTACGGAAGCGGACCGGTCGAACCGGACACGGGCGCCGTGCGCCCGCACCGCCCTGGCGCTGCGCTAGTTCGCGCCGCCGCTGGCCTTGGCGACGTAGCGGGCGAGCGCCAGGATCTGCTCTTCCTTGAGCGTCGCCTTGTACGAAGGCATCGCGCCGATGCCGGTGCGCAGTGCCGTGGCGACACGGGCCGCGTCGGGCTGCAGCTCGTCGAGCACCGGGCCGACCGCGCCGCTCGCGCCCGCGTCCTTGAGGGTGTGGCAGAGCGCGCAGGGCGGCATCGCGCCGCCGACGAAGAGCGCCTTGCCGGCGGCGAGCTGCGCCGCGTCGTCGGCGGCCCCGGCCGGCGTGCCGATCAGGGTCGCCGCGGCCGGCAGGGCCGCGGCGAGCAGGGCGACGCGGAGCACGCGAAGGCCGCGGCGCCGCCCCCGTTCAGACAACCGCCACCTTCACCGCCGCGTCGGCCCAGCTGTTGTTGTTGTAGCCGTGCGCGTTCTCGAGGCGCTCCTGCGGCTGCACGTTGCCGGCCGCGTCGATGGCGCGGCTGGCGAGCACGTAGTTGCCCGGCGCCATCTGCAGCGGCAGGGCGAACTGGCGCCAGGCGAAGCGGCCGAGATCGGGGCCGACGAAGGGCGCTTCGATCCAGGTCTTGCCGCCGTCGCTCGACACCTCGACGCGACGGATCGGCGCGCCCGAACCGAAGGCGACGCCGGTGACGTAGACCGTGCCCGCGCGCACGCTGCGCTCGCCGGCGGGGTAGTTGACCCACGACTTGAGCGGCATCTGCTGCACCGAGGGCTCGCCGGGCACCGAGGTGCCGCCGAGCGGCGTGATGCGGTAGCCGTGGGTCATGATCTTGGCCTGCGACTCGGCCGCGGTGAACGCCAGCCGCTTCACGTACTTGATGTTGTTCACGCCCTGGTAGCCCGGGACGATCAGCCGCAGCGGCCCGCCGTGCGCCAGCGAAATCGGCGCGCCGTTCATCTCCCACGCCAGGATCGCGTCGGTCATCGCCGTGATCGGCACCGAGCGCTCGACCACGATCGAGAGCGGGTCGACGCCGTCGGGCAGCTTCTCGCCGCCGGTGCCGGTGAGATAGACCATGCCGGAAGCGACGCCGCCGCAGGCCTCGGCGACGTAGCGCACCGGCACGCCGCTCCAGACCACGCAGCCGGCCGCGCCCACCGTCCACGGCGTGCCGCTCGGCTTGCTCGGGAAGAAGCCGCGGCCGTTGCCCGAGCACTGCAGGACCGTCGCCACCGTTTCGAGGCCGATGGTCTTCAGGTCGCCGACGCTGATCGTGCGCGGGTTGCGCACGCCCTCGATCGAGACCTGCCATGCGTCGCGGTTGGCGACGATCGCGGCGTCCGGCGCGGGCAGGTTGTTGCGGATGAAGAGCCGCTCGGCGGGCGTGATGCTGCTCGTGCCGAAGGCGCTGCGCCTGGTCTCGATGGTGGTGGCGCTGTGCACGATCACGGCGTCGGCGTCCTTCCACGCCGCATACGCGGGCAGCGGCCGCGGCCCTGCCGGCGCCGCGGGTGCGGACGCGGCCTGCGCGACCGCCTTGTCGGCGAAGCCGACCAGGCCTGCGGTGGCGAGAGCACCGGCGCTGCCGGCGAGAAGTTGGCGGCGACGCAGGAATTGCGTGGCTTCGGTCATCGATGCACTCCACGGGAAGGGTTGGCGGCGCGCCAGGGCGGCAACGCCAGGGTGATTCGAGTATCCACCGCCCACGATACGCGGGCAACGGTCAGGGCGCCCCGCGCGTATAGGTGAGCATGCGTCCCTTGTAGGCCGCCCCGGCCGGGCCGGCAGCGGCGCTCAGGCGCTCCTCACGACGAGAGAAGCCGAGGGCCGCCATCTGCCGATTGAAGGCCGGCCGGTTGCCGCGATCCGGGTCGACGATCCACACCTCGGCCACGGGCAAGGTGTGCCGGCCGATGAAGCCGGCCAGGCTCGCATGCTCGTCGCGCTCGTAGAGCAGGTCGCTGCCGATGACCAGGTCGAAGCGGCCGCGCACGGTGCGACCGCCGAGGGTGCGGCTCGGCGCGCGCCGCGTCTGCCGCGTCGCCCAGTCGCCGTATCGGAACTGCATCGGCGCCAGCCCGTTGAGGCGCAGGTTCTTGCGCAGGAAGCCCGCCGCGAGCGGATGGCAGTCGCTCGCGGTGACGTCGGCGCCGAGGCGATGGCCGACCAGGCTCGCCAGCGCCAGGCCGCAGCCGATCTCGAGGATGCGCTCGCCGGGGCGCACCGGGTGCGCCGCCATCCGCGTCGCCAGATGGAAGCCCGAGGGCCAGAGCAGGCCGAACAGCGGCCAGGTCGCCGACGAGATGCCGCGCCGCTCGGCCTCGCCGAAGGGATCGGAGAACTGCTGGCGATCGAGCAGCGAGCGGATCGTCAGGTCGGCCGCCCCGGCGATGGCGATGCGCTCCTGCTTGGTGGCGTAGCCGGGCATGGCGTTAACAGTCCCCAGGCGGCGATGGATCGAGCCCGGAGTATGGCGCTGGCTCAGGCGGCGGCGAAGGCGAGCGCGGCGCGCAGCAGGTCGCGGGCGAGCGGATCGGAGAGCAGCGACTCGGGACGCATCAGGAAACACACGCTGCGGTCGGCGGCGCGGGCCAGCACCAGCGGCGCGCCCGCCTCGTCGCGCAGCCACGGCGTCCACTCGGCTGCAGCCGAGCCGCAAGCCTCGGCGGCATCGGCCATGACTCCGTCGAGCGCCAGCGTCGCGTAGCGCATCGCCACGAACGGCCGCGTGGCGCCTCCGGGGGCGCCGGCGACGGGCACGCAGGTGACGAGCCGGCCGTGCCGCGGAGGCGTTTCCCTGACCGGAAGGCCGGCGTCGCGCAGCAGCCGGGCCGCGGCGTCGCCGATCACGACCAGACCGCCGCGTCGCGCCGAGCCGGCCTGCGCGCGCACGAAGGCGTCGTCGCCGCCCACCAGAACGGCCGGCGTCGCGGCGGCGTCGAGCGCGAGCCCGAAGCCGCGCAGGGTTTCGGCCACCGCGGCGCCGAACGGGTCGCCGCCGTCGTGCAGCGCCACCGCCCTCGGCAAGACGCCTGGTGACGGCTCGGGCGAGGCCGGGCCGCCGGCGACGCTCTTCTGCAGGTCGTCGGCCACCGCCAGCCCCAGCGCGCGCCAGAGCGACACCGCCTTGATGCGCGTCTCTAGCTCCTCGCGCGCCGGATCGGAATCGGCGAGCAGGTCGCCGCCGGTGCGGACCTCGGCGATGCCGTCGCGCACGGCGGCGGCGCGCAGCATCGTGCCGACGTGCGCGCGACCGCTGGCCCGCACCTCGAGCACCAGCCCGCCGTACCAGCCGCGCGGGCCGGCCTCGTGCGCGGCGATCGCGGCCAGCGCCGCGGCGCGCGGCGTGCCGGTCAGCATGACCGGCGCCGCCGTGGCGACGATCGCGTCCCAGGCGTCGACGCCTTCGCGCAGGCGTCCGCGCAACCGGTCGACCGCGTGCACGACGGTGGCCAGGGTCATCGGCCGGCGCCGGTCGAGAAGCTGCAGCGATCCGGGCTCGCACAGCGGCGCGAGATCGTTGCGCAACGCGTCGCTGCAGACGGCGAGCGAGGCCGCGTCGACCTCTTCGTTGAACAACAGGCGCAAGGCCTCGGCCTCGCCGACCGGGCCGTGGCCGCGCGCGACGGTGCCGCAGACCGGGAACGACTCGACCTCGCGGCCGTTCACGACGAGCTGCAGGTCGGGCGACGCGCCGAACACGCATTCGCCGTCGCCGGTATCTAGCATGAAGGTCGCGGGCGCCGGGTTCGCCGCGCTCAGCGCGGCGAAGGCCTGCGCCGCGGCGCGCGCGCCGAGGCGGCGGCGAAAGCTCTGGCTCAGGGTGAGCGAGACCAGGCCCGAGCTCGCGAGCTGCGCGAGCGCGCGCGCGACGACCTGCGCATAGCCGCCGGGCGCAAAGTCGTCATGCACCGCCTCGGGCGTCGCGCGCGGGCCGGGTGCGCGGGGCGAACCCGCCTGGCGTGGCGCGGGCTGCGCCGCGGCCAGCGCCTCGTCTTCGAAGACCAGCGAGACGTGCTGCCAGGCGCCCGTCGCGTCGCGCTGCAGGGTGCGGGGAGAAAAGAAGAGCACGCCCAGCGGCGCCGTGTCGTCGCTTGCCGGTACCGGCGCCGCAAGACGATGCGCCTCGAACCGGAAGGCGCCGGCGAGGATCGCGTCGTCGGCAGCGTCGCCGCCTTTCTCGAAGACGAAGAGAAAGGCGCGCAGCGCGGCGATCGCGCCGGCGCCGCTCCCGCGCTTCGATGCGCGCCGCCACGCCGCCAGGGCCGTGTGGTCGCGCAACGCGACGCCCAACGCATCGAGCGCCTCGATCTCGAGGCCGTCGGCATGAACGCGCAGCGCCAGCGATGGATCGACGAGCAGCAGCGCCTGCCGCGGATGCATGTCGGGAACGCCGGCATCGCAGCCGAAGTAGAGACCGGGGCGGCCGTCGAGCCGGTCGCGAGCTGCCTCGAGTTCGCGAGCCGACGCCGGGCGCCGCTCGACGGTGTAGCGCAGCAGCGGCTCCTAGTCGGCGGTGGCGCCGCTGCGCTTGATGATCGGCGTCATCACGGTCAGCTCATGCTTCATGAAATCGCGCAGGTCGGCGGCCGAGCCGCCGACCGGCTCCATGAACTGGCCGGCGAGCTTCTCGCGCACCTCGGGCAGGGCGAGCGCGGCGTTGATCTCCTGGTTCATGCGATCGACCACGTCGTTCGGCGTCGACGCCGGCGCCATCACCGCCATCCAGGCCATGTTCTCGATCTCCGGCAGCCCGGCTTCCTTCATCGTCGGGATCTCGGGCGTGAGCGCGCTGCGCCTGGCGGTGGAGACGGCGAGCGGGCGGAGCTTGCCGGCCTTGACCTGCGGCATCACCGCCACCGCCGGGACGCATGCGAACTGCACGTCGCCCTGCAGCAGGGCGAGGATCGCGAGCGGCGACGAGGCGTAGGGGATGTGCACCGCGAAGGTGTCGGTCTTGGCCTTGAGCAGCTCGACGCCGAGCTGCGACAGGCTGCCCACGCCGGTGGAGGAGAAGTTGAACTTGCCGGGATTGGCCTTCATCGCCTTCACCAGCTCGCCCAGGCTGTTGATGCCGGAATCCGTGCGCACTGCGCAGACGTTCGCCTGGGCGCCTCCGAGCACCACCGGCCGCAGCTCGGTGAACGGGTCGTAGCCGAGCTTCTTGTAGAGCACGGTGTTGTAGACCAGCGGCCCGTTGGTGCTGATCAGGAAGGTGTAGCCGTCGCCGGGCGACTTGGCGACCGTGCCGGTCGCGGTGTTGCCGCCGCCGCCCGGCCGGTTGTCGACCAGCACCTGCTGGCCGAGCCTGGGCCCGATCTTGTCGGCGACGATGCGCGCGAACACGTCGGGCGAGGAGCCGGCGGCGTAGGGAATGACGATGCGGATCGGCCGGTTCGGCCACGGGCCTGTCTGCGCGCCGACGAGGCCGGCCGTGCCGGCGAGAAGCAGGGCCAGGGCGAAGCGTACGAAGGCGGCACGGCGGACGGAAGAGGTCGATGAGGTCATGAAGTGATCGGCTCGGTTTCTGCGAAGAAGCGCTCCTCGCCGGCGATGAAGCCGGCGACGAGCACGCGGTAGGCGGCCTCGACGACGTCGGGCAGCGAGGGAAACTGTTCGGCCCGGCTCGCGGCGAGCGCCCGCACCCGGGCATACACCGCAGCCTGTCGTTCGGGTGCCGAGACCTGGAAGGCGTCGCGCTTGAAGCGGGTGGCATCGCGCACGCACAGGGCGCGGGTGGCGAGCAGCTCGACGATCTGCGCGTCGAGCGCGTCGATCCGCTCGCGCAGCGCGCCGAGCGTTTCCGCTTGCGGCTGGTAGCGCGGATCGCGGAAGCGGCGAACGGGCGCAGCGTCGACGCGGGGTTCCTGGGCAGCGGTCATGACGAGTGGCGAAACGAGGAGGCCGTGGATCGTAACAACCGCTCTCTCCCTCTCCCGCACGCGGGAGACGGAGTACGGCTACCGCTGCGGCATGTCGGCGGCGCCGTAGCCGAGGCTCACGGTCGCATCCGGCGGGATCGGCGGCATCGTCTCGTTCCACGCCAGCCAGGCATCGCGCATCGCCGCCAGCCGGGCCGGCTCGCGCTGGCCGTGGTTGGCGCGCTCGCGCTCGTCGGCGGAGAGGTCGAACAGGTACTCGTGGCCGTCGACCTGCAGGTACTTCCACCGGCCGTCGCGCAGCGCGCGCTGGCCGCGATGCTTCATGCGCCAGTGCAAGGGCCGCTCGAACTCATGCGCCGGATCGGCGAGCACGGGCAGCAGCGAGACCCCGTCGAGCGGGTACGCCGGATCGGCGGCGACGCCGGCGGCGGCGAGCATGGTCGCCGCCCAGTCCATCGTCATGCAGAGCTGCGCGCTGGTGCCGCCGGGCGCGACCCGCGCCGGCCAGTGGGCGATCCACGGCACCCGGATGCCGCCCTCGGTGAGGTCCATTTTGCCGCCCACCAGCGGCCAGCTGTCCGAGAAGCGCTCGCCGCCGTTGTCGCTGGTGAAGACGACGAGCGTGTCGTCGGCGACGCCCCGGGCCTCGAGCGCCGCGACGATCCGGCCGATGCCTTCGTCCATGTGCTCGATCATGCGGCGGTAGGTGTGGATGTTGCCGCCGTGCAGGTGGAACAGGTTGTCTTTCACCTCCGCGGCGAGCGCGGCATCGTCTCTCGTTTCCCACGGCCAGTGCGGCGCCGTGTAGTGCACGCTGAGGAAGAACGGCGCGCCGCCCGCCGCGGCGAAGCGCTCGATGGTCTCGACCGCGCGCGCCGAGATCAGGTCGGTGAGGTAGCCCTCCTCGCGGTGCTCGGCCTCGCCCTGCCACAGGTCGTGGGTGCCGCGCGAGTCGCAGTGGCTGAAGTAGTCGACGCCGCCCGACATCGGACCGAAGAACTCGTCGTAGCCCGAGCGCAGCGGCCCGAACGCCGGCGGATAGCCGAGGTGCCACTTGCCGACCAGCGCGGTGCGGTAGCCTGCGCCGCGCAGCAGCGACGGCAGCGTCGGATGCGCGGGCGGCAGGCCGAGCGTCGTGCTGCCGCGGCTCCTGCTGTTGATCGGCTCCTCGGCGGCGCCGCGCAGGCGGTACTGGTAGCGGCCGGTCATCAGCGCGAACCGGGTCGGCGAGCACACCGGCGAGTTGGCGTAGCCCTGGGTGAAGCGCAGGCCGCGCGCGGCGAGGCGGTCGAGCACCGGCGACACCAGGACCCGTCCGCCGTAGCAGCCGAGGTCGGCGAAGCCGAGGTCGTCGGCGACCATGAAGACGATGTTGGGCCGGTTCATCGCGGAACGAGTGAAGTCGCGTCGAGCATATCCGGGCGGCGGCGTCCGCCGACGCCGGCTCGGCATGTCATCCGACTTGCTCCGGACTGCGTAAAGGACCGAAGCGCTCCAGAATCGTCAGGCCGGAGCGTTGCTCCCGCCCCTTACGCGCTTCAACCTCCGAGGAAATCCAATGATCGATCGTCGCTTCTCTCTCGCCCTCCTCGCCGCCGCGACCCTGGCCGCAGCCGGCTGCAGCATGACCGGCATGTCCGACAGCAAACCGATGGGCGGCGAGATGAACGTCCCGCTCTCGGCGAAGAACGAGGTCCCGCCGAACGGCAGCACCGCGGTCGGCACGGCGCGAGTCTGGCTCGACGGCATGAACCTCAAGTGGACCGTCACGTACTCGGGCACGACCGGCCCGGTGACGGCCGGCCACTTCCACGGTCCGGCCGCCCCGGGAGCGAACGCCGGCGTCGCCCTGCCCTTCAGCGGCTCGATGGCCAGCCCGATCGAAGGCTCCGCCACCCTGACGCAGGCTCAGGTCGACCAGCTCAAGGCCGGCATGTGGTACGTGAACCTGCACACCGCCGCCAACCCGGGCGGCGAGATTCGCGGCCAGGTCAAGTAGCCGGCTTCTCCGGCGGGGCCGGCTGCGCCTATCATCGCGCCGCCGGACCCGCCGTCCTGACGACGGCACCCTACTCTCGCTGGAGATCGCGATGCACGTTCGTCGACTTGCTTTCGGAACCGCCCTCGTCGCCGGAGCCTGCGCGCTCGCGGCCTGCAGCAACGTGAGCATGCCCAGCCTCCCCGGCTCGGCGCCGACCGCACCCGCCAAGCCCGCGATGCCCTCGGCAACCGCGCCCACGGCACCGGCCGCACCGGCGATGCCCGCCGCGCCGGCCATGCCGACCGGTCAGCAGGCGGCCCAGGCGCAGGCCCAGGGGATGATCATCGGCAACCTCATGTCGGCGACCCTCAGCGGCGCCACCCAGGTTCCGCCGAACAGCACCACCGGAAGCGGCACCGCGTCGATCAAGCTCGAAGGCGACGTGCTCAGCTGGGTCGTCACCTATTCGGGCCTGACCGGCCCGGTGACCGGCGCGCACTTCCACGGTCCCGCGGCCGCCAACGCCAATGCCGGCGTCATCGTGCCGTTCGCCGGCAGCCTGGGCAGCCCGATCAACGGCAGCCAGAAGCTGACCGCGGCGCAAATCGCCGGGCTGAGGGGCGGGCTCTGGTACGTCAACCTGCACACGGCCGCCTTCCCGGGCGGCGAGATCCGCGGCCAGGTGACCGCGGCCAGGTGACCGCGGCCGCGCTCAGCCCGCCTTCGCCCTCGCCCGCTCTTCCTCGCGCAGGCGCAGCAGGCGCCGCTGCACCTTGCCTGTGGTCGTCATCGGCAAGACCTCGATGAACTCGATCTCCTTCGGATACTCGTAGGGCGCGAGCTTGCCGCGCACGTGCGCCTGCAGCTCGTGCTCGAGCTCACGCGAGGCGATATGCCCCGGCGCGAGCACCACGTACGCCTTGACCAGCGCGCCGCGCTCGGCATCGGGTTTGGGCACGACCGCGGCATTGGCGACCGCCGCGTGCTTGACCAGGCAGTTCTCGATCTCGCTCGGGCCGATGCGGTAGCCGGCGGCCTTGAACACGTCGTCGCTGCGGCCCTGGTACCAGAGGTAGCCGGCCTCGTCCATGAATGCGGTGTCGCCGGTGCGGCACCAGCTGTCGTCCGGATTGCCGGTGAACTTGGCCGCGGTCGCGTCGTCGCGCTGCCAGTAGCCGAGGAAGAACACCGGGTCGAGGTCGCCGTGGCGATCGCGGCGATGCAGGGCGACGTCGCCCGGCGTGCCGCGCGCGCATTCGCGGCCGTCGTCGTCGATCACGGCGACGCGATGCCCCGGGTAAGGCCGCCCCATGCTGCCGGCGCGCGCCGGCCAGCGCGCGTCGCAGTTGCCTACGATGTAGTTGATCTCGGTCTGGCCGAACATCTCGTTCGGCACCACGCCGAGCCGGTCGCGGCACCAGGCGAAGACGGCGTCGCCGACCGCCTCGCCCGCGCTCATGATCGCGCGCAGCTTCAGGTCGAACCGGCCACGCGGCTCGGGGACGGCCTTCATCATCGCCTTCAGCGCGGTGGGAAAGAGAAAGCTGTGCGTGACCCGGTGCGCTTCCATCAGCGCGAACGCGGTCTCGGGCGCGAAGCGGCCCTGGTAGGCGACGATCTCGCGGCCGAAGTAGAGCGTGGGCAGCAGCGCGTCCATCAGGCCGCCGGTCCACGCCCAGTCCGCGGGCGACCAGAACACCGAGTCGTCCTGCGGGAACCAGTTCTGGCTGCAGACGAAACCCGGAAGGTTGCCGATCAGCGCCCGATGCGCCAGCAGCGCGCCCTTCGGCGGGCCGGTGGTGCCGCTGGTGTAGATCAGCACGCAGGCGTCGTCGGCGGAGGTGTCGACCGACACCGGCGCCGCCCCTGCGCCTTCGAGCAGCGCGCCCCAGTCGGCGTCGCCGCGGCCCTCGGCGCCACCCACCGCGACCAGCGTCGCGAGCTGCGGGCAGAGCGGCCGCGCCTCGAGCACGTTGGCGATGCCGGTCTCGTCGACGAGCGCGAGCCGGGCGCCGCTGTCGTTGATGCGGTACTCGAGCGCGTCGGGGCCGAACAGCATCGACAGCGGCATCGCCACCGCGCCGAGCCGGTAGAGCGCGATGTGCGCCACCGCGGTCTCGAAGCGCTGCGGCATGACGATCGCCACCCGGTCGCCGCGACCGACGCCGAGGCCGCGCAAGGCGGCGGCGAGGCGGTCGGCGGCGCGGTCGAGGTCGGCGTAGCTGTAGTCGCGGCGCGAGCCGTCCTCGCGCTGGTAGCGGATCGCTGTTCGCTCCGGCGTGCTCCGCGCCCAGCGGGTGCAGCAGACCTCGGCGATGTTGAAGCGCTCGGGCACCTGCCAGCGAAAGCCGGCATGCAGCTCGTCGTAGCGGTCGACCCTGTCTTCAGCCACCGCCGCGCCCCGCCCCATAGGCCGCGAGCGTATCGCCGGCGATGCGGCAGATGCGCCAGTCGGGCATCACGGTCGCACCCATGCGCTCGTAGAAGCGGATCGCGTCGGCGTTCCAGTCGAGCACGCTCCATTCGAAGCGGCCGCAGCCGCGCTCGGCCGCGAGCTCGGCCAGGCGCGTGAGCAGCGCCTTGCCGATGCCGCGGCCGCGCTGCTCGGGCTCGACGAACAGGTCCTCGAGGTAGAGCCCGGGCCTGGCGAGGAAGGTCGAGAAGTTGGTGAAGAAGAGCGCGAAGCCGACGACCTGCGTGGCGCTCTCGACCACCAGCGCCTCGGCGACCGGGCGCGGCCCGAACAGGTGCGGCCCGAGCTTTTCGGGCGTGGCCTGCATCAGGTGGCCGAGGTTCTCGAACTCGGCGAGACGGCCGATCAGGCGGACGACGGCGTCGAGGTCGCGCGGCTCGGCGGCGCGGATGGCGAAGGGAGCGGAGTCGGTCGAGGCAGGCATGCGCGGCATTGTGCAACCCTCGCCGCGGCGCTGGGCCACGCGCGCGGAGGGTCTGCCCTACGATGCCGCCATGGACCCTGCCTCGAGCTACTCGCCGCGCCGGCCGGCGACGAGCCGATTCGTGACCGCCCGCGGCCTCTCCCATCACCTCCTCGAATGGGGCTCGCCCGCCCTCGCCTCGCCCGAGCGGCCGACGCTCGTGATGCTGCACGGCTGGATGGACGTGGCCGCGTCGTTCCAGTTCGTGGTCGATGCGCTGCCGACCGAGCGGCATGTGATCGCCCTCGACTGGCGCGGCTTCGGCGCGAGCGAGACGCCGCAGGCCGACACCTACTTCTTCCCCGAGTACCTGGGCGACCTCGAGCTGGTGCTCGACGCCTTGTTCGGCGTCGAGCGCAAGCCCGTCGACCTGCTCGGCCACAGCATGGGCGGCAAAGTCGCGATGCTGTTCTCGGGCATACGGCCCGACCGCGTGCGCCGCCTCGTCAACCTCGAAGGCTTCGGCATGCCGCGCTCGAAGCCGGAGCAGGCGCCCAAGCGGCTCGCGTTCTGGCTGGTCGGCCTGAAGGTCGAGGAGCAGCTTCGCCCCTACGACTCGCTCGAGGACGTGGCCGCGCGCCTGCAGAAGACCAACCCGCTGCTGCGCGGCGACCGCGCGCGCTGGCTCGCCGGGCACTGGTCCAAGCGCGTGCCCGGAGCGGACGGCCGGGCCGACACCTGGCACCTGCTCGCCGATCCGGACCACAAGCGCTCGAGCCCGATCCTGGCGAACGTCGACGAGTGGCTCGAGTGCTGGAAGCGGATCACCGCGCCGGTGCTGTGGATCGAGGGCGACCGCACCGACGTCAGCATCTGGTGGGGCGACCGCTACACCAAGGCCGAGTTCCACGAGCGGCTGAACGTCGTGCCCCAGGTCGAGCGCCATGTCGTCGCGCCGGCCGGCCACATGCTGCACCACGACCGGCCGGAAGACGTGGCCGGTCTGGTCGAGGCCTTCCTCGCCTGACGCTCGGTGGCCGCGAGGCCGGAAGGGCTCGTTGTTCCTGCGACAATCCCGCCCTTTGCGAACCCGAGCCCATCATGGACGTCGAACACATCAATGCCATCGGCAACCGGCTGGCCGACCTGAGCAAGCGCACGGTCGACCTTCGGGGGTATCTTTGACTACGACCGCAAAGCGCTGCGCCTGAACGAGGTCAACGCCGCCCTCGAGAACCCCAAGGTCTGGGACGAGCCGAAGCGGGCCCAGGAGCTCGGCCGCGAGAAGCGCGCCCTCGAGAACGTGGTCGAGACGGTCGACCACCTGACCTCGAACCTGGCCGACAACACCGAGCTGTACGACATGTCGAAGGCCGACCAGGACTTCGACGGCCTGCTCGCGATCGAGGCCGACGCCGCCAAGCTCGAGAGCACCGTCGCCGAGCTCGAGTTCCGGCGGATGTTCCACCAGCCCGAGGACCCGCTCAACTGCTTCCTCGACCTGCAGGCCGGCGCCGGCGGCACCGAGGCGCAGGACTGGTGCCAGATGCTGCTGCGTCAGTACCTCAAGTACTGCGAGAGGAAGGGCTTCAAGACCGAGGTCATGGAAGAAAGCGCCGGCGATGTGGCCGGCATCAAGAGCGCGACCATCAAGGTCGAGGGCGAGTACGCGTTCGGCCTGCTGCGCACCGAGACCGGCGTGCACCGGCTGGTGAGGAAGAGCCCGTTCGATTCCTCGGGCGGCCGCCACACCTCGTTCGCCAGCGTCTTCGTCTACCCCGAGGTCGACGACTCGATCGAGATCGACATCAACCCGGCCGACGTGCGCACCGACACCTTCCGCGCCTCGGGCGCCGGCGGCCAGCACATCAACAAGACCGA
>JANMCC010000076.1:0-4960 GCA_031360885.1 Burkholderiales bacterium | reverse complement strand
CAGCCGCTGGTCGTTCGGGATGTTGATCGCCTTGGCGGTCTCGACCACCCGGGTCACGTCGACCGGCGTCACTTCCTTGTCGCGCACGATCACCATCCCGGTCGAGTTCTGGCCGCGGATGTGGCTGCCGGTGATGCCGGTGTAGACGCGGGTGATCTTGCAGTCGGCCATCATCTCGGCCTCCTTCAGCGCCTGCTGGATCGACTGCACGGTCGCGTCGATGTTGACGACAACGCCGCGCTTCAGGCCATGCGTAGGCGCGCTGCCCAGGCCGGCCAGGCGCAGCTCGCCGTCGGGCATGACCTCGGCCACCACCGCCATCACCTTGGCGGTGCCGATGTCGAGTCCGACGACGATGTCCTTGATCTCTTTGGCCATGGGGGTGAGGCCTCCTCTCGTTATTTCTTCTGCGGCTTGTCGCTCGCGTTGATCAGCGTCGAGACGCCTTTCAAGCGCACCGCGTAGCCGTCGGTATGGCGGAGGTCGGCGTATTCGAGCGGCCGCTGGTAGCGCGAGGTCACCTGGCGCACGGTGGAGACGAAGCGCGCCGTACGCGCCACCGCCTCCTCGTCGCTGCCGCGGCCGATCTCGACCACCGCGCCGTTGTCGAGCGTCGCCTGCCACGAGCCGCGGCCCGAGAGCTGCAGCGCCTCGACGCGCGCCGCGAGCAGGGCGAACGGGCGGCTGAGCTTGTCGTGCATCGCCAGCACGTGCGCCGAAGTCCCGTCCGGGCCCTCGAGCGTCGGCAGGGTCTCGTCCTCGACGTCGCCGACGTTGGCTTCGAACACCTCGCCGAAGCTGTTGACCAGCTTCTCGCTGCCCGGCTCGCCGCCGCCCCAGAGGGCGACCGGCCGGTGCTCCTCGAGCCGCACCCGCAGGCGATTCGGCCAGACCTTCTGCACCACCGCATGACGCACCCAGGGCACCGATTCGAAGGCGCGGCGCACCGACGCGAGGTCGAGCGTCAGGAAGTTGCCGGCGAGGCGTGGCGCGGCGTTGGCGCGGATCGTCGAGACGCTGTTGCGGCCGACATCGCCGTCGACCGTGATGACGCGGATCGCGAACAGCGGCTGGCGCGCCAGCCAGAGCAGCGCCGCGCCGGCGAGCAGCAGCCCGGCGACCAGCGCCAGCACCACCGCGGTGACGTTCATCAGGCGCACGTCGCCCGGCATCGGCTCGACGCGGGCGGAGGGGGCGGCGCGGCGCACCATGCTCAGGCTTTCGGGCCGGACGCGAGCCAGGCCGGATCGGAGTCGAGCGTCGCCGCGGCGAGGATCTCGAGGCAGAGCTGTTCGTAGCCGATGCCGGCGGCCTTGGCCGACATCGGCACCAGCGAGTGCGTCGTCATGCCCGGCGAGGTGTTCATCTCGAGCAGGAAGGGCTTGCGGTCGGCCTTGCGCAGCATCAGGTCGGCGCGGCCCCAGCCGCGGCAGCCGAGGGTGCGGTAGGCGGCGAGGACGATGCGCTGGATCTGCGCCGTCTCTTCGGTGGAGAGGGCCGCCGGGCACTCGTAGCGGACGACGTCGGTGAAGTACTTGTTGTGATAGTCGTATTCGCCTTCGGGCGCGACGATGCGCACCACCGGCAGGGCGCGCGCGCCCGCGCCTTCGCCCAGCACCGGGCAGGTGAGCTCGTCGCCCTCGATGAATTCCTCGCACAGAACGTCGGCGTCGTAGCGCGCGGCGAGCTCCACTGCCGACTGCATCTCCGAATAGCCGGCGACCTTGGTGATGCCGATCGAGGAGCCCTCGCGCGGCGGCTTCACCACCAGCGGAAGGCCGAGCAGGTCGGGCACGGCGCGGAGCTGCTCGCGCCCTTGCTCACCCTGGGCCAGGCGGACGAAGAGCGGCGTCGGCAGGTTCTCGGCGATCCAGACCCGCTTGGTCATCACCTTGTCCATGGCGATCGCCGAGGCGAGCACGCCCGAGCCGGTGTACGGCAGGCCGAGCAGCTCGAGCGCGCCCTGCACGCTGCCGTCTTCGCCATGGCGGCCGTGCAGCGCGACGAAGCAGCGCACGAAGCCTTCGTGCCTGAGCTCGCCGAGCTCGCGCTCGGCCGGATCGAAGGGATGCGCATCGACGCCCTGCGCGCGCAGCGCCAGCAGCACGCCAGTGCCCGACATGATTGAGATCTGCCGCTCCGCCGAGGAACCACCCATCAGCACCGCGACCTTGCCGAGGCTTTTGACGTCGATGGCGCCGCTCATGCCGCCTTCTCCAGCAGCTCGACGACTTGCGCCGGCACCGCGCCGATCGAGCCCGCGCCCATGACGATGACGACGTCGCCGGCCCGGGCCTGCACGACGATGGTCGCCGCCATCGTGCCGATGTCGTCGACGAACACCGGGTCGACCTTGCCGGCGACGCGCAGCGCCCGCGCCAGCGAGCGGCCGTCTGCGGCGACGATCGGCGCCTCGCCGGCGGCATAGACCTCCGCCAGCAGCACCAGGTCGGCGCTGCCGATCACCTTGACGAAGTCCTCGAAGCAGTCGCGGGTGCGGGTGTAGCGGTGCGGCTGGAAGGCGAGCACGATCCGCCGGCCGGGGAAGGCGCCGCGCGCCGCGGCCAGCGTCGCCGCCATCTCGACCGGGTGGTGGCCGTAGTCGTCGATCAGGGTGAAGCGGCCCGCGCCGTCCTGCGCCGGATGGTCGCCGTAGCGCTGGAAGCGGCGGTCGACGCCGTCGAACTCCGCGAGGCCCTTGACGACCGGCGCGTCGGGCAGCTCGAGCTCGGTCGCGACCGCGATCGCCGCGAGCGCGTTGAGCACGTTGTGCGCGCCCGGCAGGTTGAGCGTGACCGCGAGGTCGGGCATGCGCACGCCGTTCTTGCGCTGGACCGTGAAGCGCATGGTGCCGGCGGCGGCGACGACGTCGACGGCGCGGATCATCGCGTCGGCGCCGAAGCCGTAGGTCACCAGCGGGCGCGAGATCATCGGCATGATCGACTTCACGCCCGGGTCGTCGGCGCAGAGGATCGCGGCGCCGTAGAACGGCATCTTGTGGATGAATTCGACGAACGCCTGCTTCAGCCGGGCGAAGTCGTGGCCGTAGGTGTCCATGTGGTCGGCGTCGATGTTCGTGACGACCGCCATCACCGGCAGCAGGTTGAGGAAGGACGCGTCCGACTCGTCGGCCTCGACGACGATGTAGTCGCCGGCGCCGAGCCGGGCATGCGCGCCGGCGGCGTTGAGCCGGCCGCCGATGACGAAGGTCGGGTCGAGCCCGGCCTCGGCGAGCACGCTGGTCACCAGCGAGGTGGTCGTCGTCTTGCCGTGCGTGCCGGCGATGGCGATGCCCTGCTTCAGGCGCATCAGCTCGGCCAGCATCACCGCGCGCGGCACCACCGGGATGCGCTTGGCGCGGGCCGCGATCACCTCGGGGTTGTCGCCCTTCACCGCGCTGGAGGTGACCACTGCCTCGGCGCCGGCGATGTGCGCGGCGTCGTGGCCGATCTGCACCTTGATGCCGAGCTTGACCAGCGCCCGCGTCGTCGCGCTCGCGCTCTGGTCGGAGCCGGTGATGCGGTAGCCGAGGTTGTGCAGCACCTCGGCGATGCCGCTCATGCCGGCGCCGCCGATGCCGACGAAGTGGATCTGCTTGACGGCGTGCTTCATGCCGCCACCATCCGTTCGATCTCGTCCGCGACCCGTGCTGCGGCGTGCGGCCGGGCGAGGGCCCGCGCCTTCGTCGCCATCGCGAGCAAGGCATCGCGCGTCAGGCTCGCGATCAAGTCGGCGAGCTTTCTCGGCGACAGATCGGCCTGCGGCAGGTGGATCGCCGCGCCCTGCCCCGCCATCCAGTTCGCGTTGTCGCGCTGGTGCGCGGTGGTGCTCACCACCAGGGGCACCAGCACCGCCGCGACGCCGGCCGCGCACAGCTCGCTCACGGTGATGGCGCCGGCGCGGCAGACGATGAGGTCGCACTTCGCCAGGCGTTGCGGCATGTCGTCGATGAAGGGCAGCACTTCGGCGGGCGTTCCGGCCGCCGCGTACGCCGCCTGAACGGCGGCGTGACCCGCCTCGCCGGTCTGGTGCGTCACCTCCGGGCGCTCGGCCGTCGGCAGCAGCGCGATCGCCTGCGGCACGCATTCGTTGAGGACGCGCGCGCCGAGGCTGCCGCCGACGACGAGCAGGCGCAGCGCGCCGGCACGGCCGGCGAAGCGTTCAGCCGGCGCGGGCAGCGCCTCGATCTCCGCGCGCACCGGATTGCCGGTGACCACCGCCTTCTTGCCCATCGCCTCGGCCGCCTCGCCGGGAAAGCCGAAGGCGATCTTCCTCGCCGGCAGCTTCAGCGCCTTGTTGCTGAGCAGGAGCGACGCGTCGGCGTTGACGAGCAGCAGCGGCCGCCTCTGCAGCCAGGCCATCCAGCCGCCGGGGAAGCAGACGTATCCGCCCATGCCGAGCACGGCGTCGGCGCGCTGTCGCCGCAGCACCCGGGCGGAGCTGGCGAAGGCGGCGAACATCCGCATCGCACCGCGCAGGTTGCCGAGAAGCCCCTTGCCGCGCAGGCCGGCAAACGCGATCCGGTCGAGCATCAGGCCGGCTTTCGGGACGAGCCGGTTCTCCATGCCGGTGGTCGTGCCGAGCCAGCTCACGCTCCAGCCGCGCCGCCGCATCTCGGCGGCGACCGCGAGTCCCGGCATGACATGACCGCCGGTGCCCGCCGCCATCACAACCAGGTGCTTCACGTGCGCCCGCCTCGCATGAGCTGCCGGTTCTCGATATCGATCCGCAAGACGATCGCCAGCGCGATCATGTTCATCACGATCGCCGAGCCGCCGTAGCTCATCAGCGGCAGGGTCAGGCCCTTGGTCGGCAGCACGCCGAGGTTGACGCCCATGTTGATGAACGCCTGGCCGCCCATCCAGATGCCGATGCCCTGCGCGAACAGCCCGGCGAACACGCGGTCGAGGGCGATCGCCTGGCGGCCGATGTGGAACAGGCGCCGGGCGATCCAGAAGAA
>JANMCC010000071.1:0-5904 GCA_031360885.1 Burkholderiales bacterium | reverse complement strand
GCCCCAGAACACCTGGTTTCTGTGGTTGAGCAGGACGATGCCGACGTTGGGTCTGAACCCATCACGGTCGAGCATAATCAACCTCGATTCTTGCGTTGACCGATTATTGCACCGGCATGACACGAGTCAAACCTCGCGTCCCCCGGGCGCCCCGATCGGCGCGGCCCGGTGCCAGCTCGCGCCGCTCGGGCGCCCGCAACGAATCTCCGCAGCGATGAAAGCCAGCCAGTTCTTCATTTCCACCCTGAAGGAAGCCCCGGCCGACGCCGAAGTCGCCAGCCATCGGCTGATGCTGCGCGCCGGCTTCATCAAGCGCCTCTCGGCAGGCATCTACACCTACATGCCGATGGGCCTGCGCGTGCTGCGCAAGATCGAGGCCATCGTGCGCGAGGAGATGAACGCCGCGGGCGCGATCGAGCTGCTGATGCCGGTGGTGCAGCCGGCCGAGCTCTGGCAGGAAAGCGGCCGCTTCGCAAAGTACGGGCCCGAGCTGATGCGGGTCAAGGACCGGCACGACCGCGACTTCATCATCCAGCCGACGAGCGAGGAGGTCATCACCGACATCGCCCGCCAGGAGTTGCGCAGCTACCGCGCCTTGCCGAGGAATTTCTATCACATCCAGACCAAGTTCCGCGACGAGCGGCGGCCGCGCTTCGGCGTGATGCGCGGGCGCGAGTTCACGATGAAGGACGCGTATTCCTTCGATCGCGACCTCGACGCTGCGCGCCTCAGCTACGACCGCATGTACGACGCCTACGCGCGCATCTTCACGCGCATGGGCCTGACCTTTCGCCCGGTCGCCGCCGACAACGGCTCGATCGGCGGCATCCGTTCGCACGAGTTCCAGGTGATCGCCGCCACCGGCGAGGACGCGATCGTCTACGCGCCGGAATCGGAATACGCCGCCAACATCGAGATGGCCGAGGCGCTTGCTCCGGCCGCGCCGCGCGCAGCGGCATCGCAAGCGCTGACGAAGACGGCCACGCCGGGCAAGGCCACCTGCGAAGACGTCGCTGCCTTTCTCGCCTTGCCGCTCGAGCGGACCGTGAAGTCGCTGGTGCTCGCCACCGAGGAGAAGGGCGAGTCGCCGGCCGCGACGAGGACCACGCTGTGGCTCCTGCTCGTGCGTGGCGACCACTCGCTCAACGAGATCAAGACCGGCAAGCTCCCCGGCCTGCGCGACGGCTGGCGCTTCGCCACCGCGGCCGAGATCCGCGCTGGCTTCGCCTGCGATCCCGGCTACCTCGGACCGATCGGCCTGGCCGCCACCGGCGAGGCGCGTATCCGGATCGTCGCCGACCGGACAGTCGCAGCAATGAGCGACTTCGTCTGCGGCGCCAACGAGGCGGGCTTTCACTTCACCGGCGCGAACTGGGGGCGAGACTTGCCCGAGCCCGAACTCGTCGCCGACATCCGTAACGTCGTCGAAGGCGATCCTTCGCCGGACGGCAAGGGTCAGCTCGCGATCCAGCGCGGCATCGAGGTCGGCCACGTGTTCCTGCTCGGCGACTACTACAGCCGCAGCATGCAGGCCACCTTCCTCGACGAGAAGGGCCAGCCGCAGCTGCTGCAGATGGGCTGCTACGGCATCGGCATCACCCGCATCGCCGGCGCCGCCGTCGAGCAGAACCACGACGAGCGCGGCATGATCTGGCCGACCCCGATCGCGCCGTTCGCGGTCGTGATCTGCCCGATCGGCTACGACCGTTCGCCGCCCGTGCGCGACGCCGCCGACGCGCTTCATGCGCAGATGCTCGAGGCCGGCGTCGACGCGATCCTCGACGACCGTGGCGAGCGCCCCGGCGCGATGTTCGCCGACTGGGAGCTGATCGGCGTGCCGCACCGAGTCGTCCTGTCCGACCGCGGCCTGAAGAACGGCGAGGTCGAATACCAGGGCCGGCGCGATGCGGCCGCGGCGGTGTTGCCGCTCGGCGAGGTCTTCTCGCTGGTGAAGGGCAAGCTCGAGGCATGAGCGACAGGCTCTCCCGACCGGGGAGCCAACGGCGCGCATTCGTCGCCGCCAGCGTTCTCGGCCCCGCCGCGCTGGCGCTGCCGCGCGTTGCCCGGGCCGGCGCCCAGGTCGAGGAGCCGCTGGCCGATGCGGTGCGCTCGGTGCTTTCGGCGGCCGTTTCGGATCGCGCGCCGCCCAAGAACGTCTTCGCCACCACCGACGAGCGTCTCGCGCACCTGCGCTGGCTGGTCGCGACGAGCGACAAGCTGCCGAAGCAGACGATCGAGTTCATCAGCCGCGTCGAGTTCCTCGAGACGCTCTGGTACGAAAGCAAGCGCGCCGGGCTCGAACCCGCCTTGATGCTGGGGCTGGTGCAGGTGGAGAGCGGCTTTCGCCGGTACGCGATCAGCGTCGTCGGCGCGCGCGGCTACACCCAGGTGATGCCGTTCTGGGCCCGCCTCATCGGCGATGGTGACGTCTCGCGCTTGTTCCACATGCAGACCAACCTGCGCTTCGGCTGCGTGATCCTCCGCCACTACCTTGAAAGGGAGCAGGGCGACCTGTACCTCGCCCTCGGGCGCTACAACGGCAGCCGCGGCCGGCCGGAGTACCCGAGCGCGGTGTTCGCAGCCCAGCGGCGCTGGGAGTTCCCGGGGCGCTGAGCGGCCCGGCCGTGCGGCCGGCCTACAGGCCCTGCCAGGACTTCGGCGCCGCCGCCTCGACCCCGAGTAGCGCCAGCACGCGCTCGACGCTGTCGTCGACCAGCTCGTCGATCGTCGACGGCCGGTGATAGAAGGCCGGCAGCGGCGGAAAGACGATCGCGCCCATCTCGGTCGCCGCCGTCATGTTGCGCAGGTGCGCCAGGTTGAACGGCGTCTCGCGCACCATCAGGACCAGGCGGCGCCGCTCCTTCAGCGTGACGTCGGCGGCGCGGGTGAGCAGGTTGTCGGAGAAGCCGTGGGCGATCGCCGCCAGCGACTTCATCGAGCACGGCGCGACCACCATCGCCTCGGCTGCGAACGAGCCGCTGGCGACCTTTGCGCCGATGTCGGCCGGGTTGTAGGCGAACGACGCGCGCGCCTCGAGCGTCTGCCGGTCGAGGCCGAGCTCGTGGTGGACGTTGAGCACGCCGGCAGGCGTGACAACAAGATGCGTCTCGTGCCCGGTGTCGCGAAGCCGCTCCAGGAGGCGCAGCGCGTAAACCGCGCCGGTGGCGCCGGTAACGCCGACGACGATGCGCCGCGGCCGCGAGGCGGTGCTCACGCCGCGGCCGCCACAGCCCGGATCAGGCCGGGACGCCGAGCGCGGGCTGCAACTCGCCGGACTGGTACATCTCGGTCATGATGTCCGAGCCGCCGACGAATTCGCCGTTGACGTAGAGCTGGGGAATCGTCGGCCAGTCGGAGTATTCCTTGATGCCCTGGCGGATGCCCTCGTCCTCGAGGACGTTGACCGTCGTCAGGTCGTTCACGCCGCAGGCCTTCAGGATCTGGATCGCGCGGCCGGAAAAGCCGCACATCGGGAACTGCGCGGTTCCCTTCATGAAGAGGACCACCCGATGGCCCTTGACCAGGTCGTCGATGCGCTGTTGAACGTCGCTCATGTGCCGAACCGCCTTGCTGTAATCGATCCGGCAACTGTAGCGGGAATCGCCCGCCCAGCGATTCAGAAGGAGTAGGAGGCCCCGAGCTGGAGAACCGGCGTCAGCCGCATGTCGCGGACGACGTCGTCGAGGTTCTGGCTGCCGCCGAACACCCGGCCCAGCCGGACCGCATTGCCAGGCGCCAGCGAGACGAGGCCCAGGTCGGCGCTGAAGCTCCAGCCGCTGCGCGCCGCCAGGCTGCTGTACCCGATGCCGAGGTAGGGCAGGGTTCCGCTCGAGTCGTTGGCCGGATCGGTTGCATAGCCGAAGACGGGAGCCGAGGGGCCGAACAGGCGCCGGTCGACGTTGAGCAGGCCGCTCGCCGGCGCCATCGCCGACATGCCCCAGAGCGAGTTGCGGGTGCCGACGATGACGCCGCTGGTGGCGCGAAAGCCGCCGGCGGTGGCCTTGGTGCTGCCGCCGGGGGCCGAGCCGAAGTAGACGTCGCCCATGAGGCTGAGGCCCTGCACCTGCAGGCCGGTGCCATCGCTCGGCGCCACCGGGGTGCTTGCGAGCGGCGCGGTCGCGGTGAAGGAGATGCGGCCCTGGAACCGGGCCCAGGGCACGCGGTCGGCATCCGTCAAAAGACCTTCGCCGCCCGCCGACGCGGCCAGCGGGGCGAACGTCGCGACGAACAGGGTGATCCAGCGCAAGACGTGCATGGCAACCTCCTCGATCGAACCGGCGGTTGAGGGATCTGGCGGTGACGCCATGCCCCTGAGGGCTCATCCTACGGCCGGCGGCGGCGGCGTGCGCAACCTTCTCGTCGGAAGGCGTGTTGTCCTGCACCGGGATGCGGCTTTTGCACGACGCTTGGCGCCGGGGTGCGTCAAGGCGTGAACGTTGTCGCTGCCGGTTACGGCGCTCCCGTCGGCCGCCGGCCGCCGCTGGCGCGGGGATGACCGGCGAGGTCGGCGCGCGTCGAGATTGCCTCGAATCCCGCTGCCGCGAGCAGGCCGCGGACGTCTTCGGCCTGGTCGAACCCGTGCTCGAGCAGCAGCCAGCCCGAGGCGTCCAGGTGCATAGCGGCGCCGTCGACGATCGTCCGCAGCGCCGACAGGCCGTCGCCGCCGGGGGTGAGCGCCGCCGGCGGTTCGTGGCCGAGAGAGGCCAGGGCGGGATCGCCCGCGCGGATGTAGGGTGGATTGGCGACGACGATCGCGAACGACCGCCCTTCGAACCCCTGCCACCACGAAGCCTCGACGAACTCGACCTCCAGCCCCAGCCGTCCGGCGTTGCGCCGGGCGACGCCGAGGGCGGTGGCGCTGGCGTCGGTGGCGGTCACTTGGCTCAGCGGATGCGCGTGCTTGACGGCGAGGGCGATCGCGCCGCTGCCGGTGCCGAGGTCGACGACCGCCGCCGGCCCGGAGAGGCGCTGCAGCAGCTCGCCCGCCCAGTCGACCAGCAGCTCGGTTTCCGGCCGCGGCACCAGCACCTCGGGCGTGACCTCGAGCATCAGGCCGTGGAATTCCTTTTCGCCGAGCAGGTAGGCGAGCGGCTCGCCGCGGGCGCGTCGTTCCAGCCAGTCGGCCCAGCGCGCCGCGGCCTCGCCGAGCGGCTGCTCGTCGTGGGCGATCAAGCGGGTCGGGCTCTGGCCGAGCAGTCGACCGAGCATCAGCCGCGCGTCGAGCGGCGCGACGCCTCGCCCGCGGGCCTGGGCGAGCGCCTCGGCCACGGTGCCCTCGGGGCTCACGCCTCGCCGCTCTCGAGTGCGGCGAGCTGCTCGGCAGCCTGCGCCGCCTGCAGCGCGGCGATCACCTCGCCGAGGTCGCCGTCCAGGATCGCCTGCAGCTTGTAGAGGGTCAGGCCGATGCGGTGGTCGGTGACCCGGCCCTGGGCGAAGTTGTAGGTGCGGATCCGGTCGCTGCGGTCGCCGCTGCCGACCAGGCTCTTGCGCGTCGCCGCCTCCTTGGCGGCACGCTCCGAGCGCTCCTTCTCGCGCAGGCGCGCGGTCAGCACCTGCATCGCCTTGGCCTTGTTGCGGTGCTGCGAGCGATCGTCCTGGCACTCGGCGACGATGCCGGTCGGCAGGTGCGTGATGCGGATCGCGCTGTCGGTCTTGTTGACGTGCTGGCCGCCGGCGCCGCTGGCGCGGAAGGTGTCGATCCGCAGCTCGTTCGGGTCGAGGGTGATCTCCTCGGTCTCGTCAGGCTCGGGCAGGACGGCGACGGTGCAGGCGCTGGTGTGGATCCGGCCCTGGGTCTCGGTCACCGGCACGCGCTGCACCCGGTGGCCGCCCGATTCGAACTTCAGCTGCGCATAGACCGAGTCGCCCTCGATGCGGAAGACCGCTTCCTTGTAGCCGCCGAGA
>JANMCC010000048.1:0-4161 GCA_031360885.1 Burkholderiales bacterium | reverse complement strand
CGGCGCTTGTGCTGAGTGCATGCGCGCCCGGGTCTGCCTTCGGGGGAGAATGACACATGAGCCCGGTTGCCACATCGGCCATTGGTATCGGTTCTCGGCCACGATGAGCTGGGAGCGCTGGCGCGCCGACAACCTGGCCGGCTGGGAGGACCGGGTACCCATCCACACCGGGCCGGGCGGCTACGACGTCGCCGGCCTGCTGGCCGAGCCGAGCCGCCTGAGCGCCACCGTCCGCCACGACC
Source organism: Burkholderiales bacterium (assembly GCA_031360885.1). Classification (GTDB taxonomy): domain Bacteria; phylum Pseudomonadota; class Gammaproteobacteria; order Burkholderiales; family Burkholderiaceae_C; genus Schlegelella_A. The sequence continues at coordinate 3,919 of JANMCC010000048.1, read as the reverse complement.
GCCAAGCGCTCGGCTCGCTCGCCGGCCTCGAGGTGGTTCACCTGCAATGCCATCTCGGCACCGACACGCTGTCGCTGCTGCGCCTCGGCGCGGCCTCGGTCACCGGCCTCGACTTCTCGCCGCGGGCGATCGCCCATTGCCGGTCTCTGTTCGAGCGCGCGGGCGCTGCCGGCCGCTTCGTCGAGGGCGACGTGTTCGACGCCGAGCGCCTGCTGGGTGGCGCACGCTTCGACCGGGTCTACGCCTCGATCGGCGCGATCAACTGGATCCCTTCGATCGGCCGCTGGCTTGGCGTCGCGGCGGCGCTGCTCCGGCCGGGCGGGCGTCTGCACCTGCGCGACGTGCATCCGATGGCGATGGCGATCGACCCGGGCAGCGACCTCGAGCTGCGCCTGCGCTTTCCGTACGGCGAGCAGCCGCTGCCGGTGACGATGCACGACGACCAGACCTATGCCGGCGACGGCACGGCGGTGGCGCACGCGACGACGCACGAGTGGTCGCACGGCCTGGGCGAGATCGTCGAGGGCGCGCTCGCCGCCGGGCTGGTGGTGAGCGGCCTGGCCGAGCACTACTACACCGAGTGGCGCATGCTCGAATCGATGGTCAAGGACGCCGACGACCGCTGGCTGCTGCCCGAGGCGCCCGAGCGGCTGCCGCTGCTGTTCACGCTGCAGGCGACCAAGCCTGGTTGACTGCGCCCGGCAAGGTCGAGGACCAGGGCACAGGCCGGCAGCTCCATGTCCGGAAGCGGCGAGCCGGCGCGGCCCGACGCGGCGACCATGCGTCTTCCGTACCGAGGAGAAGCATCGTGTCGTTTCGCATCATCGGGCTCGCGCCCGAGTCGTTCCAGCCGCTGTTCGATCTGTCCGACGTGGCGCTGCGCGAGATCGGCGCGCGGCGCGTCGTCGCCGACGATCCGCGCATGCCGTGCCGCGTGAGCATGGCGCACGCCGAGCCCGGCGAGGAGCTCCTGCTGCTCAACTACGCGCACCAGCCGGCGAACACGCCGTACCGGGCCGCGCACGCGATCTACGTGCGCCGCCTCGCCGGTCGCGCCTTTGACGCCGTCGGCACGGTGCCCGAGGTGCTGGCCTCGCGCCTGATCGCGGTGCGCGCGTTCGACGACGGGCACATGATGATCGATGCCGAGGTCTGCGAGGGCGTTGCGGCGGGCGAGCTGTTCGCGAAGTTCCTCGAGAACCCGAAGGCGAGCTACCTGCAGGCGCATTACGCACGGCGCGGCTGCTACGCGGCCCGGGTGGAGCGCGCGTAGGCGGGATCCAGGGCGCGGGCAGCGCCACGCCCATCCATCGCCGCAGCGTCTGGTCGAGCACTCCCATGCCGTGCCGGAACACACTCGAACGGCGCGCGCGACCCTCCGCCCGCCGGCACGGCCCCGCGAATGCGCGAGACTGTCGCCCTTGCCGCCCTGCCGCCGCGAATCGCCGATGCTTTCCTTCATCGTTCCCGCCCACAACGAGGAGGCGTGCATCGCCGCGGCCGTCGACGCCATCGCCGCGGCCGCCGCGGGCGCGGGCGCCGATCACGAGATCGTCGTCGTCGACGATGCCTCGACCGACCGCACCGCCGAGCTCGCGAGCCGGGCCGGAGCGCGGGTCGTGCCGGTCGCCTACCGGCAGATCGCGGCGACGCGCAACGCCGGCGCGCGCGCCGCGATCGGCGAGACCTTCGTCTTCGTCGACGCCGACACCCTGATCGGCGCCGACGTCGTCACCGGCCTGATGCAGGCGATGGCGGCCGGCGCGATCGGCGGCGGCGCCGCGATCCGCTTCGACGAGCCGGTGCCGCGCTGGGTGAAGTGGATGCTGCCGGCCTTCCTGTGGCTGTTCCGCAGGCTCCGCTTCACCGGCGGCTGCTTCCTCTTCAGCGCGCGCGCCGCGTTCGAGGCGGTCGGCGGCTTCGACGAGACGCTCTACGCCTCGGAGGAGCTGACCCTGTGCCGGGCGCTGCGGACGCAGGGCGAATTCACGATCCTGCGCGAATCGGTGCTGACCTCGGGCCGCAAGATGCGCACCTACAGCGGCTGGGAGATCCTGCGCGGCGCCCTGCGCATCGCCCTGGCCGGCCGCGCCGGCGTGCGCGACCGCTCGCGCCTGGACATCTGGTACGCGCCGCGGCGGCGGGACCCGGCCGAGCGGTCCTGAGCCGCGCCGCGGCCGTCAGCGCGCGGCGCGCTTGGCCTCGAGGAAATCGCAGGCCACGTTCGCCAGCGCGCGCACGCCGACGACCAGGCTCTTCTCGTCGATGAAGAAGCGCGGTGAATGGTTCGGCGCCACGTCCTTGGGATCCTTGTCCTCGGGCACGACGCCGAGGAAGAAGAACAGGCCCGGCACCACGCGCTGGAAGAACGAGAAGTCCTCCGAGCCCATCACCTTCTGCACCACCTGCACCTTGTCGGCGCCGGCGACCCGTTCGAGCGTCGGCGCCATCGCCTCGGTGAGCGCCGGATCGTTGACCGTGACCGGATAGTTCTTGCTGATGCAGACCGTGCAGGTGGCGCGCGCGCTCCTGGCGATGCCTTCGGAGATCGAGGTCACGCGCTCATGGACGTCGTCGCGCATCTCCTCGTCGAAGGTGCGGATCGTGCCGCGCATCTCCACCGAGTCGGGGATGATGTTGTGCCGCACGCCGCCCCTGATCTGGCCGATGGTCACGACCGCGGGCTCGCGCGTCAGGTCGACCTGGCGGCTGACGACGGTCTGCAGCCCGAGCACCACCTGCGCCGCGGTGACGATCGGGTCGACGCCGAACCAGGGCATGGCGCCGTGCGTCTGCCGGCCGTCGACCTTGATGCTGAACGAATCGGCGCTCGCCATCGTCGGCCCGGGCCGGTAGCCGAGCACGCCGAGCGGCAGGCGCGAGGTGACGTGCAGGCCGAACACTGCCTGCGGCACGGGCTTCTCCATCGCGCCTTCGGCGATCATCATCTTCGCGCCGCCGTCCTCGCCCTCGGGCGGCAGCTCCTCGGCCGGCTGGAACAGGAACTTGACGGAACCGCGGAGCTGGCTGCGCAGGCCGGCGAGGACCTCGGCCACGCCCATCAGGATCGCGACGTGGGCATCGTGGCCGCAGGCGTGCATCACGCCGACCGATTCGCCGTTCCACTGCGCCTTCACCTTCGAGGCGAACGGCAGGTCCAGCTCCTCGGCCACGGGCAGCGCGTCCATGTCGGCGCGCAGCGCCACCACGGGGCCGGGCAGCGCGCCCTTCAGCAGGCCGACGACGCCGGTGTGAGCGACGCCGGTGCGCACCTCGTCGAGGCCGAGCTTCTTCAGGTGCTCGGCGACGACGCCGGCGGTGCGGAACTCGCGGTTGCCGAGCTCGGGGTTGGCGTGGAAGTCGCGGCGCCAGGCGATGACGCGCGCCTGGATCTCGTGCGCCGCGGCATCGATGCTGCCGGCGAGCGAGGAGGCGGTGACGGGGGCTTCGAACATGGCGCTTCCTTTGGCTTGCGGGGTCTAGCGTAATCGACGGCAGCGACCGGCTGGCCCTAGCTTGCGAGCTGCATGCGCAGCAGGCGCGCCTTCTCCTCCGCGCGGGCGTCGTCGACGACGCGCAGCACGCCGGCAACGTCGACCGGGCCGAGCTTGCTCGCGAAGCTGCCGGTCAGGTGCACGCCGGGCTGCAGCGCGCCGCGCTCGTACAGGTCCCAGATCTCGGGACCGAACTGGGTGGCCAGCAGCTCGGGCGCGAACCCGGCGAAGAAGCCGCGCAGGTTGGCGACGTCGCGCAGCAGCATGCGCTGGGCGTGGTTGTTGCCGGCCGCGTCGACCGCCTGCGGCAGGTCGATGATCACCGGCCCGTCGGCGGCGAGCAGGATGTTGAATTCGGAGAGGTCGCCGTGGATCACCCCGGCCGCGAGCATGCGCACCACCTCGGCGATCAGCGTCGCATGGTG
>JANMCC010000042.1:0-49210 GCA_031360885.1 Burkholderiales bacterium | reverse complement strand
ATCGTCAAGTTCACCAGCGGCCCGTTCAACGCGCAGTCCACCGATGTCGCCATCGAAGAGATCGTCCTCGCCTACGAGCGCCTCGAGCTCGAGTGACGGCGCGGTTCGCGGCCGGCCGCTGGGTCGCTCGAACTTTGTCGTCCAGTGGGGTGGCGCGTCGGCGGCCGCCCAGGGCTTCGCCGAGGTCGTCTTTCCGCCGTTCGTCGTCGACGGCGATGCCGCAGCCCCTGGCACGGCCCCGCGCGAAGGCGCGGCCGCCGTGCCCGCCGCGAACCACCTCGTCCTGCGCCGCGGCGCCACCGGCGCCCTCGACCTCTACGAATGGTGGGACCGGGCGCGGCGGGGCCAGGCGCCGCGCCGACGCGTCGTCACCGTGCGCCTGCTCGACGCCGATCAGCGCAGCGTCCTCATGACCTGGCGCTTTCGCAATGCCCGGCCGGTCAGCCTCGCCTACTCGCCGCTGCTGGCGATGGACGCGGGCGTGCTGATGGAGACGATAGAGATCGCCTTCGACGACGTCGAGATGATGTAGCGACCGCCGCCGTCAAGGCGCGGGCTTCGCCGCGTAGCGCAGCGGCACGAGAACCCGAACGGTCGTACCGGTGCCGGGATCGGTATCGAGCTCGAGGGTGGCGTCGAGCAGCTCGCACAGGCGCTTGACGATCGCCAGGCCCAGCCCTTCGCCATGCGACTGGTGCACGGGTCGCGCATCGCCGGCGACAACCGGCGCATCGCCCGGCGTCGTGCTGAGCGCGCTGACGAGCGGCGCGCCTGGACCGGCGTGAAAGCCCGGGCCCGTGTCCTGGATCGTCAGCACCCAGCGGCCATCGTCGCGCGCGGCGGTGTGGCCCCAGGAGACGAGCACGCCGCCGGCATCGGTGTACTTCAGGGCGTTGAGGAGCAGGTTCTGGCCGATGCGCCGGATCTTGACCGCGTCGCCCTCGACCGGCAGCGCCTTCGCGCCCTCGATCTTCAGGTACAGGCCCTTGCCTTCGGCGATAGGGCGCAGGTCGTCGCAGAGGCGGCGCAGCACGTCGGCCGCGTCGAAGGGCGCGACCCGCCGCACTTCCTGGCCGGCATGCAGGCGCGCCAGATCGGTCACGTCGTCGAGCAGGCGGTGCAAGGCGCCGACCATGTTGCGCAGCAGGTCGACGAAGGTGCTGCGGCGCTCGGGCGGCAGGTCGGAAAGGGCCAGCCCGTGGGTGACGTTCGAGACCACGCCGAGGTTGCCCCGCAGGTCGTGCGCCGCCTGCTGCCAGAGCTCGGCGCGGCTGCGCTCGATGGCGCGAATGTCTTCGAGCGCCGCTTCCAGGTCGCGCACGGCGCCGGCCGCCGCGAGCCGCTCGAGACGGAAATACTGCGCCGCGCTCTCGCTCGCGGCGTCGCTGATGAAGAAGGCGAGCGTGCGCCGCGCCCCTGACTGGACTTCTGCGGCCGCGGCGTGGCTCTGGAAGTAGCGGTCCAGCTCGTCGACCAGGCACAGATGCAGCGCACCCCATTCACGCGTGACCTCGTGCAGGTCGTAGCCCTGCTGCCAGCGCTGCAGCCCATGCGCTTTCGCGTCGCCCGCCTGGTCGGTTTCGCTCGGCTTGACCGGCTGCCATTCGGGCGGGGCGGCGAGGGCCTGCGCCAGTCCTTCGATCCACCCCGGCAGGTGGTCGAAGAGCTGGCCCTTGGGCAGCGAGTCGCCGGTCGTCAGCTTGGGATCGGCGGCGATCGTCTTGCGCCATGCCTCGAGCACGGCCGGAAGCCGCGCCCGGAAATGAGCACCCAGCGCCTCTCGTTGCGCACCCGCATCATCGCCTGCCACATCGCTCCCCTCGGCCCCTGCGGGCCGGCGAACGATTGTCGCAGGCGGGCCAACCGGTCAAGCGAGGGTACGCACCGAGGGCTCGCGGGCCCACTGCCGGGTTTTCGCCGCGGCGATGAAGGCGCCGCTGTCGTGCGCGCTGACCACGCCGCCGTCGGGCTCGACGCCGGCCTGCTGAAGGAGCACCTGGCCGCCGTGGTCGATGGCGATCGCCTTGAGGTGGCCGAACGCGTTGCGCACGAAGTCGATCGCCGCGCCTTCCTTCGCCAGCGCCGCGGCGCCGGCATCGGAAAGGATGACCGCGACCGCATCGAACAGCTGCGATGGCGTTCCGGCGAGCTGCCCGTCGGCCGGCAGGCGCGAACCGTCGGCAAGCTTCGCGCCGCCCACCTTCGGAGCGACGATCTTGACGCTGGCGCCGGCGTCGGTGGCGGCCTTCTTCAGCGCGGCAACCAGGCCAGCGTCGGATCCGTCGGCGACGAGGATGCCGACCGCCCGGCCTTCCAGCGTGTCGAGCATCTTGCCGATGATCTGCAACGCCGGCGACTCGGCCATGTCGAGGATGGGCGCGGCCGGGTCCGGCGCCTTCGGCAGCGCGTCCAGGCCCAGGCCGTCGGCGACGCGGCGGCCGAGCGACGGGTCGATGTTGAGCAGGTGGCCGACCATCGCCTCGCGCACGTGCACCGCCTCCACCTTGGACAACTCGAACACCAGCGCAGAGGCGATGTGCGCCTGCTCGATCCTGGTCTGGCTGCGGAAGAACAGGCGCGCCTGGCTGTAGTGGTCGGCGAAGGTCTCGGAGCGGATCCGGCCGCGCTCGCCCGATTCAACCAGCGCGGCGCTGCGAAAGCCCGTGGCGGCACTTTCCCGGGGCGAGTCGGCGGCCAGCGTGTTCGGCTCGTAGGCGACGCGGCCCTTGGGCACCGCCATCTGCATGTGGCCATCGCGCTGATGGTTGGCGAACGGGCACTTCGGGGCGTTGATGGGCAGCTGGTGGAAGTTGGCCGAGCCCAGGCGCGAGAGCTGGGTGTCGAGGTAGGAGAAGAGCCGCCCCTGCAGCAGCGGGTCGTTGGAGAAGTCGATGCCCGGCACCAGGTGCGAAGGGCAGAACGCGACCTGCTCGGTCTCGGCGAAGAAGTTGTCGGGCCAGCGGTCGAGCACCATCCGGCCCACCACCTTCAGCGGCACCAGCTCCTCGGGGATCAGCTTGGTCGCGTCGAGGTGGTCGAAGGGGAAGGCCTGGGCCTCTTCCTCGGTGAAGAGCTGCACCGCGAACTCCCACTCGGGAAACCCGCCCGACTGGATCGCCTCGAACATGTCGCGGCGGTGGAAGTCGGGGTCGGCGCCGGCGATCTTCACCGCCTCGTCCCAGACGGTGGACTGCAGGCCGAGCCTGGGCCGCCAGTGGAACTTGACGAAGGTCGAATCGCCGGCGGCGTTGATCAGCCGGAAGCTGTGGATGCCGAAGCCTTCGATCATGCGCAGCGATCGCGGCAGGGTCCGGTCGGACATCGCCCACATCACCATGTGCATGGACTCGGGCGTGAGCGAGATGAAGTCCCAGAAGGTGTCGTGCGCGCTCGCCGCCTGCGGAAAGCCCCGGTCCGGCTCCATCTTCACCGCGTGGATGAGGTCGGGGAACTTGATCGCGTCCTGGATGAAGAACACCGGGATGTTGTTGCCGACGATGTCGAAGTTGCCTTCCTTCGTGTACAGCTTGACCGCGAACCCGCGAACGTCGCGCGGCGTGTCGACCGAACCGGCGCCGCCGGCCACGGTGGAAAAGCGCGTGAACACCGGCGTCTTCTCGCCCACCTCGGTGAAGATCTTCGCCGTGGTGTAGTCGGCAAGCGAATCGGTGAGCTCGAAGAAGCCGTGCACGCCGGTGCCGCGGGCGTGGACGATGCGCTCGGGAATGCGCTCGTGGTCGAAGTGGGTGATCTTCTCGCGCAGGATGAAGTCTTCGAGCAGCGTCGGCCCGCGCGCATGGGCGCGCAGCGAGTTCTGGTTGTCGGAGACGGGCAGCCCCTGGTTGGTCGTGAGCGGCGGATGGCCGCCACCGGCAAGCTGGTGCAGCTCGCCGCCGTTGCCGGCGCGCGTGGTGCCGGATTGCCGCACGCGGCTCTGAACTTTTCTGGTGGGCACAGGAGGTCCTTGAGTCTGGGAAGAGCAGACTCCAGGGCAATCGCTGTGCCCCCGGTCAGGCGGCGACGGCGGCCCGTTCGGCGAGCAGCTCGATCAAGGCCGCCATGTCGACCGGCTTGACGAAGTGGCGGTCGAAGCCGGCGGCGCGGGCGCGCTCCTGATCGCTCGTCTGGCCCCAGCCGGTGAGTGCGACCAGGAACAGGTCGTTCGGTCCGCGCTCGGCCCGAAGCGTCGCCGCCAGCTCGTAGCCGTTCAGCCCGGGCATGCCGATGTCGAACAGGCCGGCGTCGAAGCGCGTGGCGCGCGCCGCGGCCAGCGCCGCCCTGCCCTCGTAGACGACCTGCACCGTGTGGCCCGAGGCCTCGAGCACGTGCGCCAGGCTGTCGGCGAAATCGGCGTTGTCGTCGGCGAGCAGGATGCGCAGCTGTCGCGGCGCCGCCGGCGTCGCCTCGGCTGCCGGTGGCGCCGGTGCGGCCGGCGCCAGCCCCGCGATCCGCGCCAGCGTGACGGCGAAGGTCGAGCCCTGCCCCAGGCCGCGGCTCTCGAGCCGGATCCGGCCGCCGTGCAGCTCGACCAGCTGGCGCGAGAGCGCGAGGCCGACGCCGAGCCCGGCACGGCCGCGCTCGAGCGACTTGTCGACCTGGACGAACATCTCGAACACCTCGGCCTGCATCGCCGGGGCGATGCCCATGCCGTTGTCGACGACGCGCAGCTCGACCTCGGCGTCGCGCAGCACCCAGGCGATCTCGATCCGGCCGCCGGGATCGGTGTACTTGGCGGCGTTGTTGAGGAGGTTGACGAACACCTGCGCCAGCCGGGTCCGGTCGCCGTTCACCCACGTCGGCGGCGGCCAGCTCACGACCAGGGCGTGGCCGCGCTCGCGCATCTCCGGCTGCGCCGCCTCGACCGCTGCCTGCAGCACCTCCACCAGGTCGAGCGGCTCCATGCGCAGCTCGAGCCGGCCGGTGGAGATGCGCGAAACCTCGAGCAGGTCGTCGATCAGGCGCACCATCTGCTTGAGCTGGCGCTGCATGATCTCGCGCATCCGCCGTCGCAGCACCGGATCGGTGTCGTCCCGGCTCAGGATCACCAGCGCGTTGCCCAGGGGCGCGAGCGGGTTGCGCAGCTCGTGCGCCAGGGTGGCGAGGAACTCGTCCTTGCGCCGGTCGGCGGCCTGCAGCGCCGCCGCCTGCCCGCCGAGCTCGCGCAGCATGTCGTTGAAGGCTTCGACCAGGGCGCCGACCTCGTCGTTGGTCGTCTTGTCGGCGCGCAGCGCGTAGTTGCGCTGCTGCACGACCTCGCGCGCGACCTCGGCGACGGCGACGATCGGATCGGTGACGCTGCGCTGCAGGCGCCGCGCCACGAGGCTGGCGAGCAGCAGGCTGGCGAGGGTGACGAGAGCCAGGATCGCGAGGTAGTCGCGTAGCCGCCCGAACAGGTCGTAGCGCGCGCGCAGGACGATGGTGCCGAGCAGCTCGCCGTTCTGCTCGATGCGCTGGCGCACCACCAGATGCTCGGCGTCGAAGCTGTAGCCGGCGCGCGAGTCGCCGAGCGCCGGCGCTTCCCGTGCCTCGTTGGGCGCGGTGTAGAGGGCGAACAGGCGGGCATCGGCCCGGTAGATCGCCGCCGCCTCGATTTGCGGGCGCAGGCTCAGCAGCTCCAGGTTCTCGCGCGCGACTCGCGGGTCGTCGAACACGAGGGCGGCGGCGCTCGCTCGCGCGACGAGGTCGGCCTGCGTCTTCAGGTCCTCGACCCGGGTCTCGCGGAAGCTCTGCAGCTCGTAGACGAGCAGGGCGGTCGCGCTCAGGAGCAGGGCGACGAGCGTCGTCGTCATGACGACCCGCATCATCTTGTGGCGGATCGAGGTCACCGGCTTCATGGCGCGACCACGCGTTCGGCCACGGCGAGCAGGCGCGCGCTGAGCTTCAGGCCGGCGCGCTCGGCCGCGGGCAGCGAGGCCTCGAAGCGGACCCGACCCTGAACGAGCACGAAGTTGAGCGCGCTGCCTTCGGCCAGGCCGGTCGGCGCGTCGGTGATGGTGAGGATCGGCCGGCCGGCCGCGGCCCGCAAGGTCGCCGCGCTTCGGGCGCCGCGGCCGATGTAAAGCACGTGCAGCAGGTCGACCGAGTCTCCCGGGGCGATGCGCGTCGCCACCAGCGGATGACCGTTCACGGTGCGGCCGACGACCAGCCGCTGCAGCTCGGCGAACACGTCGTCGGCGCCGAGGACGCCGATCACCTGCGGCGCATCGGCGCTGGCGAATGCCGGCGCCGGCCATTCGACATAGGTGAGGAACTTGTAGAGGTAGGCGGCCTTGACGCTGGCCTCGAGCGCCTCTTCGGCCGTCGCCATCCTGCCGGCGAACGCGAAGGCAGCGAACGCCAGGCAGCCGGTGACGGAGCGGCGCAGCGCCGCGAAGCCGGCGGCGGCGGAGTCGACGCGACCGTTCCCGCTCACGCGATCAGTTCCGCAACCGCAGTTGCACGAAGACGCTTCGCTCGATCTCGACCCGGTTGGTCGCCGGCCCCCATTCGGCATGACGGCGGTCGAACAGGTTCTGCACGCCGAAGGACACGTCGGCGGCGTCGCCGAGCTTCCACGCGAACCGGGTGTCGACCGCCGTGTAGGCGGGAACGTCGGGCGCCGGCCGCGAGCCGACATGGCGCACGTCGAGATTCCAGACCCAGGCCGGTCCGAGGTCGAGCGAGGAGCGCAGCGACGCGAAGTGGTGCGGATCGTTGCCGAGCGCGGCGAGGCCGCCGGAGTCGACCTCGCCCGGGCTGACGCGCAGCTTCTGGATCTGCACCACCAGTCCGGCGTCGAGCCGCCAGTGCTCGCTCGGCCGCCAGCGGGCCCAGCTCTCGAGGCCGCGGGTCGAGCCGCGGATGCCATTCTCGAACTGCAGGCCGTCGGCCGTCGGCGCGAGGCTGCGCAGATGCCTGTGCTTGGCGTCGAACAGGGTCAGCGAGTACGAGAGCGTCGGTCCCGGCTGGCCCCGGTAGCCGAGCTCGAGGACGTTCGAAACTTCGGAGCGGAAGTCGGGCCCGCCCGCCAGCACGTAGGGCGGCTGCCCCGGGGTGAAGAGCTCCCGGTCGATGCGCGAGGGCGCGCGCACCGCCCTCGAGTACGAGCCCCAGAGGAGATGGCTTTCGGCCACGGTCCAGGCCAGGCGCGCGCCGGGAAGCGTATGCGCGCCGGTGTAGGGATTGCCTTCGACGCTGGCCGAGAGCGTGAGCGTGAGCGTCGGGCTCAGGTCGATCTGGTCCTGGGCGAACAGGCGGCTCCAGTTCAGCGACCGGTTCTCGGGAATGAAGGCGAGGGTCGGGCCGGTGTCGACCCGGTCGCGCGCGTAGCGGTAGCCGCCGCCGACCACCGCCGAGTGGCCGGCCGCCGGCTTGAAGCGGTACTGGGCGAGCGTGTCGAAGGTGTCGAGATGCTCGGAGAAGATCTGCGGATGCATGCGCTCCGTGTGGTCGGCGTAGACCTGGACGCTGGTTTCGCTGCCATCGGCGAAGCTGCGCTGCCAGCGGCCGATGAGGTTCGCACCCGAGGAGTTGCGCGCGCCGGCGCCGGCCTGGTCGACGCTGCCGCGATAGGCGTCGCCCTGGACCGTGCCCGCGTCCCGGGCCTGGCCCCAGTCGAAGCGGAACCCGCCCTGGATGCCGTGCGCCGCGTCGTCCATCGAGCTGCCGTCGGCGCGGTGGGTCGCGTCGCGGCTGTAGTACTTGGCGTAGGCGCGAAAGCGCCCGCCGTCGCCGAGCACGCCGCCGTAGCGGACCGCGGCGCCGCGCTCGCGGTCGCCGGCGCGCACCGCGCCGAGCGCGCCCTGCGTGCCCGCGGCCGAGCGGGTGATGACGTGGATCAGGCCGTTGACCGCGTTGCTGCCCCAGAGCGCGGTGCTCGGCCCTGTCACGACCTCGATCCGCTCGACGTCTTCGAGCATCACCTCCTGCGATTCCCAGAACACGCCCGAGAACAGCGGCGTGTACACGGTGCGGCCGTCGATCAGCACGAGCATCTTGTTGGCGAGCACGTTGTTGAACCCGCGCGCGCTGATCGCGTACTGGCTCGAATCGGCGCGCGCGACGTCGAGCGTCGGCGCCAGCCGCAGCGCCTCAGGAATCGTCGTCGCACCGGAGCGCCGGATGTCCTCGGCGCTGATGACGAAGACCGAGGCGGCGACCCGGTCGAGCCGCTGTTCGCCGCGCGACACGGTGGTGACCACGACGTCGCGAAGCTGCTCGAGCGAAAGATCGGCGAGGCTGTCCACGCGCGGCGGTTCGGGCGCGGCCACCGCCGGCGCGACCGAGAGCGCGGTCATGCCCGCGAAACACATTCCCGCGACCACGCGGGAGGTCGAGCCGGGACATCGGGTCGGCATAGCGCTCAGGCCTGGGATGCAGGCGCGATGGTAGGGCCTCACGAAAGAGCGCCGCCTCGCGGGCGGCGCTCGGCGTCCGGATCGGACCGCCGTCGAATCGTCGGTCGGCTTACTTGCCGTCGCGATCGGAGTCGCCGGGAACGGCGCGCTCGACCGCGTCGCTCACCCGGTTCCAGGCGTCGCGCGTGGCCAGCTTGGCGCGGTCCCACTCGAGAGAGGACTTGCCGCGCGTCGCGCTCCAGCGCGTGCCCAGCTCGGGCTCGACGTCTTCCCAGGCGCGACCGGCGTGGGTGCCGTACGAGTTCACGCCGTACGCGTAGGCCGGGCCGAAGTCGTCGTAGCTCGCGCCTTCGACATACGGACGGCTCGCATAGTTGTCGCGCCAGTACGCGTCTTCGCGGGTCGGGTCGATCGTCTCGGCGACGCCCTTGCCGGCGAGGCCGCCGACGACGGCACCGATCGCTGCACCGACGACGGTGCCGACCGGCCCGGCAACGGTGCCGGTGGCTGCGCCCGCGGCGGCGCCGCCGAGGATCGCGCCGACGCCGGTGCCGATCGGGTGAGCGCCGGCAGCGCCGGTGATCGGGTCGAGGTTGGCATCGGTGGGGGTTGTGGTTCTCGCCATTTCAGTCTCCTGCGGAAGGTAAGCGACGCGATGCGTCGCGGGGAACCCGAACGGGCAGACGGCGTGCCCGCGCACCGGCGTACCCCTCCTACACGCGCTCAGGATTTCGCCCGGCATTCGCGCCGATCGCCGCTCCTTACCCTTGCGTCTCGCAACCACCCACTTCAGGAGCAGATCATGGGCAAGTACGCACTCGGCTGGTTTCTCGGCGTTCCGGTGATCGTGCTCGTGGCGATCTACTTCTTCATGCACTGAGGCAGCCGACATCCCTCACGCGGGCGAGCGCACCTTTGCCGCGAGCAGCGCGGTGAATGCGCGCTCGCCCGGCGGCGTGAAGGCCTGATCGCGGTCCCGTCGCTGGCCGCCGACGAAACGTATCGAACCCGTCTCAAGGCCGATACCGAGGCGCGCGGGAAATACCGGCGGCTTTGGTTCATCATCCGTGCTGTGACGAAGCGAGCGGCGGCCTGCCGCACGGAGACGAGCCATGCGCATCCTGTCCTTCTTCCTCGCGCCGGTCGTGGGGCTGCTTTCGGCCTGCGCTTCCGCGCCGCCGCCGCCCCAGCCCAGCAGCCTGCTCGCCGACCACCTGTTCGCCGCGCCGAGCGAGAAGGTCGGCACGGACGAGGTGCTCAAGGTCAGCGAGGCGATGCGCCAGTACCTCGCGGTTGACATCGCCGACCAGATTCGCACCAAGGGGCCGCAGGCCGGGCTGGTCGACGCGCTGTACCGGCGCGCCCAGCTCAAGCTCGAGTACGACGCGGCCACGACCAAGACGGCCTCCGAGGCGTTCGATGCCCGCTCCGGCAACTGCCTCTCGCTGGTGCTCATGACCGCGGCGCTGGCGCACGAGCTCAAGCTCTCGGTGGTCTACCAGAGCGCCTACATGGAAGAGGCCTGGAGCCGCAGCGGCAACCTGCTGTTCGCCAGCGGCCACGTCAACATCACCCTCGGCCGGCGCATGCTCGACGCCGGCACGATGCGCGACTACAGCCCGTGGACGATCGACTTCCTTCCCGCCGACGAGATCCGCACGCTGCGCGTGCGCGACATCGACGAGAACACGGTGCTCGCGATGTACGCCAACAACCGCGCCGCCGAGGCGCTGGCGCGAGGCCGGCTCGACGACGCCTACGCCTGGGCGGCCGAGGCGCTGCGCAAGGACCCGGCCTTCATGAACTCGTACAACACGCTGGGCGTCGTGTACATGCGGCACAACGAGCTGGCAAGGGCCGAGCGCGCCTTCGCCTACGTGCTCGAGCGCGAGCCGAAGAACACCCGCGCGCTGGCCAACATCGCCGAGACCTACACCCGGCTCGAGCGCGCCGACGACGCGGCCGCGGCCCGCACCCGGCTGGCGGCGATCGAGGCGGTGCCGCCGTTCCATTTCTTCAACCTCGGGCTCGACGCCGCACGTCAGAGCGACTGGCGCACCGCCCGCGACTTCTTCGCCCGCGAGGTGGCGCGCGCCGACTACAACCACGAGTTCCACTTCTGGCTCGGCCTGGCCGACTGGCAGCTCGGCGACGTCAAGCAGGCGAGCAAGCACCTGCAGCTGGCGATGGACAACAGCACCACCCGCGGCCAGCACGATCTCTACGCCGCCAAGCTGGCGTGGCTGCAGTCGCGGCAAAGGCCCGAGGCGTCCCGCCCGACCGGAAGCTGACCGCGGCGGCGAGGCGCGCGTGAGCGTCGACGACTTCGTCGCGCAACGCGAGTACATGGTGCGCGAGCACGTCGCCGGGCGCGGCGTGCGCCACCCCGGCGTGCTGGCGGCGATGGGCAGCGTGCCGCGCGAGGCCTTCGTCGCCGCCGGCCTGCGCGCCTCGGCCTACGACGACGGGCCGCTGCCGATCGAGGACGGGCAGACGATCTCGCAACCGTACATCGTCGCCCTGATGCTCGAGGCGGCGGCGATCCGGCCCGCCGACCGGGTGCTCGAAGTCGGCGCCGGCTCCGGCTACGCCAGCGCCGTGGCCAGCCTTCTTGCGGCGCGCGTTGACGCGGTCGAGCGCCATCCCGGCCTCGCCGACAGTGCCCGCGAGCGCCTGGCGCGGCTCGGCTACGGCAACGTCGCCGTGCACTGCGCCGACGGCAGCGGCGGCTGGGCGCAAGGGGCGCCGTACGACGCGATCCTGGTGGCCGCGAGCGGGCCGCGCGTGCCCGCGGCGCTGCGCGTGCAGCTGGCGGTCGGCGGGAGGCTGGTCATGCCGGTCGGCGAGTCGAGCTGGCAGCAGCGGCTGGTGCGCGTCACGCGACGCGGAGAGAACGCGTTCGACGAAGCCGACCTCGGCGGCGTGGTGTTCGTGCCGCTGGTCGGCGAGCACGGCTGGGCGCCGGGCGCCGGGCGCTAGCGAAGGACTAGGCTACTGCCTCCGTAGGCGCAGCGCGCGGAGGCAGCACATGCTGAAAATTCTTGTTCCGGCGTCGGAAGCTCATGGCAAGAGCATGCCGAGCGGCGGATGGCCAAGAGTGGCCGCCTTTGTCGGTATCTGCGGCGTGCTGGGCATCTTGATATACGGTTTTTCCTTCGACTTCGACGCCCCGTCGACGACCCCGACTCGGGGTGTCATCCCTTTCGCCATCCTAGTCGTTGCCGCAGCGGTGCTCTTTGCGCGATGGCTGCCTTTGTCCAAGCCCCGGGTCGACCTGCTGTACTACAGCCTTGCCGCCCTCTCGGCGGCGATCCTGTACGTCGACAATGCCGACCAGCGCGCGACTGTCCAGAGCGAGCTGGACCGGCAACGACTTGAATTCCTCAGGGCAGCTGTCAAGCGCCAGGACTCGGAAGTCGCGCGCCTGCGCGCGAGTGCCGAGCGTGCGGCCGCGGAGCTCTCGCAGGCCGAGAGCGGCCTTCCCTCCCTGCAGCAGGAGCTGAACGCCGCAAGGCGCGTTGCGCGGACAGCGCTGGACGCTCTCGAGAAGGCGCACGACGAACGGTGCGCTCCGGTCTGGCGCGAATGTCCCGTGATGTCGGCCCGTATCGAGCGCGACGGTACGGGACGGGGCGCGAGCAGCGGTCGACTGCTGGATCCGTTCGGCTGCGAAGCGAGAAAGAACTCCTGCGTGCTGGGGGCCCGGAGTCCGGAGACGTCGTCCCTTCGCAGCCTGCTCGGCTCGAGCAGGCTGGAGGACCTCGCCGGCATCGACGTTGGCGGATTGCCGGAGACGCCGCTGCAGACCGATCGGGGCGTGGTGCCCCTGCGAAGCAGCGTGGAGCAACTGGTCTTGCGGGCAAGACAGTTGCCGATGTTGCAGGCGCGACGGGAATCGACGGAGGGCGCGCTTCAAGCGGCGCAGGCCGACCTCGAGGCGCAGCGCAAGGATGGCGGGCAGATCGAGAAGAACATGTCGCGCCAAGGGGGTGGCGCGGCGTCGCCGCAAGCCCGTTCATCCGCGTTCAGGCTCGAGATCGCCTTCGTGGCGAAGTTCGTGTGGGGATGGGTTCTGGTCGTCCTTCTCGGGCTCAAGCTGGCGCGCGAGCCCTTCGTCCTCGCCCATCGGGAGGGCACGACCCCTTAGCCCACCGATGGCGGCTTGCTGGCCGGCGGTTGCCGGCCGTCGCTCTTGTGCTTCTTCGCACCGCTGCGCGTCTTGCGAGCTTGCGAGACAGGAATCGTTCTCTTTCCTTCGCGCTTCTTCCTTTGTAGTGCCACGATCGACCTCCGTTGGGGGAATGAGCCCGCAGTATGCGGTGCAAAGATGTGCCCGCCGGTGCCAAAGGCTATCGTCGGGCAGCACTCTGGAGCGACCGTGCCGAGCAAACACTGTCTGAGCCCCTGCGGCCGCGTGGCCGTCCTCACGCACACGTCCAAGGTGCTGAAGGGCAATGCCCTCGGCGATCCGTTCGTGCGGCCGGTTCATGTCTGGTTGCCGCCGCAGTACGACACGAAAGAGTTCGCCGAGCGACGCTTCCCGGTCCTCTTCGACCTGGTCGGGTTCATGGGCAGCGGCGCGAGCCACGTCGGCTGGAAGGGATTCGGGGAGAACGTGCCCGAACGCGCCGCGCGCCTCATCCATCAGAAGAAGATGGAGCCGGCGATCGTCGTCTTCCCCGACTGCTTCACGGCGCTCGGTGGCAACCAGTACATCAACTCCTCCGCCGTCGGCCGTTACGCCGACTATCTGACGCAGGAGCTCGTGCCCTTCGTCGACGCCCAGTTCCGCACGCTCGCGTCGCGAGAGCACCGCGGCTGCTTCGGCAAGAGCTCGGGCGGCTACGGCGCCATCGTCCACGGCATGCTGCATCCGAAGGTGTGGGGCGCGGTCGCCGACCACTCGGGCGATGCGTACTTCGATTTCGTCTACGGCGCCGACTGGCCGAACACGCTCGACGCGCTGGCCAGGTTCGCATCGCCCAGGCGCAAGGAAGGGCCGATCGACGTGGCCGCGCTCGCGTCGGCAGCGAAGGGACTCGCCGAGGGGCTCGACGACGGCCGCGTCGCCCGCTTCCTCGCCGACCTGCGCAGGAAGAAGAAGCTCGGCAAGGACGACGGGCACACGGTCATGAACCTGTGCATGGCCGCGTCCTACGACCCCGACCCGAAAGCGCCGAACGGCTTTCGCCTGCCGTTCCACCTCGAGACCGGCGAGCGGATCGAGTCGCGCTGGAAGCGCTGGCTCGCGCACGATCCGATCCACATGGTCAAGCGCCATGTCAAGGCGCTGAAGAGCCTGCGCGGGATCTACGTCGATTGCGGCTGGGCCGACCAGTACCGCATCCACTACGGCGCGCGCCTCCTCTCGCTTCGCCTCGCGGAGCTGGGCGTCGAGCACCGGTACGAGGAGTTCGACGACAACCACTCCGACATCGACTACCGCATGGACACGAGCCTGCCTTTCCTCGTGCGGGCGCTGACCTGAGCGGCCGGGCTCTGCCGGCACGACCCGCGCTCGGCGCGCTCAGCCCTTGAGGTCCATCTCGAGGTGCACGAAGTCGCCGCGGTAGGTGACCTCGGCGAGGTAGATCACGCGCCGCTTCGGCCCGGTGAAGACGCGCCGCACCTCGGCCACGGGGGCGTTGACGCTGATGCCGAGATGGCGCGCGACCTCGAGGTCGGCGGTCGCGATCGTCAGCACCTGGCGCGCGGTGACGATCTTCACCGAGGGCAGGGCGAGGAGCAGAGGAATCACCGTCTCCCGGCGAAACCGCGTCGGTCGCTTCTCGAAGATCGCCGCGTCGAGGTAGATGTCGATCACGCAGTAGGGCCGGCCCTCGTGGGCGTGGACCCGGCGCATGTGGACGTAGCGCTCGGCGGCGACGCCGTCGCGCTCGGCCAGGCGCGGCGCGCGCGCCGACTCGTCGATGGCCAGGATCGTTGGCTGCGTGTCGCGATAGACGGCAGCGAGGTTCTGCAGCGTCGTCTCCACCTTCAGCCAGCGGTCGGCCCGCGGCGCGCCGGTGACGAAGGTGCCGCGGCCGCGCTGCGGCGAGACCAGCCCGTCGCGCGTCAGCCGCTCGATCGCCTGGCGCACCGTGACCCGGGCGACCTCGAACTCGGCGACCAGCTTCTCCAGCGACGGCAGCTTTTCGCCCTCGCGCCACATGCCCTTGACGATGCGCTGGCGAAACAGGTCGGCGAGCTGCACGTACAGCGGCACCTGGGCGTTGTCGAGGATCACGCCGGCTCTTCCTGGCGCCGGGCGCTGAGCGCCGGGGCTTCGCCGGCCCGGTCCTCGAGCAGCAGGGCCGCGCCCTTCTCGCCGATGGCGATCGCCGCGGCATTGGTGTTGGTCGAGACCAGGCGCGGCATCACCGAGGCGTCGACCACGCGCAGGCCGTCGATGCCGCGCACCCGCAGCCGCTGGTCGACCACCGCGCCGGCATCGCCGCCCATGCGGCAGGTGCCGACCGGGTGGAACACGGTGCCGCCCCTGGCGCGGGCGAAGGCCTCGAGCGCGCTCGGCGTCGTGATGCCGTTGCCCGGCAGGTACTCCTCGCCGGTGACCAGGCCGCTGAACGCCGGCTGCGCATAGATCTCGCGCAGCATGCGCAGCCCGGCGACCAGCACCTTCGCGTCGCGCGGATCGGTGAGGTAGCCGGCGCGGATGCGCGGCAGCGCCAGCGGGTCGGCGCCGGCGATCTCGACCGTGCCCTTCGACTCCGGCCGGCACTGCGCCGCCGAGGCCGAAAAGCCCGAGAAGCGATGCAGCGGGTCGCCCGGCTTGTCGACCGAGAGCGGCATGACGTTGAAGAGCACGTCGGCGCGGCCGCCCTCGGCGTGCTCGGTCGCGACCAGGCCGCCCACCTGGCCGGCGCCGACCGTCAGCGGCCCGCGCTGCCCGAACAGCCACTGCGCACCCATCTGCGCCAGGCGCAGGGGATTGCGCACGTCGTCGTTGAGCGAGCGCTTCTCCTTCAGCTTGACGATCACCCGCGCCTGGTAGTGGTCCTGCAGGTTGGCGCCGACCTCGGGCGCGTCGACCGCGACGGCGATGCCGTGCCGGCGCAGCAGCGCCGCCGGGCCGATGCCCGAGAGCTGCAGCAGCTGCGGCGACTGCAGCGTGCCGGCGGCGAGGACCACCTCGCGATCGGCGCGCGCGCCTTTTTTCTCTCCGGCCTCGACCCACTCGACGCCGGTGGCGCGCCCCTTCTCGACGACGATCCGCGTCGCCTGCGCGCCGGTCACGACCACGAGGTTGGTCCTTGCCCGCGCCGGTGCGAGGAAGGCGGTCGCGGCATCGCAGCGCCAATGACCGCGCAGCGTGAGCTGGTAGCGACCCAGGCCGTCGGAGACCGCACCGTTGAAATCGTCGGTGAGCGGATGGCCCGCTTCGGCGCCGGCGGCGAGCCAGGCCTCGCAGCAGGGATGGTCGTTGCGCAGGTCCGAGACGCCGAGCTCGCCCGCCGCGCCGTGGTACTCGCTCTCGCCGCCCTGGTAGGCCTCCGAGCGCTTGAAATACGGCAGCAGCTCGCGGTAGCTCCAGCCGCGGGCGCCGTGCAGGCGCGCCCAGTCGTCGAAGTCGGCGTGCTGGCCGCGGATGTAGAGCAGGCCGTTGATCACGCTCGAGCCGCCGAGTGCCTTGCCGCGCGGCCAGGCGATCCGGCGCTCGCCGGTGCTCGCCTCGGGCTCGAGCGGAAACTGCCAGGTGAAGCGCGGGTCGTAGATCGTGCGGAAGTAGCCGACCGGCAGCCGGGTCCAGAAGTGGCGCGTGTCGCGCCCCGCCTCGAGCAGCAGTACGCGGCACGACGGATCGGCGCTCAGCCGGTTCGCGAGAAGGCAGCCCGCCGAGCCGCCGCCGACGATCACGTAGTCGAAGCCTGGGCTTCGACTCATCGCTACGCCTTGACCGTCTGCAGGAACAGCTGCGGGTCGAAGTACTTGGCCGCCGGCACCGGGCTGGCGATGTTGCCGGCGACGGCGAAGAAGTCGGTCACCTGCTGCAGCCACTTGGTGGCGGTGCCGTCCTGGTAGAGCTTGCGCCACTCGGCCGAGGTGTAGTACTTCGAGAACTTCATCGAGTCGCGGAAGTCGGCGAGCGGCACTTCCTTGTACTGGGTCTTCTGCAGCGTCTCGGCGGCGGCGTCGAAGTTGGCGAGCATCGCGTCGTTCACCTCGCTCCAGCCGGCGATGAGCTGGGCCAGCGCCGGCTTGTTGCCCTCGTAGAAATCGTTGCCCGCGGCCCAGCCGCCCATGATCGCGGCCTCGGGGAAGAACGCCGAGGCGTCGACGATCTTGCGTGCGTTGGGCACCTTCTGCCTGACGGTCACGTCGAACGGCACCCAGAGCGCGACTGCGGGCACGGCGCCGGAAACGAACGAGGTCACGGCCTCGGCCATGCGCTGGTTGACGAGTTGCACGTCCTTGGCCGGGTCGAGCCTGGCCGAACGCAGGGCGCGGTCGAGGAAGACGTGCGCGGTGGTGCCGGTGGTGGTGGAGATCTGCTTGCCCTTCAGGTCGGCGATCGACTTGATCGAGTCGTCGCGCACCCAGAGCTGCGCGGTCGCGTACTCGATGTTGTTGAGCAGGAACACCTTGCCCTGGCCGCGCGCCGGGAAGTTGGAGACGACGGCGCCGGTGGAGAGCACGTCGAGGCTGCCGCCGATCATTGCCTGGAACAGCTCGAGGCCGGTGGTGAACTGGATCAGCTCGAGGTCGAGCCCGCGCTTCGTCCATGCGCCCGATTGCTGGCCGAGCCAGATCTGGCCGTCGACCGCGGGCGTGTGCAGGTAGCCGACACGCAGCTTCGTGCGTGGCTGCGCCACCGAGACGGCGGCGAAGGCGCCGAGCGAGGCGGCGGCGCCGGCCTGGAGAAGGGTTCTGCGGCGAAGGGTCATGGGGGTCTCCTGGGGTTCGTCAGTCAGTCAGTCGGTCAATCAGCATCGTTCGATCAATCCGCGGCGCGCACCGCCTGCCGGGCCTGCGCCTCGTATTCCTTCATCACCAGAGCGCGGATGTGCGCGCGCAGCAGGGCGAAGCGCGGATCCTCGTGCACCGATTCGTTGCGCGGGTAGCCGAAGGGCACGTCGATCACGGTGCGCACCCGCGCCGGCCGCGCGGTCACGACGACGATCCGCGAGGAGAGATAGATCGCCTCGTCGACCGAGTGCGTGATCAGCAGGACCGTCTTGCCTTCGGTCGCGAGCACCTGCAGCAGCAGGTCCTGCATCGCGGTGCGGGTCTGCGCGTCGAGCGCGCCGAAGGGCTCGTCCATCAGCAGGAACTCGGGCTTCACCGCGTAGGCGCGGGCGAGCGCGAGGCGCTGCCGCATGCCGCCGGAAAGGTGCTTCGGGTAGTGGTCGGCGAAATCGGCGAGCCCCA
The DNA here is from genome assembly GCA_031360885.1 of Burkholderiales bacterium. Classification (GTDB taxonomy): domain Bacteria; phylum Pseudomonadota; class Gammaproteobacteria; order Burkholderiales; family Burkholderiaceae_C; genus Schlegelella_A. The sequence goes on along the minus strand of JANMCC010000042.1, from coordinate 31,487 downwards.
TCAGCGCCATGTAGCGCTCGACGATCTCGGTGCGCTGCGGCGCGGCGACCCGGGCCGCCGCCAGGCGCAGGCCGAACTCGATGTTGCCGCGCACCGTGAGCCAGGGAAAGACGCCGTACTCCTGGAAGATGACGCCGCGGTCGGGGCCGGGCCCGCGGATCGGCGCGTCGTCGAGCAGCACCTGGCCGCGCGTCGGCTTGACGAAGCCGCCAACGATGTTCAGCAGCGTCGTCTTGCCGCAGCCCGAGGGGCCGATGATGGAAACGAACTCGCCCTGGCGGATCTCGAGGTCGATGCCTTCGACCACGGTCATCGGCCCGGCGGCGGTGGGAAAGTCGACGCCGATGTCGTCGAAGCGCAGCCGCACCGGAAAGCTCGGCGTCACCACCATCGGCAAGGTGTCGGCCGGCGGAACGGGGCTCATCGACAAGCCTTCGCGCTTCGCGCTGCGGCATTCGCCTTGGGAGCGGCCTGGCGGCTCATGAAATCCGGTCCTGCCAGGCCACCAGCCGGCGCGTCGCGGCGCGCAGCGCCAGGTCCATCGCCAACGCGATCAGGCCGATGCAGATGATGCCGACGTAGATGATGTCGAGCTGGAAGAACGACGAGGCGTTCTGGATCAGCGCGCCGAGGCCCTGCTGCGCCGCGATCAGCTCCGAGGCGACCAGCGTCGCCCAGGCCACGCCGAGCGCCACCCGCACCGCGGTGAGGATGTGCGGCACAGTCAGCGGCACGATCACCTTGGCGAAGATCTCGGCGTCGTTGGCGCCGAGGGTGCGCGCGACCTTGACGTAGATCGGGCTGATCTGGCCGATGCCCTCGACCATGACGATCACGCCGGCGAAGAACGAGGCGTAGAACAAGATCGCCGTCTTCGCCGCCTCGCCGATGCCGAAGTAGACGATCACGAGCGGGATCAGGGCGATCGGCGGCAGGGCGCGGAAGAAGTTGATCAGCGGGTCGAGGAAGGTTCGCACGCTCCGGTACCAGCCGATCGCGAAGCCCACCGGCACCGCCGCCGCCACGCCGAGGAACACGCCGACGAAGACCCGCCGCGTCGACATCCAGATGTCGAGCGCGAGCCGGTCCTGCGCGAGCTCGAAGAACTTGCGCAGCACCGCATGCGGGGCCGGCACGAGCGATGGATTGACGACGCCGCTGGCGCGCACCGCGTACCAGAGCGCGACGAGCGCCAGCCAGGGCGCTGCCAGCAGCGCGATCCGCCCTGCGGGGTTGCGCGCTTGCGGCTTCAAAAGAGCAAACGTACCATGGACCATCCCTTTATACCGACGCCGATGAGCAGAAACAACCGGGAAAGCACGGCGCCGCCCCCCGCGATCGCGCGGATCGACGTGCACGTGCTGCGCTGGCCGGTGAAGGCGCCGGTGCGCACCTCGTTCGGCACCATGCACGACCGGCCCGCGGTGCTGGTGCGGGTGGAGGACGGCGAGGGCGCCCACGGCTGGGGCGAGGCCTGGTGCAACTTTCCCTCCTGCGGCGCCGAGCATCGCGCACGCCTGATCGAGAGCGTGCTCGCCCCCCTGCTCACGGGCCGCGCGTTCGCCACGCCGCAAGCGGCGTTCGCCGAGATGACGGCGAAGACGGCGGTGCTGACCATGCAGTCGGGCGAGCCCGGGCCGATCGCCCAGGCGATCGCCGGCGTCGACCTCGCGCTCCACGACCTCGCCGCGCGCCGCCGCGGCCTGCCGCTCTGGCGCCAGCTCGCGCCCGGCACGAACGAAGACAGCGGGCGCGCCGGCGTCGCGGTCTATGCCAGCGGCATCAACCCCGAACGCCCGGGCGGGACCGTGGCCGCGCTGCGCCGCGCCGGCTACACCGCGTTCAAGCTCAAGGTCGGCTTCGGCGAAGCGCGCGACATCGCCAACCTCGCCGAAGTACGCGCCGCCGCCGGCGCCGAGGCCGCCGTGATGGTCGACGCGAACCAGGCATGGGATTTGGCCACCGCCAGCGCGATGGCGACCCGCCTGGCGGCTTCGGCGCCGGCCTGGCTCGAAGAGCCGCTGCGCGCCGACCGGCCCTGGCCCGAATGGCAGCGTCTCGCCGCGTCCTCGCCGATCCCGCTCGCCGCGGGCGAGAACATGATCGGCGAGGACGCGTTCGCGGCGCTCGTCGCCTCGGGCGCGATCGCCGTCGTCCAGCCCGATCTCGCCAAGTGGGGCGGTATCTCCGGCGTGCTCGGCGTGATCGACCGGGTGGCTGCGGCAGGCCTGCGCTACTGCCCGCACTACCTCGGCGCGGGCATCGGCCTGCTCGCCTCGGCGCACCTGCTCGCGGCGCGTGGCGGCACGGCGAGCTGGCTGGAGGTCGATGCCAACGAGAACCCGCTGCGGACCCTCCTGTGCCCGCCGCTGGCGACGCTGGACAACGGTCGGATCACGCTTTCGGAAGCCCCCGGGCTCGGCTGCGAGCCCGACCTCGCCCGCCTGCGCGCGCTCTGCTCCTGATGCGGCCTGCCGTTTGCCCCTTCGGTGCATCCCCACCGACAGGAGCCGCCGCCCCATGGACTCGATCAACGCCAACCAGCCCGAAGACAACCACGAAGACCTGCGCGGCCGCCGCGCGGTCGAGCAGATCCGCGAGGTGGTGAAGAAGTCGGTGAGCTGCTTCTTCTGCACCGCCGTCAGCCGCGGTGACACCGGCGCCACCCGGCCGATGAGCGTGCAGGAGGTCGACGACGCCGGCAACCTGTGGTTCCTCAGCGCGACCGACAGCCACAAGAATCGCGAGCTCGCCGAGGATCCTTCGGTGCGGCTGTTCTTCCAGGGCTCCGAGCATGCCGGCTTCCTGACGCTCACCGGCCGGGCCAGCGTCTCCCAGGACAAGCGGAGGATCAAGGCGCTCTGGCAATCGGTGCTGAAGACCTGGTTCACCGAGGGCGAGGACGACCCGCGCATCAGCGTCATCAAGGTCGTGCCGCAGGGCGGCTACTACTGGGACAACAAGCACGGCACCGCCGTCGCCGGCATCAAGATGCTGGTCGGCGCGGCGATCGGCAAGACGCTCGACGATTCGATCGAGGGCCGGCTCGCGTTCTAGCCGGGCCGCGGGAAGCGAGCGATGATCGCGGCATGGACCGACATCGCGAGCGAACGGCCCCTCGGGCTCGCCTGCTGGCGCTCGCCGCGGTTCTCTGCGGAACGGGGCTGTCCGCGGGCGCCGCCGACGACGCCGGGCCGGCGGCTGCGGCTCGCGCAACGTCTTCCGTCTTCGTCACCGCTTTCGACCTCGCGCCGGCATCCGCTCCTTCCGCCGCCGCGGCCTCCGCCCCTTCCGCGGCGAGCCTCGCGGCGCGCGCCAGCCTCGAGCGGATCAAGGCGCTGCGCGCCCAGCGGCCGGGCGACGGCCTCCTCGCCTGCTACCAGGCCGTCGCCCACGTCGCGCTCGGCGAACGGGAGGCTGCGCTGGCCGAGCTGCGCAGTCTGTTCGGCCGGCGCCTGGGCATCGTCCCGGCGGCCGGCACCGGTTTCGATTCGCTCTGGGCCGATGCCGAATTCCAGGGCGTGCGCGAGCGGCTCGCCAGCGAAGAGCCGCGCACCGCCGACGCACCAACGTCGTTTCGCCTCACCGACCCGCGCCTGATCCCCGAAGGCATCGCCTGGGATGCGGCGCGCAAGCGCTTCCTCGTCGGCAGCATCGCCCAGCGCAAGATCGTCGCGATCGACCGGCGCGGCAGGACGCGCGATTTCTCGCGCCCCGAGGACGGCCTGGACGCGGTGCTCGGCCTGGCCGTCGACGCGCGCCGCCGCCGGGTCTATGCGGTCAGCACCAACGGCTTCGAGGACGGCGCCCGCAGCGCGCGGCGCAACGCGGTGGTGGTCTACGACCTCGGGCGCGGCCGCAAGGTGGCGCGCCACGACGTGGCCGAGGCCCTGCAGCTCAACGACGTCGCCGTCGCCGCCGACGGCACCCTCTACGTCAGCGACTCGGAGGCGGGCTCGCTCTTTCGCATGCGGCCCGGCGAGCACCGTTTCGCCCTGTTCGGCGCGGCCGGCGCGGCGCGCGGCGCCAACGGCGTGGCGGTCGCGCCCGACGGCACGGTCTACGTGACGCTCACCACCGGCATCGGCCGGGTCGAGCCGCGCGACGGCCGCCTCGCCCGCCTGCCGCAGCCCGACAGCGTGGTGAGCGGCGGCATCGACGGCTTGTACTGGCACGAGGGCGACCTGATCGGCGTGCAGAACAGCACCAACCCGGGCCGCGTGATCCGCCTGCGCCTGGCCGACGGCGGCAAGCGCATCGACGGGCTCGTGGTGCTGCAGTCGCACCACCATCCGGCGTTCGTCGAGCCGACCACCGGCGCGATCGCCGGCAGCGCGATCCACGTCCTCGCCAACACCTACGTCGGCCGCTACCAGCCCGACGGCAGCGTCAAGGACGCGGCGACGCTGCGGCCGACGACGGTGCTGGCGGTGCCGCTGCGCCGTTAGCGCCTAGCGAGCCGCCAGGCCCCTCGGGCTCGCACCGGCGCCCGGGGCGCGCAGGCGGGCGAACAGGTCCTCGCTGATCTCCTCGACCGCACCGGTCGAGATCCTGCTCAGGCGACCGAGCAGCTCCTTGGCCGCCGGCACGGCCACCGGCGCGCGGCCGCTGCCGTCGAGGTCGGCGAAGCAGCCGTTGATGGCGAAGAAGATGTTCTCGGCGAAGGTCTGCAGGGCGTTCACCGGACCGGCGAAGTCGCCGATCGGCAGCAGGCCCATCTCGTCCCGGGTCATGGCCAGCGCCCGCTGCGCCGCTTTCCGGTAGGCCTCGGGCGTCATCGGCTCGAGGTTGCGGTCGGCGCGGTCGAGGGCGACGACGAGGTCGCGAAGCTGCTTGATCCGGATGTTCATGGCGCAATCTCCCGTCGGCAAGAGGATTCCCCTTGCTTTCGGCGCTTTGTACGCGGTCTGGAGCGCTGTCGGCAACGGGTCGCGTCTCCCTTACGCAACTCCGGGGCCAGGGGGGCGTGAATTCTTCGCGGCGGAGCTCAAAGCCCGTGTTCGGCGGCGATGCGGACCCTTCCCGCAGCGCGTCGCCGGGTTGCTGGCGGCCCTGGCGCCGTGCTACATCTTCACTCCTGCAAAAAGGAGGCGACGCCATGGGCATTTCGGCAATCCGGGGCGCGGTCAGCGACAAGAGGCGAGCGACAAGGACCTCAGCGGCGCCGCGAAGAAGGAATGGCGGCGCTTCCTGGTGTTCGTGGGCGTGCACGAGCGCGGCCACGCCGACTCCTACTACCACGTGGCCTGCGACGTGGGCAAGGACCTCGACTCGATGAGCGGCACCGGCACCGGCAAGAACTAGCATGGGCCACGACAGCGCGAAGACGCGCCCGCCTGGAGACACCATGACGATTTCCCGATTCCTCCGCCGGGCCGCGGGCGCCCTGTGCCTGCCGCTCATGCTCTCGCTCGCCGGCGCCGCCGTCGCGCAGACCAGGCCCGCACGCAGCGATGTCGGCGCCGATTCCGGCACCGCCATCCTCTGGGTCGGCAACAGCTTCTTCTACTACAACAACAGCATTCACGGCCACTACAGCGACCTGGTCCGCTCGGGCGAGCCGGGCGCGCCGAACCGCGGCACCTCGGTGACGATCAGCGGCTCGGGCCTCGACTGGCACGACATCGCCACCTACCTGCAGCCCGACGGCATCGGCAAGTACTCGTTCGTGCCCGGCAACAAGATCGTGTTCAACAAGCCCGGTCGGCAGTTCGACACCGTGATCATGATGGACTGCAGCCAGTGCCCGATCCATCCGCAGCTCGCCGCGGCCTTCCACGAGACCGTGAAGAAGGACGCCGCCATCGTCACGAAGCACGGCGCCCGTCCGGTGCTGTTCATGTCGTGGGCCTACAAGGATGCGCCGGAGATGACGGGGCAGCTCGCCGAGCAGTACACGATCGCCGGCAACGCCAACGACGCGCTCGTCATTCCCGCCGGTCTCGCCTACGCCAAGGCGATCGCGCGGCGGCCCGAGCTCGAGCTCTACCAGCCCGACAAGCGCCACCCGACGCTCGCCGGCACCTACCTCGCCGCGTGCACGACCTACGCGACGCTGCGCAAGAAGTCGCCGGTCGGCAACAAGTACACCGCCGGCCTCGACCCGGAGCTCGCGACCTTCCTGCAGACGGTGGCGGCGGACACGGTGAAGGAGTACTTCAGCCGCTGAGTCGCTACCGTCTGTCCACCTCGACGACGGATCGAGCACGTTCGGATGAACTCGCAGCAGCATTCCTGAATCCGAGCTGAATCCGCAGGTTTGATTGGTAGAGTCCGAGCGAATCCGAAAGGACCCGCAGTTGGATCCAGTGGCCTTTCTCACCGACCCGGTGGTGGCGCCGTTCGCCGGCGCGCTCGCCGTGATGGCGCTCTTTTTCGTGCTCGAGCTGCTGCTCACGCTGCTTGCCGGCACGGGGCTCGCCCACCTGCTCGGCTCGCTCGCCGAGTCGCACTGGCTGCCCGAGGCCTCGCTCGTCAACTGGCTGCTGCTCAAGGAAACGCCGCTGATGATGGTGCTGATGGCGGCGATCGGCGGCTTCGGCCTCGCCGGCACCGGCTACCAGCTCATCGCCCTCACCGCCAGCGGCCATCTCGCGCCGGTGCTCGACGCCTCGATCTTCGCGACGATCTGCGCCGTGTTCTCGGTACGCGGCCTGGGCATGATCTTTCGCAAGCTCAACCTGGTGAGCACCACTGCGCTCGAGCCGCAGGAGTTCCTGGGCAATGTCGCCACGGTGAGCAGCCCCGAGGCGCGCAAGGGCTACGCGGCGAGCGCCAAGTTCACCGATCGGTACGGGTACGTGCATCTGCTGATGGTCGAACCGAGCACGAACGGGGAAGTCTTCGTCGAAGGCGACCGCGTCGTGCTGTGCGAGCGGGCTTCGGCCTCGCTCTTCCGGGCGCGCAAGGCCTGACGGCCGAACCCGCCCACTTCGCGTTTCCAACCCGCAGGAACCCTTCATGGAAGCACTCCTCACCTCCGCAGGCCTGATCCTCGGCGGCGTTCTTCTCGTCGCGCTGCTCGGCATCATCGGCCTGAAGTTCTACACGCTGTCGAGCAAGGAGCGCGCCTTCGCCCGCACCGGGGCGGGCAGCCAGAAGGTGGTGCTGAACGGCGGCGCGTTCGTCATTCCCGGCATCCACGAGATCGTCATCGTCAACATGAAGACGCTGCGCCTCGAGGTCGACAAGTCCGGGAAGGAGTCGCTGATCACCAAGGATCGCCTGCGCGTCGACGTGCGGGTCGAGTTCTACGTGCGGGTCAAGGCCGACGCCGAGGCCGTGGCCAAGGCGGCGCAGACGCTCGGCGTGCTGACGCGCGACCCGCAGGCGCTGAAGGCGCAGGTCGAGGCCAAGTTCGTCGACGCGCTGCGCGCGGTGGCGGTGAAGATGACGATGTACGACCTGAACGCGCTGCGCGCCGAGTTCGTGCAGCAGGTGCGCCAGGTCGTCGCCGAGGACATCGCGCAGAACGGCCTCGAGCTCGAGAGCGTGTCGCTGACCTCGCTCAACCAGACCAAGAAGGAGTTCTTCGATCCGACCAATGCGTTCGATGCCGAGGGTCTGCTCGCGCTGACGCGCGAAACCGAGGCGCGGCGCAAGTCGGTGAACGACATCGAGCAGGACACCAAGGTGCAGATCGAGACCAAGAATCTCGACGCGACGCGCCAGCAGCAGTCGCTGCGCCGCCAGACCGAGGAGGTCAAGCTGCAGACCAACCAGGAGATCGCGACCCTCACCGCCAACCAGGAAGCGGCGGTCGCGGCCAATCAGGCGGCGGCGAGGCAGCAGGCCGAAAGCGCGACGATCGAGGCCAACCGGGCGATCGAGACCAACCGGATCGAGGCGCAGCGCGTCACCAAGGAGGCGATCGTCCAGGCCAATGCCGCGGTCACGATCCGCGGCCAGGAGCAGGACGTGCGCGTCGCCGTGAAGTCGAAGGACGTGGCGGCCGCCGAAGCCGAGGCCGATGCCGCCAAGGCGCTCGCCGTCGCCGCGCGCGAGGCGGTGGAAACCGCGCGCCAGGTCGAGGTGGCCAATCGGGGCAGGGCGGTCACGCTGGTCAAGGCCGAGGAAAAGGCGCGCGAGGCGTCGATCGGCATCGTGGTCGCGGCCGAGGCGGAGAAGCAGGCCGCGGGCAACAAGGCCGAGGCGATGCGCGTCGAGGCGACGGGCGAGCGCGACGCGGCGGTGCTGCGCGCCGCCGGCACGGTGGCCGAAGGCACGGCCGCGGCCGAGGCGCTGAGCAAGAAGAACCAGGCGCAGAACGAGCTCTCGCCGGCGGTGATCGCGCAGCAGGTGCGGCTCGCGGTGCTGGCGGCCTTGCCCGGCATCGTCGAGCAGAGCGTCAAGCCGCTGCTCAACATCGAGTCGATCCGCATCGCCGAGATCGGTGGCCTGGGCACCGGCGGGCACGGCGAGAGCAACGGCGCCAACGGCGTCGCGCTGAACGGCGGCGGCGGCCTTTCCGACCAGGTGGTGGCGAGCGCGCTGCGCTATCGCACCGCGGCGCCGATGGTCGATTCGCTGCTGCGCGAGGTGGGCCTCGGCGGCGGCGGCGACCTGGCGCAGATGCTCAACGGCGTGGCCAGCCTCGGCCATGCCGCGGCCGACACGCCGCAGCTGCCGAACACGGGACCGGGCCGCGAGCCGAACGCTTCCTGACAGGGAGCAGGCACCATGGCCCGCATCGAAAGCAAGCTGGCCGCCCTCGGCCTGGTGCTGCCCGCGCCCTTGCAGGCGCCGCCCGGGGTGGTGCTGCCGTTCGCGATGGTGCGCATCGTCGGCAGCCGCGCGATCGTCTCCGGGCACGGCCCGCTGAACGCCGACGGCTCGCTTGCACATCCGCTCGGCAAGGTCGGCAGCGACCTGAGCGTCGAGCAGGGCTACGCGGCCGCCAAGCTGACGGCGCTCGCCATCCTCGCCAGCCTGCAGCGCGCGCTCGGCGACCTCGACCGCATCGCCGCGTGGACACGGGTGTTCGGCATGGTGAACTCGGCCCCCGGTTTCATTCGCCAGCCCGCCGTCATCAACGGCTTCAGCGAGCTGGTGCTTGAGCTGTTCGGGCCGCAGGTCGGCGCGCATGCGCGCAGCGCGGTCGGCTTGTTCGAGCTGCCGTTCAGCATTCCGGTCGAGATCGAGGCCGAGGTCGAGATCGCCGCCTGATGCGCTCGGCCGGCGCCGTTTCGCAAGCGACGCCGTGCTTCTTCGCCGCCGCCGTGATGCGGTCGTGAGACGATTTCGTCATGCCGACCTCCCTCCTGCTCGATGAAGCCGCGCACTTCGCACGGGCTCATGAAGTTCCCTGGCCACGCGACCCGGGGGCCGCGCCGGCGCCGGGCCAGCAACCCTGGGGCGTGCATCACGACGACCCACCGCCCTACAACCGGCTGCGCGGTCCGGTGCATGCACGCGGGCCGCAGTCGGGCGTGATCCGGCAGCACGGCGAGGTGATCGCGACCTGGGGCGAGCCGGATCGGGCCGACCTCACCTTCAGCGTCGCCAAAAGCTACCTCGCGCTGCTCGCCGGCGTCGCCCAGGGCGACGGCCTGCTCCCTGACGAGAACGCGCCGGTGGCGGAGCGATTGCCCGGCATCGGCTTCGACAGCGCGCACAACCGGCCGATCACCTGGGCGCATCTGCTCACGCAGACCAGCGAATGGGAAGGCACGTCGTTCGGCCTGCCCGACACGGTGGATCGGTGGCGCAAGGTCGCCCAGGATCCGCGGCCCGCGGCCGGACCCAAGGGCGGCGCGCGGCCGCTGCAGCCGCCGGGCTCGTACTGGGAATACAACGACGTGCGCATCAACCAGCTCGCGCTGGCCCTGCTGCACCTGTTCGGCCAGCCGCTGCCCGAGGTGTTCCTCGCGCGGATCCTGCGGCCGCTGGGTGGCGGCGCCGGTTTTGCCTGGCGCGGCTACGACGACGCCTGGGTCGAACTTCCGGGCGCCGCCCGCGTGCAGACGGTTCCCGGCGGAACGCATTGGGGGGCGGGCGTCTCGATCAGCGCGCACGACCAGGCGCGCATCGGCCAGATGCTTCTCGACGGCGGCGCTTGCGGCGGTCGCCAGCTCGTGCCGAAGGGCTGGATCGAACGCATGGCCGAGCCGGGCCCGATCGCGCCGTTCTACGGCCGGCTGCTCTGGCTGAACCGCGACGGCACGGCGTTCCCGGGCGCCTCGACCCGCGCCGTCTTCATGGTCGGCGCGGGTGGCCACTACGTCTGGATCGACCCCGAGCTCGACGCCGTGGTGGTGCTGCGCTGGCTCGACCCGGCCTATGCCGGCCTGACGATGCCGCGCATCGCCAAGGCGCTCGCGGTCGGCTGACCCGATTCGCTATTCGGGCCCGCCTAGCCGGGCCGATCGATGTCGCGCTTGCTTCCGCTGATCATCGAAAGGACCAGGTTCTCGCGCCAGCGCGCACTCATGACCGCGACGCCGGCGACGTGCAGGCCGGCCGCGGCGATGAGCGCGTGGGCGAGCCAGGCGTGCACCTCGTGCAGGGTCTCGTCGCCCCAGAACGCGTCGAGCCGGGTCATCCAGCCGGTGAGGCCGAGCAGCAGCACCAGCGCCCACAGCAGCCAGGCCATCCACAGGCCGAGCGGATCGTGACCCGGCGTTCGCGACGCGCCCTCGCGCCACCACGCCAGCGTCCGGCGCGGCGAGAGGCGCAGCGACGCGAAGCCGTTCGCGCCGCTGCCCAGCCCCGACCAGAGCAGGCGGGCGACAACGACGCCGCAGGCCACGTAGCCGGCGGTGCGATGCAGCCGGCCGCCGTCGTCCTCGATGAAGTAGTCGCACAGCACCAGGGCGGCGAGCAGCCAGTGGAAAAGGCGAACGGCCGCGTCCCAGACAGCAATGCGGCCGTCGCGCGCGGGCTCCCGCCGACCGGAGTCGGCCACGCTACTTTTCGACTTCGCTCTTCACCGGCTCGAGCGTCTTCGCGTCGAAGTAGATCTCGACCTTCTTGCCTTCCTTGTTCCTGCCGTAGATCTCGTAGCAGTTGCCGTCGACCTTGAACTTGCTGATCGCGTAGCCCTGCGCCCGGATCTTCGCCTCCGCGTCCTCGGCCTTCATCCACTCGGCCTTGGGATAGGCCTTGCAGTCGGCCTTGGCGAAGGTCGCGGTCGAGAACGTGGCGGCGGCGCCCAGCAGGGCGATGCAGACGGTGGACTTCATGGGACTCCCGGAGATGAAATGCCGAAGCCCAGGAGTCTAACGCCGAATAGGAATGATTTGCACTAGCTTTTACCGATGGCCAGGCAGCGCTCGAGCAGGCGCGGTGCGTTCGCCTTCTCGGTCCAGGCCGCGAACGCCGCCGTCGGCCCGCGCCAGCGCAGCGTGCCGACGCCGCGGAACAGCTTCGCGTCGCTGCGCAGCGTGGCGAGCTGCTTGAACAACAGGGCCAGCTCCCGGCGCTCGCCGAGCAGCTCGGGCGGGAACGTCTCGATCGCGCCATGGCGGTTCAGCAGCCGCGCCGCGCCGACCGCGCCGATGCCGGCGAGGCCCGGGTAGCCATCGGCGGCGTCGCCGACGAGTGCGAGCCAGTCGGGAATCAGCGCCGGCGGCACGCCGTACTTCTTGCGCACGCCCTCGGCGTCGCGGATCGTCTTGCCGCGGCGGTCGACCTGCACCACCCGGTCGGCGACGACGCATTGCGCGAGGTCCTTGTCGGGCGTCCAGATGCAGACCTTTTCCACCTTCGGATCGGCGGCGGCGATGTGCGCCGCCGAGGCCAGCGCGTCGTCGGCCTCGAGCTCGACCATCGGCCAGGTGACGACACCCATCGCGACGAGCGCCTCTTCGAGCGGATGGAACTGCGCCCACAGGGCCGGCTCGATGCCCGCCCCGGTCTTGTAGCCCGGCCACAGGTCGTTGCGGAACGACTCGATCACGTGGTCAGTGGCGACGCCGAGGTGGGTCGCGCCCTGCTCGATCATCTCGAGCACCGACTGCAGCACGCCGACCACGGCGCCGAGCGGCCGGTCGCCCTGGGTGAAGCGGCGCAGGCCGTAGAAATGGCGGAACAGCTCGTAGGTGCCGTCGACCAGGTGGACGATCATCGATCGATTGTCTCCAGCCCGGCGCAAGGGACTTACCGAGTGTTACGGTAGCAACACCCGACAGGCATTCCAATGGTTCCCGATACAGGACGATGAACGACTCCGAACCCTCCAGCCTCTGGAGCATCAGCTCCTTCGGGCGGGCGCGCCTCGCCGGCCGGCTCGGCCCGGGCGGCGACGACCGCCCGACCCTGCTGCCGACCACGCTGCTGGCCGACCTGCAGCAGCTGCACAACGACCCGGCCAACGCCGACGTGCTCGAGGTCATCGCCGCCTGCGTGCGCAACCGCGAGGCGGCGCTGCTCTACCTCGAGCACGGCGAGAAGGTCTGGCCGGTGACCGTGTTCCCGCGCGAGTTCCTTTATCACTCGCCGCGCGAGGCGTCGCAGATGGCCGGCCCCGCAATCTCGACGTTGCGCGTCCTCGGCGCCGAGCCGCCGGGGGTGAAGCCGCCGGGCGATGCGATGCACGAGCGCATCGCCGGCACCAACCGCTACTACCCGCTCGCCGGGCTGCTGTGGGCCGTGGCGCTGCACGGGCCGCGCGCCGCGCTGCTGACGGAGATCAGCGGCCGGGTGGCCTACCGGCTGGTGTCGTCGGCGCCCAAGGACCTGCCGCCCTCGCTCGGCGCGCTCGCCTCGGCGGTGGGGCGGCTCCGCAACGAAGCGGCATCGCTGCGCGACGTTGCCGGCTGGCCGGGGCTCAGCGTCGAGCGCGCCAGCCGGCTGCTCAACGCGCTCTACCTGACCGGCGCCCTGATGGTCTCGCGCAGCCACCCGGCCGCGCGCAGCGAGCCACTGAACTGGCGGAGCTGGCTGACGCGTCGCCGCTAGCGATAGAACGCTTCCACCCTGCCCTTCAGGGTGATCAGCAGCGGCTGGCCCTTCCTGTCCAGCGTCTTGCCCGCGGGCACCCGGACCCAACCCTCGCTGATGCAGTACTCCTGCACGTCGAAGCGCTCCTTGTCATTGAGGCGGATGCCGACGCCGTGTTCGAACACGGCGGGCACGTGATGCGGGCTGCGCGGGTCGACCGAGAGACGGTCGGGCAGGGCAGGAGCGGGGCTCGCTTCGGTCATGGTGTTCCTGGGTGGGGCGGCGCCTGGGCGATGCCATGGCGCCTATTGTTGCTAGAAGACGGCGTGGTCGCCGCGTTCCGGCACGGGCGCGCCGGCGACGAGCCTGGCGTAGTGGTCGAACAGCGTCTCGCTGCCGGTCGAGGGCGTCGCCGCGGCGTCGTAACGGCCGCTCGCGCTATCGAGCACGAGCATCGACTCGGTCGCGTAATAGCGGCCGATGCGCGCCAGCTCGGCCTTGGCCGCGAGGGCGGGCACGAAGCGCCCGGCCGCCCCGAGCACGCCGACGATGGCGTCGAGCATCCCCACCGGCACCTGCCGGAAACGCGCCGGCCGGCCGAACAGCGCGAACAGGCGCTCGCCCTGCTGGCGCGGCGTGATCGCCTCGCCCGGGCCGCCGATCGGCAGGATGCGGTTGCGCCGGCTCTCGTCGTCGAGGCAGGCGGCCAGGTAGTCGCCGAGGTCGGCGTCGCCGATCGGCTTGCAGGCGGTGAGCGTGCCGTCGCCGAACACCAGGAATGGCTTGCCGCCGCGCACCCGCTCGACCTGCCCGGACAGCGACTTGAAGAACGCGGTGGGCCGAACGATCGAGTACGCCAGGCCCGATTCCATCAGCACCTTCTCGAACGCGAGCTTGGCCTGCTGAAACGCCAGGAGGGGCTTCTGCACGCAGATCGCCGAGAGCAGCACGACCTGGTCGACGCCTGCCTGCCGCGCCGCCTCCAGGGCATGGACGTGCGCCTGGTGGTCGATCGCCCAGGCGTCGCGCGGCGCGCCGGTGCGCGACGCCAGGCACGAGACGAGGGCGTCGAAGCGCTCGCCGCGCAAGCCGTCGCGGACCAGCGAGGCCGGATCGGTGACGTCGCCGAAGCGCAGCGTGGCGCCGGCGAGAAGCCGGGCGCTGTCGTCGGGACCGAGCCGGCCGCCGGCCCCGGCGCGCGGCCGCACCAGGCACACGACCTCGTGCCCGCGGCTCAACAAGGCCTGCGCGGTCGCGCGGCCGAGGGTGCCGGTGGCGCCGAGCATGAACACGCGGCGCGGCCGCGGCGAGCGCGGCGAAGGGGCATGATCCGAAGGCGGCGGCAGTGTCATGGTCCTTGCGGGCAGGGTACGCAAGGATAGGAGAGCGGCGGACCGACTCGGGCAGTCCGCGGCCGGTGCCCGCCCGGGCCCTCGCCGCCCGGAGGCGCCGCGCTAGCGGATCAGGGCGCTTCGGCGCCGCGTCCTTCTTCCGGCAGCGGCGGGCTGCGCAGGCCGATCGGCGCATGCAGGGCGAGTTCATGCTCGACCGTGCCGATCTCCTCGACCAGTCGGTCGACCAGGGCGGCGTTCCACTGCGGTTGCGAATAGGCGGCCGAGAGATCCTTCTTGAGGCGCCTGTACTTGCCGAAAAGCTGATCTACCGACATCGCCGCACTCCGCCGTTGTTGCGATGCAGCATACAGGCACGGATGGCGCGGCGCTTGTAGGCGAATTCCGATTCTGGTTGTCGCTCTAGTGCGCGTCCGCGCCCCCTTGGTGCGCGGCTTCGCCCCGTTCTGGCGAGGCGGCAGCGTCCGGCCGTGACCGTCGTCTTGTCCGACCCGGCCGCCGCCCGGCGCGGCGAAGAATGCGTCTTCCGCATTTCTTCGAGAACACGATGACCGATCCCCGCAACGTCGCCCACGACAAGAAGGTCCAGCAGGAAAAGAAGCACCGGCACGAAGAGATCGCGCCCGGCGCCGACGCGACGCCACAGCCCGGCAAGAAGACGCACATGGAGCACCACGCCTCCGACACGCCCAAGGTGCCGGACGAAGCCGCCCCCGAAGACGCAGCCACCCAGCCCTAGCCAGACGTCCCGGGGAATTTCGACCGGGCCGATAGCCCGCGCAGCTCGAAGCCCTTCAGCACGGCGGCGGCGCCGTCCAGCATCAGGCAGGGCGGCCGAGGTAGTCGGCCGGCCGCGCGCGGCCCTCCAGGTGCCAGCGCGGCGAGTCGGCGGCAACGGACAGCGGCGCCGGCGTCTGCGCGTTCGCCGTCGCGCCGAGGAGAAAGGCGAGAGCGCAGGAAGCGGCGATGCGGAGCCGGGATGGCGCGTCGCTAGACTCGCCGCACCACGAGCGGAGGGCAGCGATGGCAGAGGCGGTGATCAGGCGCGGGCGGGCACGCCTCTGGATCGGCGTGGTTCTCTGGCTCGTCGTCATCGTCGTCCTGGCGCTCGTCATCGGCGTCTACGCGTTCCTGCGCGCCAGCCTGCCGACGCTCGACGGCACGGTCGCCGCCGCCGGCCTGCGCGGCCCGGTCATGGTGGCGCGCGACGAGCTCGGCGTTCCCCTGCTGCGCGGCGGCGACCGCGCCGACATCGCATTCGCCACCGGCTTCGTGCATGCGCAGGAGCGCTTCTTCCAGATGGACCTGCTGCGCCGCGCCGGCTCCGGCGAGCTCGCGGCGCTGCTCGGCAAGGCGCTGCTGCCGGTCGACCGCGAGCGCCGCCTGCATCGCTTCGGCGCCCGCGCCGGCGTCGCCCTCGCCGCCCTGCCCGAGCGCGACCGGGTCGTGCTCGAGCGCTACGCCGCGGGCGTGAACGCCGGCCTCGCCGGCCTCGCCGCGCGACCGTTCGAATACGGCGTGCTGCGCGCCGTGCCGCGCCGCTGGGTCGCGCAGGACACGCTGCTGGTCGTGTGGGCGATGTACTTCGACCTGCAGGACGACCAGCTCCACCGCGTGTTCTCGCGCGGATGGCTGCGCGACCAGGGCACCTCGGCCGAGCAGCTCGCCTTCCTGCTGCCGACCGCGAGCGGCTACGACGCGCCGCTCGACGCGGCGGCGATCGACGAGCCGGCCGCGCCGCTTCCTGCGCAGCCGCCGGCCTGGTTCGGCAAGCCGGCGAAGACCCGGGTCGCGTTGCTCGAGGACATCGGCAACGCCGAGATCGGCAGCAACAACTGGGTCGTCGCCGGCGCGCGCAGCAAGAGCGGCGCGGCGATCGTCGCCAACGACATGCACCTGACGCTGCGCCTGCCGCACATCTGGTACCGCGCCGCGATCGAGCTCGAGACGCCGGGCGCACCGCCGCGCCGCCTGGTCGGCGTGACGCTGCCCGGCACGCCGGCGATCGTCGCCGGCAGCAACGGCCAGGTCGCATGGGGGCTGACCAACAGCTACGGCGCGTACCTCGACCTGCTCGAGCTCGAGCTCGACCCGAAGGATCCGACCCGCTACCGCCTGCCGCCGCCGCTCTCGGGCGGGCCCGCGGGCGACGACTGGGGCCTGATCCGCACGGTCGAGGAGCGCATTGCCGTCGCCGGCGGCGAGGACGAAGTGCTGCGCGTGCAGGAAACGGCGTTCGGCCCGATCTGGGAGCGCGGCAGCCGCCGCTACGCGGTGCACTGGGTCGCGCACGACCCGGGCGCGGTGAACTTCGTGTCGTTCCAGCTCGAACGCGCGGCGTCGACGGCGGAGGCGCTGGCGATCGGCCAGCGCTCCGGCCTTCCGGCCCAGAACCTGGTGGTCGGCGACGCCGCCGGGCACATCGGCTGGACGATCGGCGGCGCGCTGCCGAACCGCGCCGCGACCTGGGCCTCGACCTTTCCCGCTCCGGCGGCCGCGTCGGCCTCGCACACCTGGTCGGGGCTCGCGCCCCCCACGACCTATCCGAGCATCGGCGACCCGTCGTCAGGTCAGATCGCCACCGCCAACGCGCGCCAGCTCGCCGGCGCCGCCTACGCGGCGATCGGCGACGGCGGCGCCGACCTCGGCGCGCGCCAGCGCCAGGCGCAGGCCAGCGTCGCCGCGCTGGGACCGAGCACCGACGAGGCCGGCGTCTACAGCGTCTTCCTCGACGACCGCGCGCTCTACCTCGCGCCGTGGCGCGACCGCGCCCTGCAGGCGCTCGCCGGCGACACCGACCCCGCACCGCGCGCGAAGCGCGACGAGTTCAAGCGGCTGCTCGAGACCACGTGGACCGGCCGGGCGAGCATCGACTCGGTCGGCTACCGCCTCACCCGCGCCTTCGTCGCCAGCCTGTACGCGCGCCTGTTCGGCGGTGTCGACGAGGCGATGAAGGAAGCCGAGAAGCGGGCCGGCTATTCCCGCGCCACCTCGCGCTGGCCGGCGGTGATCGCACGCCTGCTCGACGAGCAGCCCGCGGGCTGGCTGCCGCAGGGCAGCGCCGACTGGCGCGCCGTTCAGCTCGTGGCGATCGACGACGCGATCGCGAGCGTCGAGAAAGACGGCACGCCGCTCGCGGAGGCGACCTGGGGCAAGCGCAACATCACGCGCATCGTTCATCCGATGGCCGCGGCGCTGCCGCTCGGCATGCGCTGGCTCGCCGCGCCGGCGGATCCGATGCCGGGCGACAGCCACATGCCGCGCGTCGCCTCGCCCGACTTCGGCCAGTCGGAGCGGTTCGCGGTCTCGCCGGGGCGCGAGGCGAGCGGCGTGTTCAACATGCCCGGCGGGCAGAGCGGCCATCCGCTCAGCCGCAACTTTCTCGGCGGCCATGCCGACTGGGTGGCGGGCCGGCCGACGCCGCTGCTGCCCGGGCCGGCGGTGAGCACGCTGAGCTTCGTGCCGGCCGCGCCGGGCAGCGCGGCGCCGCGCTGACGGCGCCGGCCGCGAAAAGGTTCAGGCGGCGCGCAGCTCCACGCCGGTGCCGACGACGCGCAGTGCGCCGTTCTTGCCGAGATCAATGCGCTCGCCGCTCGTGAGCCGGTATTCGGTGAGGCCGGTCGGCTCCCACTGGTCGAGCCCGGCGGTGAGCAGGTCCACGCGCTGCAGGTGCTCGTAGGCCATCACCTTGTACGACGCGCCGTCGCTGCCCCGGGCGTCGAACGAATCGAGCAGGTGCAGGCGCTTTTCTGTTTCCATGGCCAGGTCTCCTTCGTGTTGATCTTGCGTCGCGGTGGGAGCGCCACGGCGCGCGCGAGTTCCGCCCATCGTGATGGCATGCAAATACCGTTGTGGCGACAGGACCGCGCCGCCGCCGAAGCTCGGCGAGATACCTTCTCCGGCGGCGGCGGCAAGGGCACCGCGCTGCCGGGCGCGGTGAAGGCGCCGAGTCCGCCTGAGCCCTACGACTCCGCCGGCTCGATCGGCTCCTTGCGCTCGCGCACCGTGAGCCAGGCGCCGGCGGCGCCGCAGACGGCGATGAGCGCGATGCCCAGCAGCGAGGTGAGATCGGGCACCTGGGCGAACATCACCCAGCCGGTGAGCATGGCGAAGCCGATCTGCCCGTAGAGGTAAGGCGTGAGCGTGGAGGCGGGCGCGCGCTGGTAAGCGAGGATCAGGAAGAAGTGGCCGACCGTGCCCATGAAGCCCATGAGGCAGAGGATCGCCCACCAGTGCCAGGCCGGCAGCGGCGCCCAGGCGAACGGCAGCGCGACCGAGGCGATGAGCGTGCCGACCCAGCCGCTGTAGAAGTGCATGGTGAGCGGCTTCTCGGTGCGGGCGAGACGGCTGGTGAGCACCTGGAACCAGGCGTTGCTGAACACCAGCCCGAGCGGAAGAAGGATCGCCCAGCTGAAGACCGTGCCGCCCGGCCGCAGGATCACCAGCGTGCCGGCGAAGCCGCCCGCCACCAGCGCCCAGCGCAGCGGCGACACCTCCTCCTTCAAGGCCGTGGCGGCGAACAGGGTGACGACGAGCGGAGCGATCAGCACGATCGCCGTGAACTCGGCGATCGGCATGTAGCGCAGGCTCAGGAAGGCGAGCGCGCTCGAGGTGAGCAGCAGGCTGCCGCGCAGCAGCTGGTAGCGTGGATGCTCGGTCTTCAGCAGCGCGGTGCCGTAGCGCGGCAGCAGCACCAGCGTCGTCGCGACGGCCTGGAAGGCATAGCGGAACCAGATCGCCATCAGGATCGGCACGGCGCTGGTGGACAGCTTGGCCGTGGTGTCGAGGACGGCGAAGCAGGCTACCGCGACGACGACGAGGCCGATGCCGGCGAGGGTGCGTTCGGATTCGCGGTCGCGGGACATCGGCCCGAGTGTGCCGCCTCGCCTCCTGCGTTGCCGCGCACGCGCTTTTTGGGGGGGCTTGGTGGCGACTCGACCGCAGGTCTATCCTCCGCGCCGAAGGAGGCTCCCCATGAGTTTGTTGCAGGCACTCGGCCTGGCGGCCCTGCCCGCTCCTGCCGGTCTCGCAGACGCTGAAGGCGAGCCGGCGAAGGCCGGCGAGTCGGGCAAGGCCGCCGGCCGCGCCAAGGGCGGCGCGGGCGGCGGCGAAACGCCGCTCGACATCAAGGCCGACGTCGCCGCCGCGCTGCAGCAGGTGCTCGACCTGGTGCTCGGCGGTATCCAGGACGACGAAGCGCGCACGGCCGTCAACGACCAGTACGGCAAGCTGAAAGCCGCGTTCGACAAGGCCGACAAGCTCGGCTCCACCAAGGCCAAGGTCACCGCTTACGAGGCGATCCTCGCGCCGGCGCAGGACCTGCGCGCCAAGGCCGATGGCATCCGCTACGCGTTCGACCTGTGGGAAGGCAACGGCAAGGCGCTGGTCGCGCCCGCCCGCACCGCGACCGGCAAGCTGCCCGACGCGGCGAAGGCGGTGCTGGAGACCACGCTCGCCAACACGGAGGCCGACGCGCTGCGCGCCGCCCGGGCCGGCGACAGCACGACGCTGCAATCGACGATCCAGCCGAAGCTGGTGCGCCTGCACGCCCTGGTGACGACGCTGCCGAAGCGATCGACCGAGATCGACGCCGGCATCGCCGCCGCCGCCAAGGTGCTGCTCGCGATCGACAAGACCCGCGCCACCGACCTGCTGGTGCGGCTGGCCCGGCTGCAGGATGCCAAGAAGAGCGGCTGGCCGGCCGGCACCACCTTCGAGGAAGTCGCCGCCTCGGTCGACGGCCTGCTCGCCGAGGCCAGGGCGCTGCAGACCGAAGGCCAGGAGCTCACGACCAAGCTGGGCGACGAGCGCGAGCTGGCGGTCGTGCGCAAGCGCCTCGACGGGCTGAAGCCCCGCATCGATCGCGCCAACGACACCGGCATGCCGAAGTACGTGGAGGACCGCCAGGCGAACGTGCGCAACTTCGCGAAGACGATCGAGGAGCAGATGGCGGCCGGCAACAAGGCCGCGGTGCTGAAGACGCTCGGCCTGCTGACGCTTTCGCTCGGCGACATGGAAAGCATGAAGGACCGCCACGCCGGGTACCGGCGCAAGTTCGAGGCGGCTCGCGACGGGGCGGTGAAGACGGCGCGCGCGCTCAAGCTCAAGCCGGCCGACTTCGCCGCCTCGCGCGACAAGCAGCTGCAGGACCGCGAGAACGAGATCGAGGCCTCGACCTCGAACGGCGTGTTCGACCCGGCGCTGCGCCAGATCGAGATCTGGATCCAGCAGGCCAACGCCTGGGGCAAGGCACAGACCGCCTACGACAACCTGCACGGCAAGTCGCCCGACGTCGGCGATCTCGAGGACCTGGCCAGGCTGCCGGGCGGCGACAAGGTGCTCGACCGGCTGGTCGAGGACCTGCCGCCGTCGACCACGCCCAAGGTGCTCTACGCCGCGCTCAAGGCGCGCTACGGCGTCGACATCACCCAGTACTCGAACATGAAGAAGGACAAGAACAACGACCCCACCTGGGACATCGACGAGAGCACCAAGCTCGACCCGACCCTGCCCGATCCCAAGCAGGAGGTCGATCTCGAAGGCCTGTATTCGGTGCTCGGCAAGGTGCCGAACCAGGACGTGCAGTTCGTCGAGAAGATCAAGCGCGTCACCGAGGACAAGGTGGCCGCGCTCTACGACGGCGGCATCCTGAAGGACACGATCGAGCTGCACTGCGGCCGGCCGGGCACGCTGCAGGACAACATCACCGAGTTCAACACGCCGGGCCAGGTGGTGCCGGCCGGCGAATCGGTTCAACCGGGTTGCGAGCCGCCGGCTGGCGCGGCCGACGCGCCGTGGTTCGACTTCACCGTGCTGCACGAGGTGGGTCACGCGGTCGACGACGCGCGCAACATCATGAGCGGCGAGCGCGGCAACGACGCCGGCTGGGTGACGCCGGGCACCGGCACGATCGCCGAGAAGATCGCCGCCAAGGTCGGCTACGACAAGAAGTACATCGAGAAGATGCTCGACGACAAGGCCAGCAATCCGCCGAAGAAGACGCCGAAGCCGCCCGAGGGCACCAGCCAGGACGACTGGGACAAGGCCCGGGCCGAGGCCGAGGCCTGGGTGAAGGACATCCGCGTCGGCAAGAAGCCGTGGGGCAACGCGGCGATGGCCAAGCAGCGCACCGCCGCCGACGGCCTCGTCTACCACGAGGGCTACGAGGGCAACTGGGTGGGCTACAAGTATTCGGCGCGGGCCCAGGGCATCACCGGCTACCAGTTCCGCGCGCCCGCCGAGTGGTTCGCCGAGCTGTACGCCGCGTACCACATGCAGAAGCTCAACCCGTCGCACCCGGCTTCGAAGTGGCTGGCCAAGCTCAAGGCCGAGTCGCAGACGTCCTGATCGCGGAGACCTTCATGTCGCTCTTCCAGGAAACCGTCATCGACTGTCCGTCCTGTGCGCGGTCGCTCTCGTTCGAGACCGTGCACAGCCTCAACGCCGACCGCCGGCCCGACCTGCGCGCCGCCATCCTCGACAGCCGCTTCCAGCGCACCAACTGCCCGCATTGCGGCGCGGGCTTTCGCCTCGACTGCGACTTCACCGTGCTCGACGTCAAGCGCGGCCAGTGGATCGTCGCCGCGCCGGTCGGGGCGATCGCCGACTGGGAAGCGCGCGAGGCCGCCGCCCGCGCGATCTTCGCCCGCGCCTACGGCGCCGAGGCGCCGGCCATCGCCCGCGAGATCGGCCAGCGGCTGAAGCCGCGCATCGTCTTCGGCTGGCCGGCCTTGCGCGAGAAGCTGGTCGTCGGCGACCTCGGGCTCGACGACGTGGCGCTCGAGGCGGTGAAGGCGACCGTGCTGCGCAATGCGGCTTCGATTCCCGGCCGGGTGGTCGCCGAGCTGCGCCTCGTCGCGGCCGACAAGAACGACTTGCTGCTGGCCTGGCAGCGCAGCTACGACGGCGCCGCCGGCGCCGTGGTGTCGGCGCCGCGCGCCCTGCACGACAAGATCGCCGCCGGCGCCGCCAACGACGGCTGGTCGGCGTTTCGCGCCGGCTTCGAGGGCTCGCTGTTCGTCGACCTGAAGCGCGAGCTGGTCCGGCCGCGGAAGGCGGCCTGAGAGGGGCTTCCCGCCTCAGCCCTTCTTCGGCTTGGCCGCCGCGAGCGCCCGCACCGCCGGCTGGTAGGTGACGCCCATCCAGTTCCAGTTCTTGTCGAGCTCGGCCTTGAGCTTCACGACCACGTCGTAGCAAGCCTTCCAGTAGCGGGCCAGGTCTTCCTGCAGGAAGCGCTCGCCCGGCAACTCGACCGGGGTGTTCTCGGCGATGGCATGGAACATCTTCGCCTTCAGGCCATGGC
Organism: Burkholderiales bacterium; assembly: GCA_031360885.1. GTDB lineage: Bacteria > Pseudomonadota > Gammaproteobacteria > Burkholderiales > Burkholderiaceae_C > Schlegelella_A. The sequence goes on along the minus strand of JANMCC010000042.1, from coordinate 8,954 downwards.
TCTTCTCGATGGCGGCGAGGAACTTCTTGAAGTTCTCGTCGAACTCGCCGTCGTCGCGGATGTCGCGCGCCTGGCGTGCCGCTCGCGCCTCCTGGGCGCTGTCGAGGGTGCTCCACTGCCGGTCGAGGAACGCCGGCACGTCCTCGAGCGCGATCGTCTCGCCGGTGTCGGCGGCGATGTCCTTGGCCTCCGGGGCGGGCTCCGGCTTCATCTTGCCGTCGGCCGCGTCGAACGCTTCCTGCTCGCGCCGGTCGACCATCTTCGCGAACGGCACCCATATCTCGCCGAGGCGCGAGATGAGCTGGAAGTAGCCCTTCAGCATCGGCAGTTCCTCGCTCGCCGCGGCGCCGAACTCGCCGAACAGCTTGGCCATGTCGCCCATCGCCTGCGCGTTCTTCACGCGGTTGCCGGTCTGCGTGAAGTCGACCGCCTGGACGCGAATCAGGACCTTGCGGCACTCCTCGAGCTTTCTCACCGCGGCCGCGACCTTGAGCACCTTGCCGGCGCCGTCGCCCACCTTCTCCAGGCCCTCGGCGACCTTGCCGAGCGCCTCGGCCGTCTGGCCGATCGCCTTGGCCGTCTCCGATTGGCCCTGCACCTTGGCGAGCACGCCCTGCGCCTGTTTGAGGCGCTTGGTGGCCGCCTCGACGTCGTCGGCGAAGGCCTTGAAACTCTCCTCTGCCGCGCCCGGATCGACGGCGCTTTCCGTCGGCGTGTCGTTGCCGTAGTCGGCGTTGGCCACCTTCCTGGCGTCCTCCACCGGCTTGAGAACTTCCTTCTTGGCGTCGGTGTACGCCTTGGTCAGGCCTTCGATCGACTTCTTGCCCTGCGCGACCTTTTCCTTCACCTGGTCCCACAGACCGGCCTTGGCGTCTGCGCCGGCCGCCGCTGCCAGGGTGCGCATCTTCTCGCCATGCGGATGGCCGGCGGCGAGCAGCCCCCTCACGTCGCCGATGAACTCGGCCAGTGCGCCTTCCGCTTCCTTGGCCTTGCTGCCCTTCACGGCCTTTTCGCCGGCCTTCTTGTTGGCCTCGACGTCAGCCAGCGCCTTCGGCGTGGGCAGGTTCAGTGCGCTCAGCAGTCCCATGGAATCTCCCGCGATGGCGGCGGCATGCCGCTTGTCGATGCCGCCATTCTGCGGCGCGGCAAGGCGCGGGACATCGACGGAAAGCGTCATGGAGGGCCATCCGGAGAGCCATTGACGGTGCGTTGATGGTCGTTGGGGGCGGATCGCGGGAGCCCGCGAGATCGGCGCGATGCCATTGCGCTACTCGCTCAGCGAAACCAGCCGAGCTGCTCGGTCGTCGCCAGCAGGACGCCGCCGCGGCTCCAGATCCGCGCCTGCGCGGCGACGGTCGACGACTCGGCCCGCGAGCACGAGACATCGAGCAGCACATCGTCGTCACCCAGGGCCGCGAGCTCGGCGTCGGTCGCGAGAAAGTAGGCGGAGAGGGTGACGGTCGAGTAAGGGCCGGGCTCGGTCCGCCTCGACCAGCTCCGCGGCGGATAGTTGTCGGCGAGGTAGGCGAGCTGAATGGCGTCGAGCGCTCGGCCCGAGGTTTCGCGGACCCAGAAGACCGATCGGGCGTCGGCACGATTGAAGATCGGGAAGCCGTGAACGGGCCGGATCCGGCTGCGCTGGCCGAAGGTTCCGGGCGGATGAAACGTCGGCAAGGCGTCGGGCGGCGGCGCGTCCGGCATGACCGCGTCGGTGAAGCCGAAGCTCTCGCGCCGCTTGGCGAGAACCACGGTCGCGATGGCGGCCGGGCCGGCCGCTCCTTCGGCAAGCAGCTCCGCCTGCCAGGTGACAAGTGCCCGGCTACCGCCGAGCGGGCGCGTCCTGACGGTGAGGGCGCTGCCGGGGAGCACCGCGTTGATGAAATTCAGCGAGAGCGAGACCGGGCTGCCGGCGTCGACCGCGTCGCTCAGCACGGCCTTGAGCAGCAACGCCGAGGTCCAGCCGCCGAACATGCCGGTATTCGCCTCGCGCCGCGGGTCGGCGCGGCCAGTCCATTCGCGCGGGGTCGCGGGAGACAGGGCGATCGACTCGTCGAACTCGTTCATCGACGGCATTCTCCGGCCCCGAAGCACCCGTTGAGCGGACGACAATCCGTGGCGATGCGGCCAGGTGCGGCCTCCGCAGTCGTGTACATACCGAGCCGCCGCCGAGGAACCCGATGAAGCAATCCGCCGCCGATCGTCCCGACCCCTCGACCCAGCGCAAGGCCGCCATCGCCCGCGGCGCCGCGCTCGAGCACACCGGCAGGGTCCGGGTCGAGCCGATCCCGGACTTCGACCTCGATCGCACCATCTTCAAGACCCTCGAGGGCAAGGCCGCCCGCTTCGTGGTGACCACCCGCGTGGGCAAGGAGGCCCATTGGGACACCGCTGCCGCCCAGGCGGTGCAGGCCGAATACGAGGCTGCCCGCGCGGCGCACCCTCTGCCCGTGGTAAGCCCGGAGCTGATGCGGTTCCTGGTCAGGGAGTGCGACTTCGACGTGGAGCACGCCGACGGCTCGTTCCTCGATCACTTGTACTTCTGTTTCGAATACAGCGTGCAGCACTATCCCGGGCAATCCCCCCTGGTGATGCTGCTGCACTCGATCCTCGGCACCGGCACCAACACGTTCGCGATGACCGCCGACAAGATCCCGGCACTGCGCGAGCTGATGACGCCCGCGGAGTGGGCGCAGACCGAAGCCTTTCCCTCCGTGCTGCGGCTGCTCTATGCCGGCCCGCTGCGCCAGGAGCTCCGCGAGAACGTCCACCGCGCCGATGCCATCGCCTCGATCACGTTTCACCGGGTGATCGACAACGAGCCGATCACGCTGAGCGGCAAGGAACTCTGGGTCGCGCTGAACTACCAGCTCATCCACCTGGTGGACTTCCTCCCGGTGGCGAACTGGTCGGTGCACCAGAACGACACCTCGTTCATCCTGTTCCGCGATCTGTACGACCTGCTCGAGCGGGCCGGCAAGCGCGAGGCGATCGTGGGCTACACGCCGACCTCGCGCCCGCGCAAGCTTGAGGGCGAGCCGCAGGGCGTGGGCGCCTGGCTCACCACCCTGATCCCGCTGGGCGCGAGCGAGCGGATGGCGGCCAGGTCGGTCACCCGCTTTTCGGAGCGCATCGGACACTCCCTGGACTACCGGATCGCCTGGGCCTGACCCCGGCGGCAGGGCTCGCCCCCAGGCTCCTTGCGATCCGCGGCCCGTTGTGCACACTTGCGCCTCAGCCCCCGAGCTCTCCTGATCGCACCATGAATCTCCATTCCCTGGTCGAACCCGACCGCGTCCACAAGTCCGTCTACACCGACCAGCAGATCTTCGACAAGGAGATGGAGAACATCTTCGAGAAGGTCTGGGTCTACTGCGGCCACGAGTCGCAGATACCGAACGCCGGCGACTACTACGCCGCCACCATCGGCCGCCAGCCGATGATGATGGTGCGCGCCGCCGACACGAGCATTCACGTGCTGCACAACCGCTGCCCGCACCGCGGCGTGCAGCTCGTCGGCAACCTCAAGGGCAACACCGGCGGCGCCTTCGTCTGCTCGTACCACGCCTGGAGCTTCCACCTCGACGGCAAGGTGCGCGCCATTCCGCTGGCGCGCGGCTACGAGGGCACGGCGATGAACAAGTCGAATCCCGACTGCAACGTCAAGCGCGCAGCCCGGGTCGACAGCTACCGCGGCTTCGTCTTCGCCAGCCTCGCCGCCGAGGGGCCCACGCTCGCCGAGTTCCTCGGCGACGCGAAGATCGCCTTCGACGACATGTGCGACCGCTCGCCGCTCGGCGAGGTGGAGGTCGTGCCCTACTGCCACCGCATGGTCCAGCAGTCGAACTGGAAGTTCTTCATGGAGAACCAGCTCGACGCGCTCCACCCTTCCGTGACGCACCAGTCCACCGGCATCTCCGCCGGCCGGGTGGAAAAGCGCATCAAGGAGGAGAAGGGCTCGGCGCCGCTGCACTACCACTACCTCTCCACCTTCGCCTCGAGCTTCGAGCAGTGGGACGGCGTGCAGACGATCAACTTCCCGCGCGGCCACGGCATCCTCAAGGCCTACATGGGCCTGCGTCCGCAAGATCCCGACACGCTCGAATACGAAGCGCTGCTGAGAGCAGCCTACGGCGAGGCGAAGACCGAGGAGTACCTCTCGCGCAGCATCCACCACGTGCTCGTCTATCCCTACCTCTCGGTGCAGTCGCCGCTGCAGCAGCTCCGGTGCCTGCGCCCGATCTCGCCCGACAAGACGCTGTCCGAGATCTGGCACTTCCGCCTGAAGGGCGCGCCCGAGGCGATCTACCGGAGGAGCCTCTGGTACTACAACCTCGTCAACTCGCCGGCGACCATGATCAACGCCGACGACCTCGAGAACTGGACCAAGGCGCAGTGGGGCCTGCAGAGCGACGGCGGCGACTGGGTGAGCTTTCACCGCAACCACGGCGACGACCGGGTCGAGAACGGCGTCTCGTACTCGAACCACGGCACCTCCGAGGTCGTGATGCGCAGCCAGTTCCAGGCGTGGTCGAAGTACATGCAGGGAGACGCGGCATGAGCGGCGACACGAAGGCGGCTGCGGGCGCAGCGATCCCGAGCGCCGGCGCCGACATGGGGCGCCTCCTCGCGCAAGACGTGGTCATCGACGGCGAGACCTCGGGCCCCGCCACCGGCGCGCAGCGCATCGAGCCCAGCCACTCGCCGCGCGCCACGCTCGCCGGCCAGCCCGCGCACCTGCGCGAGGCGCCCAGGCCCGAGACGCTGACCTCGCCCGACCTGCACCGCGAGGTCGAGCAGTTCCTCTACGTGCAGGCCGAGCTGCTCGACGCCAAGCACTGGCAGGCGTGGATCGACCTGTTCTCGCCCGAGGGCGTCTACTGGATGCCGGTCGCGCCCGAGCAGACCGAATGGGAAAGCTCGCCCTCGATCTTCATCGAGGACAAGCTGATGATGGAGATCAGGAAGGGCCGGGTCTCGCACCCCAACGCCTGGTCGCAGGCGCCGCAGTGGGAAACCAACCATCTCGTCAGCCACGTCGCGATCGAGTCGGCCGCGGGCGGAAAGATCGTCGTGCGCTCGCGCTTCCACATGATGGAGCTGCGCCGCGACGCGATCCGCCACTTCGGCGGCCGCTACACCCATACATTGGTGCGCGACGCCGCCGGCGCGCTGCGCATCGCGCTGCAGCGCGTCGACCTGTTCAACAGCCAGGCCTCGTTCGACTACGTGCTGCAGATCTGGGTCTGACGCACGCGCGGGCCGGCCGCGGCCGGCAGGCGGTCAGGGCGCGGCGGGGCCGGTCAGCGTGCGCGCCATCAGGCGCGCGGTCGCCGCGTCGCAGACGATGCCGACCGGCAGGTGCACGTTCATCGCGAAGCCGTCGAAGGCCATCAGGGCGACGCCGGCGATTGTTCTGCTTTCCCGCGCCGAGAGGGCGGTGGCGCCAGCGATCCAGGCGGCGACGCGGCCCTGGAAGAGCTGCCGCAGGTGCGGGTCGTAGGCGTCGTTGCGGCCGCTGGTGGAAAGCGCCTGCATCACGTTGTTGGCGAAGCCGTTCGTCGCCCGCGGCAGCTCGCGCCAGAGCGCGAGCAGCAGCTTCTCCAGGCGCTTGCGCGGGTCGGCGATGCGCGCCAGCGTGGCGCCCAGCTCGTCGAGGCGGGCCACCAGCCAGGGCTCGTAGAGCGTGTAGAGGATCTGCAGCTTCGAGGGGAAGTAGCGGTACACGTTCGCCGTCGAGATGCCGGCGGCGGCGGCGATTGCCGGAATCGAGGTCTCGCTGTAGCCGACCTCGGAGAAGAGGCCGAACGCGGCCTGCAGGATCGCCTCGCGGACGCCGTCTTTCTTGGTCTGTGCCATCGGACACCGCGCTCCGTATTGTAAAAACGAATGGTATTCGCTATTGACAGCGTCCTCAAGCGCCGCCTAGAGTGCCTCGTCATCGATACAAGGGCGTCGCCATGCATTCCGCGATCCGCACCCAGGAAGTCAATCCGGCCCGGATGACGGGCCTGTTCAGGAAGCAGTTCGAGCTCTGCCGCGTCGAGCCGGGCCAGACCGTCGCTGTCGTCAGCGACCTGGGCACGCGCCGCGAGTACGTCCAGGCCGCGTTCGCCGCCGCCGAGGAGATGGGCTTCGACATCTACGAGATGTGTGTCAATGCCATCCCCGGCTGGACCAGCGTGGGCGTGCCGACGATCGGCAAGTGCAAGGGCACGCTCGAGGCGCTGAGCGCCGCCGACATGATCCTCATCTTCCATGTGCCGCTGTTCTCGAAGTGGCTGCGCGAGGTGCAGGGCAAGGGCGTGCGGGTGCAGATGGTGATCGACGCGCCCGACGACCTGCTCCAGCTGCAGTCGCCGCCCGGGCTGAAGGAGGCGATCCTGCATTCGCAGTCGCTCTACCGGGCGACCAAGGAAGTGCGCGTCACCAGCCGCGCCGGCACCGACCTCAGCTACCGCTGCGGCGAATACCCCGTGATGAGCCAGTACGGCATGGCCGACGAGCCCGGCCGCTTCGACCACTGGGGCGTGGGCCTCTTGCACACCTTCCCGAACGAGGGCAGCTCGAACGGCAAGGTCGTGTTCGCGCCGGGCGACATCGTCATCCTTCCCTACTGCCGCTACATCGTCGATCCGGTAAAGCTCGAGATCCGCGAGGGGCACATCGTCAGCATCGAAGGCGGCGTCGACGCCGCGCTCATGCGCGACTGGCTCGCCGAGGGCCAGACGGGCGAGCGAGACCGCGATCCCTACGCCGTCTCGCACGTCGGCTGGGGCCTGAACCCGCAGTGCCGCTGGGACTCTCTCGCCCTCTATGGCGACGCGCCCGAGCGCAGCCGCGCCGCTGCGCGCAGCTTCCCCGGCAACTTCCTGTTCTCCACCGGCCCGAACACGCAGGGCGGCGGCAAGCGCACCACGCGCGGCCACTACGACGTGCCGATGCGCGGCTGCACCCTCTCCCTCGACGGCAACACCGTCATCGAGGAGGGCCGCGTCGTCGACCCGGCGATGCGCGTGGCGCGCGTCGCCCGCTGATCCGGCGCGCCGGCCCAGGACTTCCAGCGTGCTCATCGACGGCCAGTTCGACGTTGCCGCGGCGCCCGCCGTCGTGCTCGCGCACCTGTTCGACGCGCGCCTCATGGCCTCGTGCCTGCCTGGCTGCGAGTCGCTCGAGGAGGCGGGCACGGACCGCTACCGCGCCGTGGTGGCGGTGGCGCTGGCCGGCGTGAAGGCGCGCTTCGATCTGCAGGTCGAGGTGACCGAGCGCCTCGCCGACGGCGTGCGCGCGATCACCCGCGGCGAGGAAGGCGGCAACGCCAGCACCCTGCAGGCGACGAGCGAGGTCCGGCTCACGCCGAACGGCGGCGGCACGCATGTCGACTACCGCTCCGAGGTCGCGGTCACCGGCCGACTCGGCCGCTTCGCCCTCGGCATGATGAAGAAGAAGGCGCAGAGCCTGGGCGACGAGTTCGCGGTCAACCTGCAGCGCGCGCTCGCTGCCGCGCCGGTGGATGTTGCTGCGCCCGAGGTCACCGTCGCGCCGACAGCACCCGCGATCGCTCCCGAACGCTCCCGTTGGCAGCGCTTCGTGCAGTGGCTGCGCGCCCGCTTCGGCCCGGCCTCGCCGGAACACCCATGAGCGCCATGCTGCAGGGCATGCTCTGGCCGCGCACCGTCGACGAAGCGACGGCGATGCTCGCCGCCGATCCCGACGCCAGACCGCTCGCCGGCGGCGCCACGCTCGTCGCGATGATGAACGCGCGGGTGATCGAGCCGCAGACGCTGGTCAACCTCTCGCGCATCGACGAGCTGCGCGGCATCCGCGGCCAGGCCGAAGGCGGCGTGCGCATCGGCGCCTTCACCCGCCACGCAGAAACCGCCGCCTGCGCCCTGCTGCGCGGCCCGGCCGCCGTCGTCCGGCAGGCCGCCTCGAAGATCGCCAACGCGACCGTGCGCAACATGGGCACGATCGGCGGCTCGATCGCGTTCGCCGACCCCGGCCTCGACTACCCGCCGGCGCTGGTCGCGGCGGGCGCGTCGATCGAAATCGCCGGCGTCGGCGGCCGCCGCCAGGTCGCCGCCGCCGACTTCTTCGTCGACTGGTACACCACCGCGCTCGAACCCGGCGAGATCGTCACCGCCGTGCTGCTCGGCGCCGCGCGCGTCGGCGGCGCGGCGTACGTGAAGCACGCGCGCGTGGCCGGCGATTACGCCACCGCGTCGGCCGCCGTCTGCATCGACGCCGCCGGGCCCGTTCGCGCCGTGATCGGCTCATGCGGCCCGACGCCGGTGCGCGCAGATGCCGCCGACGCCTTGCTGAGCAACGACCGCAGCGACGCCGCCATCGCCCGCGCCGCCGCCCTGCTCGAAGCCCGCGCCGACCCGCTCGACGACGTGCGCGGCAGCGCCGAGTACCGCCGCCTGCTGATCCCCCGGCTGCTGCTGCGCGCGGTGCGCCGCGCCGAATCGGGCAGGGACGCATGAGCGCCACGACCAGCCCCGCCAAGGTCGCCTCGCCCCGGGTCGAGCTCGACATCAACGGCGTCGCCGCCGACGTGCGCGCCGGCCTGGCGACGACGCTGCTCACCGTGCTGCGCGACGAGCTGCACCTCACCGCCGCCAAGCGCGGCTGCAACCAGGGCGTGTGCGGCGCCTGCACGGTCGAGATCGACGGCGTGCCCATGCGCTCCTGCCTCTCGCTCGCGCACGGTTGCGTCGAGCGGCCGGTACGCACGCTCGAAGGCCTGCTCGAGACGCCGCGCATGCAGGCGCTGCAGCGCGCGTTCGCGGCGAGCGGCGCGTTCCAGTGCGGCTTCTGCACGCCCGGCCTGCTGGTCGCAGCGCATGCGCTGCTCGCCGCCGACCCGAAGCCGGACGAGGCCGCGGTCCGGCGCGCGCTCTCGGGCAACCTCTGCCGCTGCACCGGCTATGCGCGCATCGTCGCCGCGGTGCAGG
>JANMCC010000012.1:0-4386 GCA_031360885.1 Burkholderiales bacterium | reverse complement strand
AACAGCTCCTGGCGCAGCGCGGGCTCGGCCTGCATCGCATGGCGCAGGCCGGCGATCGAATAGCCGGCGGCATTGACGATCCGGCGCAAGCCGGTCGCGCCCTTGAACTTGCCGTTCGGTGGAGAGGTGCTCAGCCTTCGTCGCGCCGTTTGCAGGCGGCCCAGATGTCGAGGCCGGGATCATAGGTCGGGGTCGCGACGTCGAGCAGGCCGAGCACGCTGTGATAGAGGTTGTCGTGGCTCAGCCGCGCGTCGAGCCGGCCGCGCAGGCAGGCCGGGTCGATGCGCGCGCGCCGCGCGATCCCCTCGCCGAGCCAGGCGACCATCGGCACGTGCTTCTGCGCGTCGGGGGCGAACGGGTACGGCACGCCGTGAAGGAACACGCCGAACTCGCCCAGCGACTCGCCGTGGTCGCTGACGTAGAGCATCGCCGGCGCGAAGGCCGGGTCCTGGGCGCGCAGCCAGTCGATCGTGCGGGCGAGCACGTGGTCGGTGTAGGCGATCGAGTTGTCGTAGACGTTGATCAGCTCGGCGGGGACGCAGTCGCCGAGGGTCGTGGTCCTGCACTCCGGCTTGAAGCGCTTGTAGGCCTCGGTCGAGCGGCGCCCGTACGCCGGTCCGTGGCTGCCCATCTGGTGCATGACCAGGAGCACGCCCCTGCTGCGCCGCTCGGCGGGCAGGGCGGCGATGCGCGCGTCCAGGCCTTCGAGCAGGGCTTCGTCGAGGCACTCGTTGTCGCTGCAGAGACGGCTCCCGGCCGGCGTGCCCGCGAGCTCGCTGGTGGAGGCGCTGCCGACCCGGTCGCAGACGCTCTTGCAGCCGGCCTGGTTGTCGATCCAGAGCACCGCCATGCCGGCCGCCTGCACCACGTCGAGCAGGTTCTCGTGCTCGGCCTGGCGCTTCTCGAACGCCGCCTTGCCAAGCGAGGAGAACATGCAGGGCACCGAGGCCAGCGTGTTGGTGCCGCACGACCAGACGTCGCGAAAGCTGAGGACGCCGCGCGCCGCCAGCTCGGGCGTCGTCTCGCGGGCGTAGCCGTTCAGGGAGAAATGGTCGGCGCGCGCGGTTTCGCCGACGACGAGCACGAGCAGCGGGGGCTTGCCCGCCTTCGCGTGGCTGGGCCCCAGCGCGGCGCCGGCGGTGATGGGAACGAGCGCCTTCGACCGGCTCGTCAGCGGCCGGATCGCCACCTTCACCGCCGACCAGATCGGCACCACCGGGTTGGGCAGGTAGCGCAGGCCCATGTTGTTGCGCACCAGTGGCGCGAGCACGCTGTACATCGCCGCCGTGACCGCCAGCACGAGCGCCAGCGACGCCGCGAACAGGACGGCGACGCGCAGCGTCTTGCGCCCGAGCGGCTGGCGCGTCACCCGCAGCGGCACCAGCCAGAGCGCGGGCAGCGCTGCGACCCCGACGATATTGCCGAGCAGCGTCCAGGTGAGCAGGTCGCGTGCTTCGCCGACGTTGGTCTCGACGACGTTGGCGATCATGGTGGTGTCGATGACCGCGCCGAAGTTCAGCATGTAGTGCTGCGACACCGCCGCCGCGAGCACCACGGCGAGCCAGAGCGGCTTCATCCAGCGGCTCCAGGCGGTGAGCGAGAGGAAGGTCGTCATCGCCGCCATCAGGATGACGGCGACGCCGATGACGACCGCCACGCCGCTCGGCCCCCACTGCAGGCCCGCCAGCGCCCGCCACAGGGCGAGGTTGCCGGCGACGGTGAGCCAGAGCGCCAGGATCAGGACGATCGCCTGCGGCGAGCGCGGCGCCGTCCAGGCTTGTCGCAGGCGCTCGAGCAGCGTGCGCGGCAGGGGAGCCGGCGGCACGGGGGCGCGGCCCGCGGCGGCGGGCTCGCCCTCCTCCGCCGACCTCACTGTCCCGCGTCCCGCGGGCTGGTTCTGGCGCGCATCGCGTGCAGCATAGCGAGGCTCAGGGCCCAGCACCACCACGCGGTCCAGAGCGAATGGCTGACGTAGTGCGCGCCGCGCACCACCTGAACCCCGCCGAGCACGAAGCCGGCGGCGAGCGTCGCCAGCAGCCAGGCCCGGGCCGCGCCGGGCGCTGCCTGGCGGAGCACGAAGTAGCCCGGCAGGAAGCAGAAGGCGGCGGTGGCGTGGCCGGCCGGGAAGCAGCGGCCGGGGCCGCCGTCGGCCACGCCGAACAGCCAGTGCGGGACATAGCTCGCCGTGCCGCCGAATTCGGCCAGCGACCAGGGGCAGCTCGTCAGGCTCACCTGCTTCAGGAGCGGAATCAGGATCGCGCAGGCGAGCGTCGCCGCCACCCAGGCGACGCGCTCGCGGCGGGAGAGCAGGCGCGCGAACGGCAGCGGGCGCCAGATGCCGACGACCAGCACGATCGCCAGCACCCAGGCCAGCCACCTCGCGCCGTTGTGCAGCACGCCTTCGGTCAGCCAGTGGTCGCGCAGGGCGAAGCCTGCGGCCGTGCCGAACAGGCGCGAGACCCCCAAGTCGAGGCCGGCGGCGTCCCAGGCGAGCACGGCGAGCAGGCCGAGGGCGAGGAAGACCGCGTCGTGGGCCAGGGAGGGAATGGGCGGGCGCCTCTCTCCGACGCCAACCGCGTCGGCGGGAAGCGGGCGCGCATCGGCGACGCGAGCATCCATTGCGTCGAGAGTATGAACCGTGGGTGAAGTTCGGCTGAACCGACCTCTCGGATTTTCGTTGAGGTTGCCCCGACTCCGAAACTAGACTCGCCTCCGGGCAAAAGGAGCTCGTGACTTGCGCATCCTTCTGGTGGAAGGCGACGTCGACCTGGCGGCTGCGGTCTGCAGCTACCTGCGCGCCAAGGCCTTCGTGGTCGACGTGGTCGGCCGCCTCGACCAGGCGCGCAGCGCCCTGCTCACCGCCCGGTACAGCGCCGTGCTGCTCGACCTGCACCTCGAGGACGGCGACGGCCTGGCGCTGATGCCCGCGGTACGCGCCCTGCGCGACCAGCCCGCGGTGATCGTCCTGACCGCGCGCGACCAGGTCAGCGACCGGAACCGCGGCCTCGACGCCGGCGCCGACGGCTACCTGACCAAGCCCTACGATCCGGAAGAGCTGCTCGCCCGCCTGCGCGCGGTGCAGCGGCGCAGCGGCGGCGGCGATTCGACCGTGGTGCAGCTCGGGTCGCTGCAGATCGACCTGGCGCACGACCTGGTGCGGCGCGAAGGCGTGCCCGTGGTGCTCACGCAGAAGGAGTGGGCGCTGCTCAGGGTGATGGCGATGCGGCCCGAGCGCATCCACACCCGCGATGCGCTCCAGGACGCCCTGTACGGCTTCCACGACGAGGCCGACTGCAACACGCTCGAGGTCTTCGTCAGCCGCCTGCGCAGGAAGCTCGGCCGCGAGCACATCCAGACCCTGCGGGGCCTCGGCTACCGGCTCGCCTTCTTCGCCGGGTCGACGTGAGCGGCGCGGCACTGGCGCCGAAGCAGGAAGGTCCGCCTCGCGGTGCCCGGCCCTGCCGCACGCAGAGACCGAAGCCGCGAAATAGTCGGCAACGCCCGGTCTGTTCCGGGCGCCGGGAGGGGCCATCGTTTCGTAACCTTGCGGAACGGACCGAGCCTCGGATCCGGGCCCGCAAGGAATCTCCCTTCATGAAGCTGTTCGGCATCGCCCTTCGCAAAGCGACGTTCAACGAAATCACCGCCGCCGCGGTGCTCGGCACGGGCCTGTGGATGGTCGGTCTCGGCATCGCCCACGCGAGCGGCCACGCCCTCGACCTGCGCGAGGCCGGCGCCCTGCTGCTGGTCACCGCCTGGGCCTGCGTCGCCGTCCGGCTCGGCCTCGGCATCGACCAGGGCACGCGTCATCTCGTCGTCAACATCGGCGTCATCGCCGTGCTGCTCGGCGCCTACGACGGCGCGCTCGCGTTCGTCGCCTGATCCGGCCTGTAGGAACCGGCCGACAGCGAGTCACGCCACTGCCCTTTGGACAAGCGAGCCGCGGCCCCTTAGCCTTCGATCCACGCTTTCGGCATCAGTCCGCAGCGTCGTTCCGACAAGAGATCCCCGAGGGGAGTCGAGTCGGAGCGCTCCTCAACGCAAAGGGCAGGAAGGGAATCCCATGAACTTCATCATCTGGCTGATCGTCGGCGGCCTCATCGGCTGGGTGGCGAGCATGCTCATGCGCACCGATGGCCAGCAGGGCGTCATCCTCAACGTCGTCGTCGGCATCGTCGGCGCGTTCCTCGGCGGCTGGCTGCTGGCGCCGATGTTCGGCACCGGCACCATCAACTCGAACGACTTCAGCCTCGCCGGCCTCGGCGTCTCGCTGCTCGGCGCGGTGGTGCTGCTGGCCATCGTCAACCTGTTCCGTCGCGGCAGCGTCCGCTGACGCGTCGGGCGGCGCGGGGGGGCCGGGGCCCGGGGGTGTGGTTGGGGCCCCCC
>JANMCC010000268.1:0-12585 GCA_031360885.1 Burkholderiales bacterium | reverse complement strand
CGCCGAGTAGCGCTCGCCGGTCAGCGCCCAGGCGACCAGGCCGGCGACCGGCGGCATCAGGTACATCAGCGGCGCGGTCCGGGCGACGCCGCGCACGGCGTTGATCCAGCCCCAGGCGAGCCAGCCGAGAAAGGCGGAGATGATCACCGAGTAGAAGGTACCGGCCCAGATCGCCGGCGCGATGTCGATCCACGAGACCGCAAGCCCCGCCGGCAGGCTGAGCAACACGACCGGGCCGCTGCCGAAGAGCACGCCGTAGGTCATCACGGTCACGCCGCCGAGGCGCTCGATCAGCGGCTTGGCGGCGACCGTGTAGTACGAGAACAACGACGCCGCGACCAGCAGCACCAGGTCGCCGCCGCCCGCCTGCCAGTGGCCGCCGAACAGCTTGTCGGAGAGGAAGGCAAGGACGCCGCAGCAGGCGACCGCGACGCCGGCGACCTGGCCGCGGGTCAGCTTCTCGTGCCCGTGCCAGTGCAGGATGAAGAGCGTGAAGATCGGCCCGCAGGCGAGGATCAGCGAGCTCGAGAACGCGGTCGACCAGTGGATGCCGTAGGTCACCAGGCCGACGTGCAGCAGGTGGCCGATCAGGCCGAGCCGGAGCAGGGCGAAGGCGTCGCTGCGCGAGACCTTCGGCCAGCGAAGGCCGTAGCGCGAGCACAGCAGCAGCGCCGCGGCCACCGGCATGATCAGGTAGCGGACGAAGAGGAAGCCGCCCGGCGAAAGCGCCGTGAAGACCGCCTTCTGCACCGTAAAGTTGGCGCCCCAGAGAACGATCAGGAACAAGGCCAGCCAGAGCGCGCGACGCGCGCGCCGGTCCTGGCGGGCAACGGCGTCCTCGATCGGCGCGGCGGCGCCGGCGGCGGAAGTCGGCATCGTCAGGCAGTCGACCCGTCGCCGGGCGGCGCCTGGGTGCCCTCGCCGAGCGCGCCCTGCGCCTCCTCGAACCGCCAGCCTTCGACCGGCGTCGCCCGGGCGAGCGCCATCCAGAGGGGAAAGCTCATTCGCGCCGGCCGCTTCGGCGCCGGCCGGGCGACGGTCAGCCCGGCGCCGTGAGCGACGAGCACGCCGCACTCGGGCGGAATCTCGTCCGGCTCGGCGATGCCCGCCTTGACGACGTACCAGCATTCGCCGCCGAGCTGCAGGTAGGCCTCGCGCTTGGTCGCCCGGCGCAAGTCGCAGAGCAGGTCGGAGCGCTGCACCTTGATCTCGTGGACGATCGGCTCGAGGTAGGCCTCCACCGTCGTGTGCCGGACCGAGAACACGTCGGGCATGGCGATCTGCCACTGCTCGCCGACCCGGGCGCGCACCGCCAGGCCGCGCCACGCCAGCCGGCCGGCGCGCGTCATCTCGCGGGCGACGCGCTCGACCAGCAGCTCGTGGGCATCGCGCCGGCGGCGGTTACCGGCCAGCGTCTGGGCGAGCACGGCGATGCCGGCATCGCTGACGCGCAGCGTCTCGTGGCCGAACGGACCGCGCTCGCGCACCAGCAGGCCGGCGGCGACCAGCTCGATCTCGATCGCGTCCTGGCAGGGCCAGCCGGCCGAGCGGTAGACATCGCGCAATCGGCGCCGGTGGACGACGCCGAGGGCGACCAGGGAAACCGCGGGAGAAGGCGAACCGTCGAGCATGGAAGGGCGAAACCGGAACCGCACACCTTACCAAGATTCAACGGATCGGGCTGCGCCGACGTTAGGATTCGTGCCAACCCTTCGCCAGAAAGTCCTCCGCCATGCCCGCTCGCTTTCCGCCGCGTCTGCGCCATGCGCTCGCGCTCGCCGGCCTCCTCCTGCTCGGTACCTCCGGGCCGGCCTCGGGCGCCGACCCGAAGGTGCTGAACATCTACAACTGGTCGGACTACATCGCCGACGACACGATCAAGAACTTCGAGAAAGAGACCGGCATCAAGGTCAACTACGACAACTACGACACCAACGAGGTGCTGCACGCCAAGCTCGTCGCCGGCCAGACCGGCTACGACATCGTCGTGCCCGGCGCGCACTTCGCGAAGACGCAGATCGAAGGCGGCCTGCTGCAGAAGCTCGACCGCGCCAAGATCCCGAACTGGAGCAACCTCGACCCGGCGCTGCTCAAGCAGCTCGCCAACGTCGACCCGGGCAATCTCTACCTCGTCGATTGGTTGTGGGGCTACGTCACCGTCGGCATCAACGTGCCCAAGGTCAAGGCCGCGCTCGGCGACCTGCCGATGCCCGACAACGCCTGGAGCCTGATCTTCGACCCGAAGTACGCGAGCAAGCTGAAGGGCTGCGGCGTCAACTTCCTCGACTCGGCGTCCGAGGTGCTGCCGGTGGCGCTGCTCTATGTCGGCAAGCCCGCGTACAGCACCAATGCGGCCGACTACGACGTGGCGGCGAAGATGCTGCAATCGGTGCGGCCGTTCGTGACGCGCTTTTCCTCGTCGGGCTACATCAACGACCTGGCGGGGGGGTCGCTGTGCGCGGTGATGGGCTTCTCGGGCGACATCAACATCGCCCGCGCCCGCGCCCTCGAGGCCAACCCGAAGGCGCCGGCGGCGATCGAGGCGCTCGTGCCCAAGGGCGGGGCGACGCTGTTCTTCGACTCGATGGCGATCCCGAAGGACGCGAAGAACGTGGCCAACGCGCACCTCTTCATCAACTACATCCTGCGCCCCGAGGTTTCGGCGGCGCTGACCAACAAGGTGTTCTACGCCAACCCGAATGCGGCGTCGCTGAAGTTCGTGAAGAAGGACGTGGCGGCGAACAAGACGATCTTCCTGTCGGATGCCGACAAGGCGCGGATGACGCCGCCCGACGCCGTGCCGCAGGCGATCCGGCGGGTGCAGACGCGGATCTTCACCAACTTCAAGGCCGGAAAGTGACTTGGCGCGCATCGCGCGCCAAGTCATCCTGAGCGTAGCGAAGGATCTATCCGCGAACGACGAGATCCTTCGCTCCGCTCAGGACGACACCGTCACGCCTTTCCAGAACGCCACCCGGCCCTTGATCTCCCTGGCCGCCTCGCTCGGCTCCGGGTAGTACCAGACGGCGTTCGGGTTGAGGTCGCCGTTGACCATCACGCTGTAGTAGTGCGCCTCGCCCTTCCACGGGCACATCGAGCGGTGGTTGCTGAAGGTCGTGTATTCGCGCTTCAGGCTGGCTTCGGGAAAGTAGTGGTTGCCT
Organism: Burkholderiales bacterium; assembly: GCA_031360885.1. GTDB lineage: Bacteria > Pseudomonadota > Gammaproteobacteria > Burkholderiales > Burkholderiaceae_C > Schlegelella_A. Next base: position 9,424 of record JANMCC010000268.1, on the reverse strand, counting down.
TCGACGACGACGGTGTCGTCGCTCTCGGCGAGGGTGACGCCGTTCCAGGTCGCTTTCATCTCGTGAGGCCTTTCGTGCCGCTGGCGGTGGTCGCGGCGTGCCCGCGATCGTAGCGACGAGGCGAAGTCTCTGCGTCGACGAGGGTCCAATGCGCCGGCTCGTCGCCCTCCTTGCTGCCGAGCAGGAGACAGGTCCTGGGCGGAACCGCGCGCGGCCGGCGGCCGGCGGCGAGCGTGCCGAGCAGGCGCACCGGGTCGTGGCGGAAGCGAACGCTTTGCGGCGGCGCCGGGCCGACGCGCGCCCGTTCGAGCTCGAGCGTGGCGCGCTCGTAGGCGAGCACTTCGACGAGATAGATCGAGCGCAGCGGGCGCTGCTCGAGAAAAGCGCAGAACTCGAGCGCCTCGGGCAGGAACGAAAAGCTCGCCGGCGGATTCGCCTGCCAGAAGGCCGCGACCTCGCGCGCCAGGCGCGCCGGCGACAGCAGGCTGCAGGTCAGCGGCAGCAGGGCGCGCAGCTTGCCGAGGCGAAAGCCCTTGTGCAGGGTGCGATTCATGTCGAGCCCGCGGTCGCTCGCGATCGTGACGAGGCGCGATGCTTCCAGCGCCGTCAGCGGACCCGGCAGCGCGGCCGGCCCTTCGGCGCGAACCGCGTCGCGGAAGTCGGGCTCGACGATCAGCCGGGCCAGCGCCGTCTGGAACGCGAGCGCGCTCACGCCGGCTCCGCGAGAACCGCCGGCGATTCGCAGGGCGAGGGCGAATGCCGGGTCGCGCTCGTCCACAGCGCCTGCAGGCGACGCAGGTCGGCGCTGACCCGCTCGTTGCCGACGCTGTCGAACCAGGAACCGAACAGCTCGAAGGTGACGCCGCCGACGTTCGGGCAGCGCGGAAGCGTCCACTCGAGCAGCGACCAGACGGGCTCGGGGATCGTGTCGGAGTGGGCGTCGAGGTAGAAGCCGTCGAGCTCCATGCCGCCGGCGACGTGGATCTCGCCGACATGCTCGAGGTCGAGCTCGGCGAGCAGGGCGGCGGCGTCGAAGCCGTGGTTGCGTGCGTTGGTGTAGACGTTGTGCAGGTCGAGCACCAGGCCGCAGCCGCTTTCGCGGCAGAGGGTGTTGAGGAAGGTCGGCTCGTCCATCTCGCACGCCGGGATGTCGAAGTAGTAGACGTTGTTCTCGAGCAGGAAGGGCACCGGCACGCGCTGGCGCACCTCGCGGATGCGCGGCACGAGCAGCGCCAGCGATTCGCGGTCGCGCGGCAGCGGCAGGGTGATGCCCACGTTCATCAGGGTGTCGCCGTGCTCGGCGAGATGGAACGCGAGGTGATCGCTGTGCCAGGGAAAGCCGAGGCGGCGGCGCCAGCGCTCGACCTGGTCGACGTGCGCCGTGTCGAACACGCCGGCGCTGCCGATCGACAGGCCGATGCCGTGGGCGACGACGGGCCGGCCGCTGCTCGCCTGCTCGAGCGCGCGCCGTCCGGCGCGGTCGTCGATGTAGCGCGGCTCGGCGGCGCGGCCGAGGTCGGTCCAGAGGATGTCGGGAACGACCTCGACGTAATCGAGCTCGGCCCCGGCGGCCGCGAGCAGCGGCGCGAGCGGGGCCTGGAACGCCAGGCCCACGCCCAGCTTCGGCAAGGCGAGCGGGGGTGGGCGCATGGCTCAGCGCATGCCGCGCATGGCCAGGTCTTCGATCACGACGCGATCGAGCCCCGAGAGGCACGGCCGGCAGCCCTTGAAGCCGGGCAGTTCGGGCACGGTGAGGGTGATCTTGAGGGCGGCGACGAGATCGTCGAACGAGCTGCTCGAAGTCAGCGCCACCTTCATTTCGGTGATCGCGACCTTGCGCTTGGTGGTAGTTGCCATGGATTTCTCCTCGTAGCGTAGTGGCACACGGGTCTTGACGTGTGCGCCCGGACGACATGCCCGAGGCGGGCGGATTGTTTGCGCCGCCCTTGCGCATTCATATCGCGCGGAGTGGGGATTCCCCGCGCGAGTTCGCGGCGTTGGCCGACAGCGCCGCCGCGATGCGCTCGCTACATTGGATTTCGATCGACTCGACGAGGCAAGCGCGATGGCGACCAAAGTGCGAAAGGGCCAATGGCCCGGCAACCTCGAGCGGCTCGAATTCAGCCGGCGCTTTCGCAATGCCTTCGTCGATCCGGCCTTCCGCAGCGAGGACGTCGCGATCGGCAAGCTCGAGGCGATCGGCTGGGATGCCTACCTCGACGGCCGCAAGGCGCCGATCACGCGCAAGGCCGGGCCGGGCTACGCCGATCCGAAGTACGAGCTATCGGTCGAATGGATCGCGACGAGCGAGCGCCTGAAGCAGGCGCAGAAGGCGTGGGCGGACCCGAAGACGATGACGCGCGCTCTCGTCGTCTGCGGCTCGCCGCGCAACGACGGCACCTGCCCTGGCGAGATCTCCAAGACCTTCCGTCTCGCCGGCCTGGTGAGCGAGGTGCTGGCGGAGGAGAAGATCGAGGTCGACTTCCTCGACCTCTCTCTCCTCACTTCCGACTACGGCCGCCACATCCATCCGTGCAAGGCCTGCGTCTCGACGGCGATGCCGCTCTGCCACTGGCCGTGCAGCTGCTATCCGAACCACGCGCTCAACCAGGTGAACGACTGGATGAGCGAGATCTACGAGCGCTGGGTCGCCGCGCACGCGATCGTGATCGTTACCCCCACGCATTGGTACTCGACCTCGAGCCCGCTCAAGCTGATGATCGACCGGCTGGTCTGCGCCGACGGCGGCAATCCCGACCCGACCTCGACCCACGGCAAGGACCCGGCCAAGGCCAAGGCGATAGAGCTCGCGGGCTGGAGCTACCCCAAGCATCTGGAGCGGCGCGCCTACGGGCTCATGGTGCACGGCGACGTCGCCGGCATCGAGGGCGCACGGCGCGCGCTGTCCGACTGGCTCGACTGGATGGGGCTGGTCGATGCCGGCGATCAGGCCCGGCTCGACCGCTACATCGGCTACTACGAGCCCTACGCGACCAGCCACGACACCCTCGACCGCGACCTCGCGGTGCAGGAGGAGACGCGCAACGTGGCCCGCGCGGTGGCGCGCGTCACCCGGGCGCTTCGGGCCGGCGAGCTCACAGCGGAGACTGCCGACCTGCCGAGGCCGCGGACGAAGTGATTGCTGCGCTGCAGCAAAAATCTCCGCGGCGGGTTACGCTCCGCCATGCATGATCCGCAAACGCCCGTGAATTCCCTCCTCCAGAAGCTCCTCGCCGCCACCCGCATCACCCGTCGCGGCGACCTCGTCGAAGCCACCGAAGCCATTCAGCGCGCCCTGGCGGAAGCATCAGGCGGCGCCAAGGCTGGATTCGCACGAACGGAAGCGCCCACTTTCAACGGATCGGCTTCGGCCGTGGTGCTCGACGGCCTGGTGCGAGAGATCGAGCCGGAGCCGGCAGCGGGCGAAGATGGCGACACCCTTCCCGGCGTGCTCGAGCCCGAGGCGCCGGCGCGTCCGCGTCCCGGCCGCACCGCCCCCCGATTCACTGAAAGCAGCTTCACCGCCGAAGCAGGCACGCGCGCCTTCAAGCTGTTCGAACCGGCCGGCTTCGAAGGTCGCGACCTGCCGCTGGTCGTGATGCTGCACGGCTGCACCCAGGACCCCGACGACTTCGCCGCGGGCACGCGGATGAACGCCCTGGCCCAGGAGCTCGGCCTGTACGTGCTCTATCCGGCGCAGGCGCCGCGCTCGAACGCGCACAAGTGCTGGAACTGGTTCGTGCCCGAGGACCAGCGCCGCGGCCAAGGCGAGCCGGCGCTGCTCGCCGGCATGACGCGTCATGTCATGGCGACGCACCGCGTCGACGCCGACCGCGTCTGGGTCGCCGGCCTGTCGGCCGGCGGCGCGATGGCAGCGATCCTGGCGCGCGAGTATCCCGACCTGTTCGCCGCCGCGGGCGTGCATTCCGGCCTGCCGCCGGGTGCCGCCCACGACGTCGTGTCGGCGTTCTCGGCGATGAAGTCGGGCGCCCGCAGCGCGGCCGCCGACGCGGCTGCCGCTGCCGTTCCCACGATCGTGTTCCACGGCGACGCCGACAGCACGGTGCACGTCCTCAACGGCAGCCACCTGGTCGACGCGACGCTCGGCGGCATGCCAGCGCAGGCGCGGCGCGAGATCGGGGCGGCGAACGGCCCCGGCCGCGCCTTCACCCGCACCGTCTACCACCCGGCCGAAGGCTCGGGACCGAGCCGGGCCGAGCATTGGGTCGTGCACGGCGCCGGGCACGCCTGGATCGGCGGCGACGCCGCCGGGAGCTTCACCGACGGCGACGGGCCCGACGCGTCGCGCGAGATGCTGCGCTTCTTCGCCGAGCATCCGCGCCGGCCGGGCGCCGCAACGACCTAGGCCCGGCCTCGGCGCCTCGTCTCCCGGGCAGTGCGCGATCACCCGCGTCGACCCGCTTCGAGGGTCGCACGGACGCAAACTTCGCTACTGAGCGGCACTACCATGCGCCGGGGCGATCGCCACCAGGTCGCGGAGACAAAAGTCATGAAGGTCCTGCTCGTCAACGGTCCCAACCTCAACCTGCTCGGCACGCGCGAGCCGGCGATCTACGGCGCCGAAACCCTGGCCGACGTGGAGGCGATGTGCCGCAAGGAGAGCGAATCGCTGGGCCTCGAGCTGGCGGCGTTCCAGAGCAATCACGAAGGCGCGATCGTCGACCGCATCCACGCCGCGCGCGACGAGGGCGTGCGCTTCGTCGTCATCAACCCGGGGGCGCTGACGCACACCAGCGTGGCGCTGCGCGACGCGCTCGCCGGCGTCGCCATCCCGTTCATCGAGGTGCACCTGAGCAACGTGCACAAGCGCGAAGCCTTTCGCCACCATTCCTACCTGTCGGACATCGCCGAGGGCGTGATCGTCGGGCTGGGCACCCTCGGCTACAGGCTCGCCCTGCAGGCGGCCGCGGCCAAGCTGAACAGAGGAGACAAGCGGCCATGAGCAAGCCCTGCATCATTTCGGTCGCCATCACCGGCTCGCTGCCGCGCAAGAAGGACAACCCGGCGGTGCCGATCACCGTGGCCGAGCAGGTCGAGTCGACGCACGCCGCCTACGACGCCGGAGCGACCCTGGTGCACCTGCACGTGCGCAACGACGACGAGACGCCGACGTCCTCGGCCGAGCGCTTCGCCCTCGTGCTCGACGGCATCCGCCGGCATTGCCCGGGGATGATCACGCAGGTCTCGACTGGCGGCCGCTCCGGCGCGGGGAGAGAGCGCGGCGGCATGCTGCACCTCAGGCCCGACATGGCGTCGCTGGCGAGCGGCTCGGTCAACTTCCCGACCCGCGTCTACGACAACGCGCCCGACCTGGTCGACTGGCTGGCTGCCGAAATGAAGACCTACGGCATCAAGCCGGAGATCGAGGCCTTCGACCTGTCGATGATCTTCCAGGCGGTCGCACTGCAGAAGGCGGGCAAGATCGCAGGCCCGCTGCACGTCCAGTTCGTCATGGGCATCAGGAACGCCATGCCGGTCGATCGCGAGGTGTTCGAGTTCTACGTCCGCACGCTGGCGCGCCTCGCGCCCGATGCGACCTGGACGGGCGCCGGCATCGGCAAGGAGCAGATCACGCTCGCGAAGTGGTCGCTCGAGCTCGGCGGCCATTGCCGCACGGGCCTCGAGGACAACGTCCGCCTCGACCGCGACACGCTGGCGCCGTCGAACGCGGCGCTGGTGAAGCAGGTCGTCGACCTGTGCGACGCTTACGGGCGTCGGCCGGCGACGGTCGAAGAAGCGCGCCGGCTCCTGCGCCTGCCCGCCGCGGCAGCGCACACTGCGATCGCCGCCTGAGTTTCCCCCCTACCCGGGCACACCATGTCGAGAACACCTGCCGCCGACGCCGAATTCCTGATGCGCGACACCACGTCGCACCCGCCGGCCTACACGCCGGCGTACAAGACGAGCGTGCTGCGCAGCCCGCGCCTGGCACTGATCTCGCTGCAGCAGTCCTTGTCCGAGGTGACGGCGCCGGTGTTTCGCGCCGAGGAGCTGGGGCCCAAGGACAACGACCTGATCCTCAACTACGCCAAGGACGGCCTGCCGGTGGGCGAGCGCATCGTCGTCCACGGCTACGTGCACGACCAGCTCGGCCGGCCGGTGAAGAACGCGCTGGTCGAGGTCTGGCAGTGCAACGCGAGCGGCCGCTACCGGCACAGGAAGGACCAGTACATTGGCGCTCTCGACCCCAATTTCGGCGGCTGCGGCCGCATGCTGACCGACGAGAACGGCTACTACGCCTACCGCACCATCAAGCCCGGCCCCTATCCCTGGCGCAACCGCGTCAACGACTGGCGCCCGGCCCACATCCACTACGCAATCTCGGGCGACGGCTGGGTGCAGCGGCTGATCACGCAGATGTACTTCGAGGGCGACCCGCTGATCAGGAGCTGCCCGATCCTCGGCGTCGCGCCGAGCGAGGAGCAGATCCGCGGCCTGATCGCGCTGCAGGACATCGGCGCCTTCGTCCAGCTCGACAGCCGCGCCTACCGCTTCGACATCGTCCTGCGCGGCCACCGCGCCACGCTGTTCGAGAACCACGTGCAGAAAACGCCGGAAGGAGCGCTGCAATGAGCCATCCCTTCAGCGCCCCGGGCGGCAGCCACCTCCTGGTGCGACGCGAGACCGCGTCGCAGACAGCCGGCCCCTACGTGCACATCGGCCTCGCGCCCAAGGCCGCGGGCTTCGACATCTTCGAGAACAACTTCGGCAGCGTCCTCGTCGCTGCACAAACGAAAGGCGAGCGGATCCGCATCGAAGGCCGCGTCTTCGACGGCATCGGCACTGTGCTGAAGGACGTGCTGATCGAGATCTGGCAGGCCAACGCCGACGGCAAGTACGCGCACCCCGCCGACCGCCAGCCCGGCAAGTCGCTCGACCCGCACTTTCGCGGCTGGGGCCGCAGCTGCACCGACTTCGACACCGGCGTCTACTCCTTCGACACGATCAAGCCCGGCGCGGCCGAAGGCCGCAACGGAAGGACGATGGCGCCGCACATCAACGCCTGGATCGTCGCGCGGGGCATCAACATCGGCCTCAGCACGCGCATCTACTTCAGCGACGAGGCCGCGGCCAACGCCAAGGATCCGGTGATCAACCTGATCGAATGGGAAGCGCGGCGCAAGACACTGGTCGCGGAGCGCACCGACCGCCGCAGCGACGACGGCGCCGCCGTCTACCGCTTCGACATCCGCTTGCAGGGCGAAGGCGAAACGGTGTTCTTCGACGTCTGAGTGGGGTGCTGGCGACGCACCCGCTCAGTCGACCAGCCCGAGCTCGACCAGCAGGAACACGTCGTCCTCGGCGATCTCGCGCAGCGAATCGAAGCGGCCCGATGCGCCGCCGTGGCCGACCTCGAGGTTGATCTTGAAGAGCAGCGGGTTGCGGTCGGTCTTCAGGCTGCGCAGCCTGGCCACGTACTTCGCCGGCTCCCAGTAGGCGACCTGGGTGTCGTTCAGGCCGCTGCGCACCAGCATCGCCGGATAGGCGCCGGCCTTGAGGTTGTCGTAGGGGCTGTAGGCGCGCATCCAGGCGTACTGCTCGGGCAGCTTGGGGTTGCCCCACTCGATGAACTCGCCCACGGTGAGGGGGATCGTCTCGTCGAGCATGGTGGTGATGACGTCGACGAACGGCACTTCGGCGATCACCGCCCTGAACAGGTCGGGCCGCTGGTTGACGACCACGCCCATCAGCAGGCCGCCGGCGCTGCCGCCCTCGATCGCGAGCTGCTTCGGCGAAGTCAGTCCACGCGCGATCAGGGCCTCTGCGCAGGCGATGAAATCGCTGAAGGTGGTCTGCTTCTTCCCCATCTTCCCCGCCTCGTACCAGGTGCGGCCGAGGTCGCCGCCGCCGCGGGTGTGGGCGATGGCGTAAATCACGCCGCGATCGAGCAGGGACACCCGGCTCTGCGAGAACCAGGGGTCGAGCGCGATCCCGTAGCTGCCGTAGCCGTAGAGCAGCAGCGGCTGCGGGCCGGCGCGCTTCTGGTCGCGCCGCCAGACGAGCGAGATCGGGATCTCGGTGCCGTCGGCCGCCTTGGCCATGACCCGCTCGCCCTGGTAGAGGGCCGGGTCGTAGCCGGGCACCGGCTGGCGCTTCCTCAGCACCCGCTCGCGGCTGTCGAGCCGGTAGTCGTAGGTCGAGGCCGGCATCGTCATCGAGTCGTAGACGAAGCGCAGCGTGCGGGTCTCGAACTCGGCGTTGCCCGAGGTGTGGACCGTGTACGCCTGCTCGTCGAAGGCGACGGTGTGCTCGCCGCCGCGCACCAGGTCGACGACGCGAAGCTGCAGGCTGCCGGCGACGCGCTCGGTCACCACCAGGTCCTCGGCGAACAGGTCGAAGTCGTCGAGCATGACGCGGTCGCGCGCGGCGATCAGCTGCTCGGCGCGGCCGAGGTCGGGCTTCGCCGCGTCGACCTTGACCAGCCGGAAGTTGCGGCCGGTGTCGTTGATGCGCACGAACAGGCTGCCGGCACGATGGTCGACGTGGTACTCGACGTCGGCGCGGCGCGGAAAGACGATGCGCAGCGCCGCCTGGTCGGCCGGGGCGTCGGCGTCGAGCAGGCTCTGCTCGTTCGCGTCCTTGCTCTCGCTGGTCAGCACCAGGAACCTCTCGTCGCGGGTCTTGCCGATGCCGAGGTCGAACAGCTCGTCCTTCTCCTCCAGCACCAGCGTGTCCGGGCCGGCGGCGCCGACCACGTGGCGCCAGAGCTTGTCGGCACGCTTGCTCTGCGGATCCATCGTCACGTAGTAGAGCGTGCGGCTGTCGTTGGCCCACTCCGCCGAAGCGACCTGCGGCATCGACCAGGCGTCGTCCTTGCCGGTTGCGAGCTCGCGCAGGCGCAGCGTGTAGTCGCGCCCGCCGGTCAGGTCGAGGCTGTAGGCGAGCCGGTCGGCGTCGCGGCTCACGGTCGCGAGGCCGAGGCGCAGGAACGCCTGGCCGCGCGCCAGCTCGTTCAGGTCGAGCATCGTCTGGTCGCTGCCGCTCGGGTCGTAGGCGCGCTCGCTGCCGACGGCGCAGCGGCGGATGTAGCGCGGGTACTGCTCGCCCTTCTGGGTACGCGTCGAATACCACCACAGGCCCTTGCGATAGGGCACCGAGTCGTCGTCCTGCTGGATCCGGCCGAACATCTCCTGGTAGAGCTTTTCCTTCAGGGCGGCATGCGGGGCGAACCATGCGTCGGCATAGGCGTTCTCGGCGCGCAGGTGCGGCATCGTGCGGGGATCGTCGCGCTCCCGCAGCCAGAAGTAGTCGTCGACGCGGCGGTCGCCGTGCACGGTCACGTCCTTGGGCTCGCGCGGCGCGACGGGAGGCTGGAGCGAAGTCTGGGCAAAGGTCATGGCGGCGACGAGGGCGGTCAGGAGAACGAGGGTCTTTCGGATCATGGTGCGACATCGCGGCGAGG
>JANMCC010000376.1:0-4926 GCA_031360885.1 Burkholderiales bacterium | reverse complement strand
CTGCCGGCGCCGCGCCGGCGCCGCTCGTGCCTGCGCATGCCGCGCCGCTGGCGGCGCCCGCGCCGGCAGAGCCTGCCGCGCCGGTCGAGGCGCCGCCGCCGCGGCCCACGATGCACGACGTGGCCGCCCTGACGCGCAGCTCCGACTACTCGCGCTTCGGCGGCGCCGGCGTCGATGCCGACGTCAGCAATGCGGCGATGAAGAAGCTGTTCAGCGATCCGCACTTCAACGTGATGGACGGGCTCGACACCTACATCGACGACTACGGCAAGCCCGACCCGATTCCGGACTCGATGCTGCGGCAGATGACCCAGGCCCGCTTCCTCGGCCTGTTCGACCACGAGGAGGTGGCCGCGGAAGGCCCCACCCGCGCGGCTCCTGAAGCCGCTGCGGCATCCACCGATGGTGCCTCGCCGCCCGAGGTGGCAGAGTCCATGCGCCTCGAAGACCCGGCACCGATCGCTTCCGTTTCCCCGACCCGCCCCGATGACGACCCTGATCTGCGATTGCAACAAGACGATGCCCCTGGACGGTCCGGCGCTGCGCCGGGCCCTCGGGCCTGATGCGGGAGCCGGGCTCGAGACGGTCCACTCGACGCTGTGCCGGCGCGAGGCCGGCGCGTTCCAGCGCGCGGCCAAGGGCGGCGATGCCCTGCTCGTCGCCTGCACCCAGGAGAGCCGGCTTTTCCTCGAGCTGAACGAGGAAACCGAAGGCGCCCCGGGCGTCGCAGAGCGGCCGATCCGATTCGTCAACATCCGCGAGTCGGGCGGCTGGTCGAAAGACGCTCACGCCGCGCTGCCGAAGCTGGCGGCGCTGATCGCCGCGGCGCAGCTCCCGGCCGCCGAGCCCGTGCCGGTCGTGAGCTACGGCTCGGCCGGTCGTGCCCTGGTGATCGGCCCGGCCGATGCGGCCACGCGCGCGGCGCGCATGCTCGACGACAAGCTCGACGTCAAGATCCTGCTCTCGCGCTCCGGCGGCACCTTGCCGCAGGAGCGGACGATGGCGGTGCACGCCGGCACGCTGACCCGCCTGACCGGCTGGCTCGGCGCCTTCGAGGCGAGCTGGACCAGCGCCAACCCCATCGACCTCGACCTGTGCACGCGCTGCAACGCCTGCATCGCCGTCTGTCCGGAGCAGGCGATCGACTTCAGCTACCAGATCGACCTGGCGAAGTGCACCGGTCAGCGCGAATGCGTCCGCGTCTGCGAGGCCGCCGGCGCGATCGACTTCGAGCGCGCCGCGCAGCAGGTCAGCGAGTCTTTCGATCTCGTGCTCGACCTCGGCACCGTGCCGCAGATCGCCCTGCACCAGCCGCCGCAGGGCTACTTCCATGCCGCGGGCGACGCCGCCCTGATCGACGCGGTGCTGCAGCTTCGAGAGAGCGTGGGCGAGTTCGAGAAGCCGAAGTTCTTCAACTACAGGCAGAAGATCTGCGCGCACAGCCGCAACGAGCAGATCGGCTGCGTCGCCTGCATCGAGGTCTGCTCGGCCGGCGCGATCCGCAGCGACGCCTCGCTCAAGGGCCGAACCGGGGGCGGCGGCATCGTCGTCGAGCCGCACCTGTGCGTCGGCTGCGGCGCCTGCACCACGGTTTGCCCGAGCGGCGCGCTGAGCTACGCGACGCCGCGACCCGACGCCCTGGGCCTGCGCATCCGCACCCTGCTCGCGACCTACGCGCGTGCCGGCGGCGCCGACGCGGCGCTGCTGATCCACAGCCAGGGGGCGGGCGTCCGCGTCGTCGGCGCGCTCGGCCGGGCGGCCCGCACCGACGCAGCGGTGCGCGGCCTGCCGGCGCGGGTGCTGCCGCTCGAGGTCTGGCACACGGCCTCGGTCGGCATCGACCTCTGGCTTTCGGCGATCGCGCTCGGCGCGGTGCAGGTCTGGGTGTTGATGACCGAGGAAGAAGCGCCCGACTACCGGCGCGCGGTGGCGGCGCAGATGGAGGTGGCGCAGGCGATCCTGACGGGCCTCGGCTTCGGCGGCGGCCACTTCGCGATCGTCGACGCGGCGGGTGCAGGCGTGGATGCGCTCGCCGCTCGTGCCAGCGGTCCGGCGCCCGTGGTCGCGGCAAGTCGCGGCGGCGCGGCCACCGATCCGGCCCTGGCCGCGGTGGACCGGGCCCTCGCCGCGGCGCCGGCCGCCGGCGTGGCTCGCGCCGCGACCTTCAGCGTCCAGGCCGACAAGCGCAGCACCCTCGACCTCGCGCTCGACCACCTGATGCAGTGCGCCGCGGTCGTGCCCGACGCGATCGCGCTGCCGGCGCCGGCCAGCCCGTTCGGCAACCTGATCGTCGATACCGCCGCCTGCACGCTCTGCCTGGCGTGCGTCGGCGCCTGCCCGGAGGCGGCGCTGGCCGACAACAGCGACCGGCCGCAGCTGCGCTTCTTCGAGAAGAACTGCGTCCAGTGCGGCCTGTGCGCGACCACCTGCCCGGAAGACGCGATCCGGCTCGAGCCGCGCCTGCTCCTCGCCGACGCCGGCAAGGCAAGGGCGCAGGCGCGGGTGCTGAACGAGGCCGAGCCGTTCTGCTGCGTGCGGTGCGGCAAGCCCTTCGGCACGCTGCGGGCGATCGAGCTCATGGTCTCGAAGCTGAGCGGCCATGCCATGTTCCAGGGTGCGGCGGCGGCACGCCTGAAGATGTGCGGTGACTGCCGGATCATCGACATCCACACCGATCCCGGCGAAGTCCGGATCGACGAGCTATGAGTTCGCAGCGCATGCCGGCGGTGGGCTTTCGCGGTGTCGGCGAGCACGAGGAGCTCGCCCGCGCCGAGGTCTACGGCCTGCTCGCCCACCTGTTCTATGCCCCGCCCGACGCGGAGCTCTATTCGCAGCTCCGGGTCGCCGTCACCGAGGCGCCGGTGAAGGGCGCGTTCCTCGAGCGCGCCTGGGGCGAGCTGGTCGCCGCCTCGCGTCGGCTCGGGGCCACCGCCGTCGCCGACGAGTACGCGGACCTGTTCCTCGGCGTCGGCAAGCCGGAGGTGTTCCTCTACGCCTCGTTCCATCTCGCCGGCAGCCTGAACGCCAAGCCGCTGGTCGCGTTGCGCCAGGACCTGAAGACGCTCGGCCTCGAGCGGCCCGAGGAGGTGAGCGAGACCGAGGACCACATCGCCAGCCTGTGCGAGGTGATGCGCTTCCTGATCGCCGGCGAGGACCTGGGCGTGAGCAACCTGGGCGCGCAGCAGCGCTTCTTCAACGCCCACCTGCGCGGCTGGGTCGAGCCGCTCTGCGACGCGCTCGAAGCGCACCCCCGGGCCGATTTCTATCGCGCCCTGGCGGGCTTCAGCCGTGATTTTTTCGCGGTCGAGGCACAGGGCCTCGATCTGCTCGACGGCTGAGCCCCTCGCACCTATGACGCCGATGGCATATCCCAATTGACGCCCCTCGGGCGACTGAATAGATTCCCAGTGGAGGCTTACCCGGCCCCCGGACCCGAAGGAGACAGCGATGAAGCCCCGAACCGCCCCGCAGACCCCGACCGGAGGCGAGCCGTCGCCGGCGCGCCCCGGCCGTCGCAGCCTCCTTCTCGGCGCCGGCGCGGTCGGCGCCGCCGCCGTCGCAGCCGGCGCGCTGCACCGCGGCGTGATCGCCGAAGCCGGCGTCGCCGCCGCTCCCGCGGCTGCCGAAGGCGAGGGCTACCGCCTCACGCCGCACGTCCTGCGCTACTACGAAACCACGAAGGCCTGAGCGGCCCTCGTTCGCGGAGAAACCGATGCTGCTCACGCGCAAATCCTCCGGACGCGGCAGCGCTCCGGCTTCCTCGCTGGTGTCGAGCCTGGAGCGCGGCGTCGGCCGTGCCATCCCCACCATGGACCGGCGCTCGTTCCTGCGCCGCTCCGGGCTGGGCGTCGGCGTCGGCCTGGCGACATCGCAGCTCAGCCTGGTGAGGAAGGCCAAGGCGGCCGATGCGCCGGCCGGGGCCGCGGCCAAGCCGGTCGTCCGCCGAACGGTCTGCACCCACTGCTCGGTCGGCTGCGCCGTCGACGCGGTGGTCGAGAACGGCGTCTGGGTCCGCCAGGAGCCGGTGTTCGACTCGCCCATCAATCTCGGCGCGCACTGCGCCAAGGGCGCCGCGCTGCGCGAGCACGGCCATGGCGACTACCGCCTCAAGTCGCCGATGAAGCTGGTCGACGGCAAGTACCAGAAGATCGGCTGGGACCAGGCGCTGGCCGAGATCAGCGCCAAGATGCTCGAGCTGAAGAAGGCGAGCGGGCCCGACTCGATCTTCGTCGTCGGCTCGTCGAAGCACAACAACGAGCAGGCCTACCTGCTGCGCAAGTGGGTGAGCCTGTGGGGCAGCAACAACTGCGACCACCAGGCCCGCATCTGCCACTCCACCACGGTCGCGGGCGTCGCGAACACGTGGGGCTACGGGGCGATGACGAACTCGTACAACGACATGCGCAACTCGAAGTGCGCGATGTACATCGGCTCCAACGCTGCCGAGGCGCACCCGGTCTCCCTGCTGCACATGCTGCATGCCAAGGAAACCGGCACCAAGATGATCGTAGTCGATCCGCGCTTCACCCGCACCGCGGCCAAGGCCGACGAGTTCGTGCGCCTGCGCTCCGGCTCCGACATCGCCTTCCTGTTCGGCATGCTGCATCACATCTTCAAGAACGGCTGGGAAGACAAGCAGTACATCGCCGACCGCGTCTACGGCATGGACAAGGTGCGCGACGAGGCGCTCGCCAAGTGGACCCCGGACAAGGTCACCGAGGTCACCGGCGTCGACGAGGCCACGGTCTACAAGGTCGCGAAGATGATGGCCGACAACCGGCCGAGCACGATCGTCTGGTGCATGGGCCAGACCCAGCACACCACCGGCAACGCGATCGTGCGCGCCTCCTGCATCCTGCAGCTCGCGCTCGGCAACATCGGCGTCAGCGGCGGCGGCGCCAACATCTTCCGCGGCCACGACAACGT
>JANMCC010000362.1:0-8114 GCA_031360885.1 Burkholderiales bacterium | reverse complement strand
GAGCATCTGCCGGAACGACTCGACGTGGTTGGCGTCGGCGGCGACGCAGGCGACGACGTCGGCGTCACCCGCCTGCACCGCGCGTGCCGCGCGGCGCAGCGCCATCACGCCCGAGGCGCCGCCGGTCGGGATGTGGTCGAGCCAGCGCGGCGAGAGGCCCAGGTGCTGTGTCACGCCGACGGCGGTGTCGGGCGAGAGCGAGAAGCTGCTGACGGTGAGGCCGTCGATCTGCTCCTTCTTCAGCCCCGAGCGATCGACCAGCGCCTCGAGCGCCTGGCCGACGAACCAGTGCGCGCCGTGCGTCGAATAGCGCCGGTACGGCACCGTCACCGGCACGGCGACGGCGACCCCTTCGTACGACGCGCGCGGCACGTCAGGCGCCGTCGTCGCCGTCTTCGCCCTTGCCGGACGGGGCGCCGGCGGGCGGGAGGGTCCGCGAAGCGGCGGGCGTCCTCGGCTTCAGGACCGGCGGCGGCGCGATGCCGGCGATGCCGGCGAGTGCGCCCGGGTCCGGGCCGGGGAGCTCCCCCGCGCCGCCAAGGGGGCCCGCGCCGCTCAACGTGCCCGCTCCGCTCAGCGTGCCCGCTCCGCTCAGCGTGCCCGCTCCGCTCAGCGTGCCGGCGCTGGTCAGCCCCCCGGCGCCGGTGAGATCGCCGGCGCTGGTCAGGCTGCCGAGCGCCGAGACGCCGGCCTGGCCGGCGGCCGCATCGATGCGCTTCTGCCTGCGCTTGAGCATGCGCATGTCGTGGCATTGCGGGCTGCCGGGCAGGCGCTTGGCCAGCTCGCGCAGCTCGCCGCGCTGCACTTTCTGCGAAGGCGTCAGCGGCAAGGCGTCGACGAAGGCGACGTAGCCCGGCGCCTTGAAGTACGACAGCCGGGCGAGGGCGTGGCGGACGATGCTCGCCGCGATCTTCTCGGGCGGCGGCAGGTTGGCCGCCTTGCGCAGGACGATGCAGGCGAGCACCTCGTCGCCGCGGGTCGGATCGGGCGTCGCCGCGACCGCGCTCGCCGCCACCGCCGGATGCGTGTCGAGCACGCTTTCGACCTCCACCGCGGAGATGTTCTCGCCGCTGCGCCGGATCACGTTCTTGCGCCGATCGACGAAATGGAAGTCGCCGTCGACGCTGCGCCGCACCACGTCGCCGGTGTGGAACCAGCCGCCCCCCCAGGCGCCCTCGGTCGCCATCTCGTCCTTCAGGTAGCCGAGGAAGAAGTCGGCGCGCGGATCGTCGCCGGCGGCGCGCACGAGCAGCTCGCCGGGCACGTCGACCTCGGTGTCGGCGCCCCTCTCGTCGACGATCCGGGTCTCGACGAAGAAGTCGGCGCGGCCGAAGCAGCGCGTGCCGACGTGGCGTGGCTCGCGGCTGGCCATGATGCAGGCGGCCGCGCCGGTCTCGGTCATCGCCCAGGCCTCGAGCAGGGGCAGGCCGAAGCGCGCCTCGAAGTCGGCATGGTGGCGCGGGTCGACCCCGGCGCCGAAGCCGAAGCGCAACTCGTGCATGCGGTCGGCCTCGCTCGGCGGCGCCGACAGCAGCATCGCCGGCATCACGCCGAGGTAGTGCGCCACCGTGGCGCCGCTCTCGCGCACGCTCTGCCACCACGAGCCCGGATGGAAGCGGTCGAGCTGGACGATGCAGCCGCCGGAGAGGATCGCCGCCATGGAGGAGAACGCGAGCGCGTTCATGTGGCTGAGCGGCAGCGGCGTGATGAAACGCTCGACGTCGGAGCGCACCGTGGCGAGCTCGCCCAGGCCGAGATACCACTCGCCGGCGCGCAGGAAGTAGCCGTTGGCGAGGCGGCAGCCCTTCGGCTTGCCGGTGGTGCCCGAGGTGTAGAGCAGCGCGCACTCGGTATTGCGGCCGATCGGCTGTGCGACCGGCCGCAACACCGCGCGCACCGGCGGAATGTGGCCCGAGACTTCGGGGCGGATCGTGTCGAGCTGGACGTTGGCGCTGCTCGCCGCCTCGCGCAGCGCGCCTTCGCGGCCCGGCATCGCCACCGCCAGGGCGATCTCGCTGTGGCCGATCAGGTAGATCAGCTCGGCCGCGCGCATGTCGGCGTGGATCGGCACGATGCTGATGCCGAGCCCGTTGAGGGCGAGCCAGTGGGTGAAGAACGCCGGCCGGTTCTCGAGCAGCAGGCCGACGCGGTGGCCGCAGGAGTAGCCGGCGTTCGAATAGGCCTTGCGCAGCCGATCGACCTCCTTGGCCACCTCGCGCCAGGTGCGCGGGCCGGGCTCGATGCCGTAGGCCCCGGCGGTGACCGGCTCGACATGGATGAAGGGGGCGTCGCCGCGCCGGGCCGCGACCCGCTTGAACTCGGCGTAGACAGTGGACATTCGTTCGGTTCAGATGAAGAGTTGGACCGCCGGCAGCGCGGCGTCGCTGTTGATGAGGTCGACGCGCTTCTGCCGGATGCGCAGCGCGCCGGCTTCGACGACGAGGCGGTGCCAGCAGACGCCGACGAAGGTGCTCAGCTCGTCGCCCTGCGACTCGGTGTACTGGAACACGGTGCGCAGCAGTTGCTCGCCGGGCCGCGCCGGATCGCCCGGCTCGAGGGTCGGCGTCTGCAGCAGGTGCAGGCTGCGCGTCGGCGGCTGCTGGGAGAAGGCGCGCGGGCTCTTCAGCCGCTCGATGCGCAGCTCGCGCAGCAGCTTGTCTTCGTAGAGGTGCGAGGTGTGGTCCAGGCCTTCGGGCTGCTCGGGCACGAGCGGCACCCAGTAGATGGCGTCGTCGGTGAAGAGGGCGTTCCACTCGGCGTATCGCTTCTCGTCGAGCAGCCGCGCCTCGCGGACCACGAAGTCGACGAGCTGGCGCTCGCTGAACAGCTTGGTCGGCCGGGCGCCGGGCCGCCCCAAGGCCGGCCGCGCCCCCTCGGGGGGCAGCGAACGAAGTGAGCGTGGGGGCTTCATAGCGCCATCGTCATGTAGCGCGCCCAGGCGCGGTACTGGTTGCGCATCGAGATCTCGCTGGTGCCGACGGTCGTGAGGTCGCGCTCGCCGATCTCCGCCGGGTCGAAGTTGCGGTGCAGGCTGACCCAGGGGTTGCCGCTGGCGTGCAGCCCCGCCTGGATGCCGCGATACGCCTGCAGGTCGTCGTGGCCGACGACCGAGAACGGCGAATTGATGAGGCGGCTGTACATCGCCGTGCGCTGCAGCATCTCGGGCGGCGCGCCGGCGAGGCGGAAGGTCCAGCTCTCGACCAGCGTCTTGTCGACGGCGATCGGCTTGACGACGCGGATCGCCTGGATCGCGCCCTTGATCGTGAGGTTGGGGTAGTACACCGTGTTGTGCCGCGCCAGGCCGAGGATCCGCGCCGTGCGCTCGTCGCCATAGGCCGCCTTCATGGCGGCGTCGTAGGCCGGCACGGCCGAGTACTTGCTGTGGATGCTGAAGTGCACGCCGGAGAAACTGTGCCCGTTGTCGAACACCCGCACACCCATGTCCTCGAAAAACTTGTAATCGGACATGAAAGGCGTGAACTGTTCGATGGCCATCGGCTTGGGGCTTTCGGCGGGCTTGTCCATCCACATCCGCTTGGCCGTTCCGGCCGAGGACTCGTGCACCACCATCGGATGCATGGTGTCGTTGAGGTTCTCGACGAACATCTTCCAGTTGCACTGGTGCAGGAAGCGCAGGCACCCGCCGGCGATCTCGAGCCGGCCCTCGGGCGAACGGTCGGCCATGTTGTCGATCGAGCTGAGCGAGTCGCCGAAGTACTCCTCGAAGCCAGGGCCGACGTCGTTGATCTTCGCGAAGACGAAGCCTCGGTAGACGCGCACGTTCTTCACCGCGACCAGGCCCTTGCCGCTCTCGCACTCGTGCACCGCGGTGCCGTCGTAGCCGTTCTTCAGCGGCATGTTGAGCAGCGACCCGTCGGTGCGGAAGGTCCAGGCGTGGTACGGGCAGCGGAAGTGCTTGCCGGTGTTGCCCGAGGGCGCGCTCACCAGCCGCGAGCCCTTGTGCGCGCAGCGGTTCATCAGCACCCGGATCGTGTCGTCCTGGTGGCGCACGACGATCAGCGGCTGGCCGGCGATCTCGTTGCGGATGTAGTCGCCGGGCCGGGGCAGCTGCGAGTCGTGGCCGACGTAGTTCCAGGTGTTGGCGAAGAAGTGCTCCTGCTCGAGGGCGAACAGGTCGGGGTCGATGTAGAGGTCGCGGTGCACCCGGTCGGGCTGCACCAGCGCCCGGATCGCCTCGGGATCGTCGCGATAGGAAGTGCTCATGCTCCGCTCTCCTTCCCGCGGCGTCAGGCGAGCGCGTGCCGCGCCAGCGTGGCGCTGAGCGTGCTGCCGTGCTCGTCGGCCAGCGCCGCCTCGCGCAGCTCGCGCAGCGTCGCCGGCGCGAGCGCCGGGCCGGCCTTGTGCAGGGCCGCCATCACCGTCTCGAAATTGCGCACGCCGCGCTCGTGGGTCTCGCTGTAGCCCTTGACCAGGCGCTGGCACTGCGCCACCTCCGCCGCCAGCTCGGGACTCGTCGCCGCCGCCGCGGCGATGCGCGCCAGCCAGGTCTCGATCGCCGCGTTCTCGGCGGCGTAGCGCGTGGTCGCCCGACGCCAGCGCTTCATGCCCGCGATCAGGTAGAGCAGGAGAAAGCCGCCCAGCGAGCTGGTGGTGACGACCCGGCCCTTCTGCGTGAAGCGCTCGACCGCGCTGCGCAGCCAGCCCGGGCGCTCGACCCGCCGGCCGATCGAAGCCGGCAGGGTCTCGGCGATCTCGCGCACGCCCGGATGCAGGTACTCGTCGATCGCCAGCACCTGGTCGCTGCCGGCCCGGACCTCGTTCTTGACGCGCTCGAAGCGCGAGCCGCGCGTCTTCAGCGCGGCGACCCGGATCGTGTCCTCGTACGACATCCAGAGCGCGAGGTGGCGCGCGGTCTCGTCGAGCAGCCGGCCCTCGGCGCCGGCAAGCGCGGCGATCTTCGCCATGCGGTCGAGGTAGAGGTCGGCGTAGGCCGGATCCTGGTAGTCGACGAGGCGGCGCACGCCTTCGCGCAGGAGCGGCCGGGCCGAGGCGGCGAAGCCGGTGTCGATCCGGCCGAGCAGGGCGCGGATGCGCGGATCGAGCGCAGCACTCGCGGGCAGCGTCGCCAGGCCGGGCAGCGCCGGCGAACCCGGTGAAGCCGGCGGCGCGTCGGTCGTGCCGTCGAGCGCAGCGGCCAGGGGCCGCGCGGCCGTATCGCCGTGCGCGCGGTCCGCCATCGCCGGATGATCGACCGCCCCGCCCTGCACCTGCGCGTACGCGGCGGCGAAGGCCTTCAGGCTGCTCGCCACGCCGACCCCGCCGCGGCTGATCGTGGCTTCGAACTGGGCCCGGCTGAAGGGCAGCGCGCCGGTGCCGGCGAGCGCGCCGAACAGCACCGCGCCGATGACGCTGCCGTTCTCCTCGGCCACCGCGGCCATGTCGAAGCGGACGAAGCGCTTCGCCGCCTGCGCCGCGTGCGCCAGCAGGGCGTCGCTGTCGACCCGGCCGTCGCCGAGCGCGCTCTTCTCGGCGATCGAGAAGACGCGGTGGGTCGAGGCGAGGAGCAGCGTCCGGTCGGGCGTGACCAGGCCGCGCTGGATCGCGCGGCCGCCGTCCCTCAGCTCGGAGGCGAGCACGACGTCCACGTCGCCCGGCAGCGGCATCAGCGCCAGCACCGGCTGGCCGCGGTCGGCCTCGGCCTGCTGCGCGGGATAGAGCTCGACGTAGTAGATCGTCGCGCCGGTGCGCTGGGCGACGCCGGGCACCGAGGTCGTCTGCGCCAGGTGGCCGTTGCCTTCGCCGAGGTCGACGATCCAGTCGGCGAGGACGCCGCCGCCCTCGCCGCCCATGGCCATGATCGCGATCTTGAGCGGTTGCACGACGTCCTCGCTCGCTCTCGCGATCAGCCCTGCGGGCTCTCGGTCATGCGGCCGCAGTAGGCCTGCATCTGCTCGGGCACATTCGTCGGGCAGACGCCGCACTGCCGGTTGCCCGGCACCGCCCAGTCGATGAACTTCGGGTACGGCAGCTCCAGGCCGGCCATGATCGCCTCGAACTCCTCGCGCGTCTTGCCGGCGCCCAGGCGCGGGTTGCGCCGCCTTTCCTGGCCGATCGAGGAGACCTGCCGCTCCTGGTAGTCGTGCCCCGGATAGACCAGGCACTCGTCGGGCAGCGCGAACAGCTTGCCGGTGACGCTGTCGTAGAGGGTCCCGGCATCGCCCTCCTGGAAATCGGTGCGGCCGCAGCCGTCGATCAGCAGCGCGTCGCCGGTGAAGACGCGGTCGTCGAGGGCGAAGGCGAAGTGGCCGGCGGTATGGCCGGGGGTGTGCATCGGCCGCAGCGCGAGCTGGCCGACGGTGAAGGGCACGCCGTCGACCACGCCGAGGTCGGCGCAGGGCAGCCGATCGATCGCCGCCGCGGCGATCTTGCTGCCGACCTGCTGCCGGAGATGGAGCGCGGCGGTGATGTGGTCGGCGTGAATGTGCGTATCGAGGGTCCAGGCGAGCTTGAGCCCCAGGCTCGCCACCGCCGCCAGGTCGCGATCGATCGCATTGACCACCGGATCGATCAGCACCGCCTGGCCCGTTTCCTCGCAGCCGAGGAGGTAGGTGTAGGTACTCGACAGGGGCTCGAACAGCTGGCGAAAGAGCATGGCGATCTCCGGGTGCGAGGGCGGGTGGGCCTTCAGAACGCGAGCCGGGCGCGGGCGCGGGCGTCGCGCCGCTGCAGCCAGCCGATCACGGCGCCGCGCAGCCGCTCGGCGAGCCGGTCCCAGCCGCTCGGGTTGCTGATGATGCGCGCCTTGTAGAACGAGGGGCAGAGCACCGCCGCGTGCGAGACCTCGCCGCAGACGCCGCAGCCGACGCAGCTGTCGAGCACGGTCGCGACCGGGTCGGTGCGCAAGGGATCCGGGTTCGGCTTGATCGAGAGCGACGGGCAGCCCGAGAGTCGGATGCACGAGTGGTCGCCGGTGCAGGTGTCGGCGTCGACGCCGAAGCGCTCGCGCACGACGCGCTCGCCGCGCGCCACCGCCGCCTTCACCAGCGGCTTGACCCGGCGCTGCCGGTTGAGCTGGCACTCCGACTGCGCGATAAGCACCTTCGGGCCCTTCTCCTTGGAGGTCAGCGCCTCGCGCAGCGCGTCGCGCATGCCGGCGACGTCGTAGGTGCGGCGAATCGTGCGCACCCAGTCGACGC
Organism: Burkholderiales bacterium; assembly: GCA_031360885.1. Taxonomy (GTDB): domain Bacteria; phylum Pseudomonadota; class Gammaproteobacteria; order Burkholderiales; family Burkholderiaceae_C; genus Schlegelella_A. The sequence goes on along the minus strand of JANMCC010000362.1, from coordinate 957 downwards.
CGACGCCGCGGACCGCCTTCTCGATCGCATGGCCGGTGCTGCGCGTCGGATTCGCCAGCTTCGACGAGAGCAGGTCCTGGCCGCCGGTGGCGGAGGTGTAGTTGTTGTCGACGACGATCGTCAGGTTGTCGCTGCGGTTGAACACCGCGTTGGCGATGCCGCTGGTCAGGCCGTTGTGCCAGAAGCCGCCGTCGCCCATCACCGAGATCGCCCGCTTGCTCGCGTCGACGGTGAAGGCGGAGGCGCCGGCGGTGCCCAGGCCATAGCCCATGGTCGTGTTGCCGATGTGGAACGGCGGCAGGATCGAGAACAGGTGGCAGCCGATGTCGGCGCTGACGTGGTGCGCGCCGAGCTCCTTCTCCACCAGCTTCATCGCGCTGAAGATCGGCCGCTCCGGGCAGCCGGTGCAAAAGCCGGGCGGGCGGCCGTGCACCACCTCGGCGAGCGGCTTCTCCATGGTCAGCGGGATCACCCGCGCCGGCTTCGGCGCCGGCGTCGCCGGCTCGACCCGACCGTAGTGCTCGAGGAAGGCGCGCGTGCCCTTCAGCACCTCGGCGCCGGTGTATTCGCCGGCCGGCGCGAGGAGGTCCTTGCCGTGCAGCACCGTCTGCAAATCGGCCTGGCGCAGGACAGTCGCCAGGGTCTGCTCGATGAAGTTCGGCTGGCCCTCCTCGACCAGCAGCACCGCCTTCTTGCCGGCGCAAAAGCGCGTCACCTCCGCCGGCACCACCGGGTAGGCGACGTTCATCACGTAGAGCGGGATCTTCGAGTTGCCGTAGACGTCGGCCAGGCCGAGCCGCTCGAGCGAACGCACCAGGGTGTTGTAGTTGCCGCCCTGGACGACGATGCCGATGTCGCTCGCGCCCTCGGCGAAGAACTCGTTGAGATGGTGCTCCTCGATGTAGCGCAGCGCCGCCGGCCAGCGCTCCTTGATCTTTTCCTGCTCGTGCACGTAGG
>JANMCC010000350.1:0-11903 GCA_031360885.1 Burkholderiales bacterium | reverse complement strand
GGTGGGTGCGGCGGCGGGTGCGGCGGCAGGTGCGCTTGCGGCGGCCGGGCGGGCCGGCGCTGCCTGGCTCAGCGCCGGAGGCGCCGCGGCGGCGAGCAGCAACGCCGCGAGGAAATGGCGGGGAGAGTGGCGCAACATGGGGTGATCTCGTCAGAAGGTGCCGGTCACGAACAGCTGGAGGATGCTGGCGTTGTAGGCGTACTTGTTGCCGGTGCGGATGTCGGTGAAATCCTTGAAGTTGAAGTGCACGAACTCGTACGCGCCGTTGAGCTTGATCTCGTACTTGCCGGGCACCTTCTTCCAGAGCCAGGACACCTTGCCGCCGAGGGCGACGTTGTCGAAGGTGCTGAGCTGGCGGTTGCGCGAGACGTAGGTGGTCTCGCTGGTGGCGTTGTCGCTGTAGAAGAGCGCCTTGGTCTGGGTGTAGTAGCGCAGGTAGGCGTCGGCCAGCCAGGCGTCCCGGAAGTGGCGGCTGTAGCCGAGCTCCAGGGTGTGGCCCTTGATGTCCCAGGTGTCGGTGTAGTAGCGGTAGCTGGCGCTGAACGCGTCGCGCGAGCCGAGGTCGCCCTTCACGCGCAGCATCATCGCCCGCGCCGACCGGGTGCGCGGGTTGCGCTCCGGTACGGCGGCGCCGAACACGATGGCCGCGCGGTACGGGCTGCCGAGATAGCCGTCGTCGGAGATCGCCTCGGCGTTGGCGCTCATGATCCACTTCGGCGTCAGGATCTGGGTCAGGCCGAGGCGGTACTGCCAGTGCCGGGCCTTGTCGGAGAACTCGGGCGAGTCCTTCTTGCCGACCTTGTCGTCGCCGCGGGTGAAGCCGAGCGACACCGTCGTCATGCCGCCGAACACCTCCTGCGAGATGTCGATGCTGGCGCGGTTGGCGGTGTAGTCGGGCTCGTGGCTGGTGATGCCGCCGATGGTGATCTGCGAGTCGCGGTAGACGTAGTCGCCCGAGAGCGCGAACTCGTGCCGCGTCTCCTTGTACTTGCTGGCGGTGGTGACGACGTCGATCGAGGCGTTGCTGACCGCGTCGAGGTAGTAGGAGCCGGTGATCGAGAAGCGGTCGGCGACGCTCTTTCGCACCAGGAAGGCCGGGCCCCAGGCGGTGACGCCGCCGCCGTTGTAGACGTGGAGCAGCGCTTCGGCGCTGTCTTCGGGCAGGTCGGCGGCGCGCGCCGTCCCGCCGAAGGCGAGCAGGCTGCCGAGCAGCGCCGCGAGGCGTCGCCAGAGCGTCAGCGCCGCTCTAGTTGCAGCCACAACCGCCCCCCTGCACGCCGGTGGCGCCGCGCGAGCCTTCTCGCACGTCGCGCACGTGCTCGACGTGGCGCTCGGGCAGGGCGCTGCGCGAGAACCGCATCATCGGATCGGCCAGGCGCTCGCGCTCGTAGGGCTTGACCCAGGGCTCGATCGTCGGGACCGAGAAGCTGGAGCAGCCGCCGAGCAGCAGCGCCGCGCCGAGCAGCGCTGCGGTGGCGCCGATGCGGGCGGGCGACCTCACTTGAGGAGCTCCCGGATCTGCTTGTCGTAGTTGTCCTCGTAGCCGGCGAGGTAGCCGCGGTGGAAGTAGCGGACCTTGCCGTCGCGGTCGATGATCACGGTCGAGGGCATGGTGCTCAGGTCGTAGAGCTTGCTCACCGCCTTGTCGGTGTCGAGCAGCACCGGGAAGGTGACGCCGAGCTTGGCGGCGACGTCGGCCGCCTTCCTCGCGTCCTCGTCGACGTTGACGCCGAGGAGCACGAAGCCCGAGGACTTGTACTTCTGGTAGAGCCGGTCGAGCTGCGGCATCTCCTGGCGGCAGGGGCCGCACCAGGTCGCCCAGAAGTTGACCATGACGACCCGGCCGCGCTGCTCGGCCAGACGCAGGTTCGGTCCGCTCATGGTGCGCAGGGTGAAGTCGGGCGCCGAAGCCTGGGTCGCGATCGCGCCGGTGGCCAGCGGCGAGGCGAGCGTCGCCGCGGCGAGGACGAAGGCCGAAAGCGCGCGGCCGATCAGGGTGTGGGGAGTCAAGCGAGGCTCCTCAGAAGTAGAACGAAAGGCCGGCGGTCAGCTCGAGGTTCTGCGTCGTCTGGTTCTTGCCCAGCAGGTCGAGCGAGAAGATGTGGTCGCGCAGGTCGAGCTGCAGCGACGCATAGTCGGTGAGGAAGACGCGAAAGCCGAAGCCGAAGTTGTAGGTGGGCTTCCTCTGGTCGACGAACTTGGTGCTGCCCACGCCGCCGACCAGGAACAGCTGCGACGGCCGGGCCCGGCTCGAGAACAGGAACACTTCGCCGGGCAGGATGTTGTAGCCGACCGAGAGGTTGTAGTAGGCGAGCTTTTGCGTCGGCGAGCCGAACACGCCGCCCGGCAGGATCTGCCGGAAGGATTCGTCGCTGACCTTGGTCTGGCCGTAGACGGCCTGGACGAAGAAGTCCTCCGTCAGGTGGTAGCCGACGCGCGCGCCGTAGACCCAGCTGGTGCCGAAGTTCTCGGTCGCGTAGGTGCCGGTATAGGCGCCGATCTCGAGGTCGTTCGACGGATAGCGCGGCAGCCTGACATCGCGCCGGTCGACCGGCGGAATGACCACGGGCTCGGCGGAAGGCGGCGGCGCCGTCGACTGGGCGAGCGCGGGGAGCGCGGCCGAGGCGAGGCACAAGGCGAGGAGGAGTTTGTTCAAGGTCATGGTTCTGGCGTCGCTTCAGCTAGAAGAAGAAGGAAATACCGCCGGTGAAGGCCTGGTACTGCCGCGTCTTCAGATCGTTGACGAAAACTGTGTAGAGCGAGTAGTCGGCGCGCAGCACGAAACGGTCGGTGAGGTAATACCGCACGCCGACGGCGGCATTGGCGAGGTTCGCGCTGGTCGTCTCCGCGCCCACCAGGCTCTGGTTCGGGAAGTTGCGGAAGCGCCCGACGCCGATGCCGAAGAAGGGCGAGAAGCGCAGGTCGCTCCACGGCTCGGCAACCAGGTTCAGGTGCCAGAAGTCGGTGCCCGAGAACACGCCCTGCACCTGGCCCAGGGTGGCCTCGACGCTGAGCGTCTCGGAGAGGCGATAGCTGCCCCACACCTTGAGCATCGGCTCGGACTTGAAGGCGCCGTAGCCGAAGCCGATCTGGAGCTTGCGGTTCAGGTAGTCGTCGACCAGCACGTCGCGAAAGCTCTTCTGCGTGCCGGTGGCGGTGAGCGTGGTCTCGAGCTGGCCGCGGTTGACCCAGCCGACCTTGCCGCCGACGGTGCGAACGCGAAACCAGTCGGTGTGGCGCAGCTCGATGTCGATCTGCTCGCCGCGCGCGGCGACGAAGAAGACCGGATAGCCGCGGCCCGGTCCGGTGCGCAGCTCGATGTACGGGTCGGCGATCGTCACGCGATCGGCCTTCGGGTTCTCGGGCGGCAGCGGATCGTCGGCCGCGAGCGCGGGCGATGTCAGGCCGACCGCGGCGACGATGCAGGCAACGCGCAGCGCGACCCGGCCCCACGCCAGGCCCTTCATTGCGTGTTGCACGCGCCGGTGATCGGGTCGGGCGGCGTGAACAGGTTGTTCGCCGAGGGGCTGAACTCGTCTTGTCCGGCCGGCACCGGGCGGCTGATCCAGAACGCGATCAGCTTCGCGTTCGGGTCGGCGGGGGTGTCGAAGACGATGCCGCCGCCGTGCAGGACGCCGTTGACCAGCGGCTTGTTGAGCAGGCGGCTTTGCGTCGGCGCGCCGAGCACCGTCGCCGCCTGCGCCGAATAGAAGTTCTTGTACATGTCGGTGGCGCGGATCATGTCGGGCGTATTGGCCGGGTCGTCGACGTCGACCACGGCCGCCGCGGAGATCACGCGAAACGAGCCGCCGGCGCCGTTGGTGTTGTCGTGGCAGCCGGAGCCGGCGCAGGTGTTGATCGAGCTGACGTTGCCCTGCTGAATCGGCAACTGGGCCAGGAAGATCGGAAAGACGCAGCGCTGGAAGTAGGCGTAGGAGAGCTTCTGGCCGCCGGTGCCGGGCGCGTTCTCCACCGCCGGCGGATTTCCGAAAGGATTCGAGCCTCCGCCTCCGCAGGCGCCGAGCAGGGCGGCGACCGCGAAGGCGGCGAGGGTGGGGCGCTTCAGGGTGTCGGACATCCGGTAGTGATCCAGTTCGCTATCGCGTTGTAGCCGGCGCTGCCCATCGGCAGCACCGCCGTAGCCTGCCCGGTCGCGCCGCGCGGATGCGGCACCGTCGAAGGACGGCTCAGCAGGTAGTTGCTCGAGGCGATGCAGGTGTTGGAGATCATCGACAGCGTCACGTTGTAGTCGCCCTCGGCACTGCCGGTGAGGACGTAGCGATTGCCTCGGAAGGACGGGGCAACCGCCGGCGTGGGCCCGCTTCCGCCGGCCTGGTGACAGCCGGACGCGCAGTTTGCCTTCAGCACCGGGTAAACCTGCGACTCGAATGTCGCCTGGCTGAGCATTACGACCGGGCGAACGCCGCCATCGAACGGGTTGTTGACGTACTGGCCGCCGAGGTCCATCCACTCGGTCACGAGGCGTCGCTCGGCGGCATTGAGCAGCGTCGCGTGGTTCGGCGCGGTGTTGGGCGGATTCGGATGCGCCGTGCGCGCATCGGAGCCCGCCTTGAGCGTCTCGCCGAACAGGATCTCGGTGAGCCGGCTCGAGCGCGCCATCCCGACCGCGCCGCCGGCGCCGGTTTCCACCAGCGCAGGTCCGCGCACGATCATCGGCACGCCTTCCTCGAGCCGCGTCTGCGGCTGGCCGGTGACCGGATCGATCACCGGGTCGCCGAGCAGCAGCTCCTCGTACGAGACGACGCGCCCGGTGCCGCCGACGGTGGCGCGCAGGTCGAGCTTGACCGAATCGGCATGGCAGTTGGTGCAGGTGTCGGCGCCGCCGGCGCCGCGGGTGCGGGCCCAGATCGGCGCGATGTGCGTCGGGTAGTTGATGAAGCCGTTGCTCGGGACCGCGGTCGCCAGGTCGTCGGCCGGATTCGCATTGCCGGTGTACTTGACGTTGATCGCGGTGCGCGCCACCACGCCGGGCTTCGAGGTGTCGGCCCAGATATCGGTGAACGCGAGATCGCCCTTCAGGTCGAGCGCGGTCGGGTCGAGCCGGGTGCGCAGCGCCGCCATCGTCTCGCCCGACTGATGTGCGCCGCCGAGCATCGGCATGATCGCCGACGAGACGGTGTTGACGACGGTGCCGGAGTTGATCGCCGCGCCGCGGCGCGGGCTGTGGCAGCCGTCGCAGGTGCGGCGCTCGCCCGGCCGGACCTGGATCCAGTTGAGGTGGGTCTGGATGCTGCGCCCCTTGGCGTCGAGGACCGAGAAGCCGAGCGCCACGTCGGCCGGAACGATCAGCTTGAACGAGCCGTCGGGCTCGACCGGCGCGTAGCCGAGGATCTGCTGCTGCTCGAACTCGGTCTCGCCGATCGCCTCGCGTCCGCCCATCGAATTCGAGGGCGGCGAGACGGCGCGGGTGGCGCGCACGTAGCGGGCCGGCGAGCAGTTGTAGGCGGCGTCGGCCGGGTCCTTCATGCGAACCAGGTCGGCGATCTGCGGGCGGGTGTCCATCGCGTCGAGCGGCGTGCGCTGGGCGATGCCGGCCGAGCAGCCGGGCGGCAGGTCGACCGGCGTGAGCATGTTCTCGCCCATGCGGTTGAGGCCGTCGGTGTCGTAGACGCTGCGCACCTCGATCAGCGCCATGCCGCGGGCGGCGAGGCTGGCGTCGATGGCGGCCGGATCGATCACGCTCGGCTCCGGGCGGGCCTGCAGGGCGACCGGGTCGGTGTGCATGAAGCCGGGCGGCGGCGCGGCGACGATCAGCCAGGTCTGCGGCCCCGGGTCGTACATGTAGATCGCGTACGACGCCGGCACGTTGTCCTGCACCGAGTCGGTGGCGCGCTGGGCGCGCGTCATGGTGTCGTCCTCGAGCCGGGCGATCTCGGCCGGGGTGAGGTTGACGCAGGGGATGACCACGCCGGCGCGCGTCACCTCGCACGGCCGGTAGCCGAGCAGCACGCGGTTGGTCCCGTCCCAGAGCGGGTAGGGCGAGGTGATCCGGCCGAACAGCGACAGGCCGCGGCCCTGGTTGAGGGGCTTGTCGGTGACCTCGGCCTGGCCGCCGACGGCGGCGATCGTGCTGTTCGCCGGCGTGTTGTTCTCGGAGTAGTTGGCGGCGTCGATGAACATCAGCGAGCCGCCTTCCTGCGTGCCGGAGAGCGACATCAGCGAAGAGGAGACGAAGCCGGCGTACTTGCCCGAGGGGTCCATGTCGCGCGGATGGAGGAAGCTGTTGCCCGGGCTCTGCGCGCCGTAGAGCACGAACGCGTCGGTGCCGTCGGGCTTGAGGCGGAAGATGGCGAAGCGGTTGCGCGGGCCGACGTGCTCCCAGCGCGCGAACATGATGTCGCCGTTGGGCCGCACCACCGGGTTGCGCTCGTGGCTCTGGTTGAACGAGATCTGGGTGATCGCGCCGCCGTCCTTGTCCATCGTGTGCAGGTTCAGCACGCGCTCGCGCTCGTACTCGTCGAGCCCGAGGTAGACCGTGCTGGTCGCCTGGTTGATCTTCGACTTGGTCTGCCGGTTCGAGGCGAACACGAAGCCGCGCCCGGCCGGCAGATAGGCCGGATCGACGTCGTCGCCGTCGGTCGGTGCAGTGATGCGACGAAAGACCCCCTTGTCGAGCGCCGTGCCCGTGGTGTCGTACTCCCAGATGTTCCACGTGCCGGTGCACGCGGGAACGCCGTTGATCATCGACGTGTTCGTCGTCGGGCACTTCATCGAGAAGACGATCTTCTTGCCGTCGTACGAGACCTCCGGATCGGAAGCGTCGCCGTTGCCCTGCGTGAACTGGGCGGTGAGGTTGTGCTCGATCGCGCTCGCCGATGACTTCTCGCGCAGCATCAGGTCGCCGCCGGCGGCGAACGGGGTGCCGTCGGTGGGGTTGAGACCGATCGTGTTTGCCCTTCGCGCGTAGGCGATCGGCACGTCGCCGGCCACCGTGAGCGTGCTCGACGCGCTGGTGCTGCCGCCGCTGCAGCCTTCGAGGCCGAGCAACAGGAGCGCGATGGTGCTCGCGCACGCCAAAGAGTTCAGCAGGTGTCTCATCGTTATCTCCCTCGATGAATCGTTCTTCATGGCTTGGCCGCCTGCGGGGCCACGAGGCCCTTCGAGTAATGCAGGGCGCCCGCGGCGTCGACGACGACCGCATCCACGCCCGCAAACGAGTCGATCAGCGCCAGGCCCTTGGCGACGCCGAGCACGAACACGGCCTTCGACAGGGCTTCGCTCGTGAGTCCGTCCTCGGCCAGCACGGTCACGCTGCGCAGATCCCTGGGCGAGCGGCCGGTGGCGGGGTCGATGAGGTGATGGAAGCGTTCGCCGCCTTCCTCGAAGTAGCGCTCGTAGTCGCCCGAGGTCGAGATCGAGACGTCTTCGAGCGGCAGCACGGCGACCACGTCGCCGTTGCCGCGGCGCGGATCGCGGATGCCGATCGTCCAGGGCCGGCCGCGCCGGTCGCCGATGACCCGGCTGTCGCCGCCGGCGCTGACCATCGCGTGCCGGATACCGAGGGCGCGCAGGATCCGGGTGGCGTTGTCGACGGCGTAGCCCTTGGCGAAGCCGCCGAGGTCGATGCGCATGCCGGGCCGGGTGAAGCGGGCCGTGCGCGCGCCGCGATCGAGCGCCAGGCCGCGCCAGCCGACCGCCTGGCAGGCGCGCGCCAGCGCCTCGGCGCTCGGCCGGACCTTGGCGCGATAGTCGTAGAGCTGGCCGACCGCCGCGTAGGTGATGTCGAAGGCGCCGCCGGTGAGCCGGGCAAAGCTCTCGGCGCGGGTGAGGAGGCTCGTCATCTCGTCGCTGAGCCGCACCGGCGCGGCCGCGGCCTCGCGATTGATCCGCGACAACTCGGAGTCGTCCTTGTGCGGGCTCATCGCCCGGTCGATGCGGTGCATCTCGGCCATCACCGCGTCCGTCGCCGCCTGGCCCGTCGCGGCATCGTCGCTCCAGAGCTCGACGACGATGGCGGTGCCCATGATCGCCTCCTCGCGCTTCAGCCAGCCCGCCGCCGCGCCCGCCGAAGCGGAGTCGGCGCGCGGGGCGCGAGCAGGTGCGATCGAGGCTGAGAACATCGTGGTCGAGACTTGACCACACGATCAGCCGGCGTTTGCGTCAATATTTGTTAGCAAAGGCACTCATACCTTGCTGCATGTGCACAAGGCAGCGGTACTTTTTCTCGAATCGCCGCGCCGGCCGAACCGGCCGCGCGGTCGGCCGGACCTTACTTGAGCAGCGTCTCGCGCAGGAACATCGTGATCGCGTAGAACAGGTAGTCGGCGTTCTCCTTGCGGACGAAGCCGTGGCCTTCGTTCTCGGCCAGCAGGTACCAGACCTTGGCGCCGCTGGCGCGCGCTTCGCGCACGATCTGCTCGGCCTCGGTCCACGGCACGCGCGGATCGTTGCGGCCCTGCACCACGAACAGCGGCCTGGTGATCTTCGCCGCGTGCGTGAGCGGCGAGATGCCGGTCAGGAAGGCGCGCATCTCCGGGTCGCGCTCGTCGCCGTACTCGGCGCGGCGCAGGTCGCGCCGGTAGCTCTCGGTGTTCTCGAGGAAGCTGACGAAGTTCGAGATGCCGACGACGTCGATCGCGCCGGCGATGCGCTCGGGATAGGTCGTCGCCACCGCCAGGCTCATGTAGCCGCCGTAGCTGCCGCCGATGACCAGCACCCGGCTCGGGTCGAGGCGCGGCTGGGTCGCGATCCAGTCGAGCAGGGCGCCGATGTCCTTGACGGAGTCCTCGCGCTTCCTGCCGTCGTCGAGCGAAAGGAAGGTCTTGCCGAAGCCGCTCGAGCCGCGCACGTTCGGCCGGATCACGGCGATGCCGAGCTCCTCGAGGTAGTAATTGGCGCGGCCCAGGAAGCCGAACTCGGCCTCGTTCTCGGGGCCGCCGTGGATGTCGACCAGCACCGGACGCCTGCCCGTGAAGCGCGCCGGAGGCAGGGCCGCGATGCCGGAGATCTCGCGCCCGTCGAAGCTCTTCCAGCGCACGATCTGCTGCTCGGCGAAGCGCGAGGTGTCGACATCCGGCGGCGCGTACGGCCGGGTCCAGGCCTGCGAACCGCCGTCGGCGGGCGCGAGCGTGCCGATCTGGCCCGGCCCCTTGCTGCTGTTGAGCGAGAACGCCATCAGCGGCAGGCGCGGATGAAAGCGCGCTTCGCTGACGCTACCCTCCGGCAGCGCCGGCGACGGCAGCTCGTTGAACGCCTCGCCGTCGAAGAACAGCAGGTTGGTGCGGCCTTCGACCTTGGCCCGCACCGCGAGCAGCTTGCCGTCGGCGCTGGCGCTCACGCCCTCGATGTCGCCCTTGATGTGGCGCGTGATCGAGGTGATCTTTCCGTCGGCGAGCGAATAGAACATCAGCTCGCGGAACTCGCCGTTGCGGTCGCTGGCGAAGAGGAAGCCCGAGTTGTCGCGCTTCCACGGCCCGGCGAAATGCGTCGCCTTGTCGTTGCTGCCGGGGGCCGGCAGGACGCGCGTGCGCTCGCCGCTGGCGAGGTCGAGCAGCCAGATCTCCGACTGGTTCGCCGACAGGTAGCGGCTGAGCACCAGGCGGCGGTCGTCCCAGGAGGCGCCGCCGACATCCCAGCCAGCGCCCGGCAGCTCGGCGAGCTTGCGCCGGCCGGCGGGGTACACCGGATCGACCAGGGTCAGCGTCTGCGCGATCTCGTCCCGCCGGCCGCCGGCCGCGGTGCGATCGAGCGGCACCGAGAGGTAGAGCAGGCGGCTGCTCAGGTTCAGCCAGCCCTCGATGCTGTGCCGCATGTCGGGCTCGGAAACGACCGTCACCTGCCGGGTCGCGAGGTCGAGGCGATAGATCTGCGCGGCTTCGTCGCCGCCGGTGCTGCGCTCGAACAGGATCGAGTTGCCGGTCAGCGGCTCGAAGCGGGCCTTGCGCACCGGGTCGGCGAAGTCGGTGATCGGCTCGAGCTCGCCGAGCGGCGACGCGAGGCGGTAGATCTGCGTCGTGTTGCCGCCGGCCTTGCGATGGCCGACCAGCATCTCGCGCCGGGTCGGATGCCAGTCGACGAAGCCGTGGCCGCGGAAGTCGCCGTAGCGCCCGACCTCCTCGGCAACGCTCCTGGGGATCGGCGGGATGCCCTGGATGACGAGCTTGTCGTTGGCCTGCACCCAGTCGCTCGCGCCGGCGGGGCTGGCGGGTGCCGCCGCGGGCTCGCTGCTTCGGGCCGGCGGGGCCGGCGGCATCGGCGAGCAGGCGCAGAGCAACGCAGCCGCGGCGAGGGCGGCGAGCGCGAGTCGTGACATGAGGATCTCCGGGGCGCGTCGACGAGCGCGCATCTTCGTGGCGGGGTTGCGCGGGATTGTCGCGCAGCCGGGCCCGCGATCGGGGCTAGCGGGCGCGCTTCAGGGGTCGCGAACGTCGGCCACCGGCGAGGCGCCGAAGTCGGCGCGGCGCAGGTAGGCGACGAGACGCGCGGCGGCGTCGTGGCTCGAGGTGAGCTGGCCCGCTTCCTTCAACTTGAGGAAGGCCTGCTGCTCGGGAAAGCCGGCGCCGTCGGCGCTGCGCAGCTGCACCTGCATGTCGGTGTCGATCACGCCGGGGGCGAGCGAAACGACCTTCGCGCCGTGGGCGAGGAGCGCCTGGTCGAGCGCGACCGCGCGCGACAGGTGGTCCATGCCGGCCTTGGCGGCGCAGTAGGTCGCCTGCCCGGCCATCGCCCGGCGGCCGAGGCCGGAGGAGATGTTGAGCACCCGCCGCTCGCCGCGCCAGCCGGCCGTGGCGCGCAGGAACGCGGCGGTCAGCAGCAGCGGCGCCTCGAGGCCGACGCGCATGGCCGAAGACAGCTCTTCGGCGCTGCAGTTCTCGAGCCCGCCGATCTTCGTCAGCGACGCGGCGTTGTTGACCAGGGTGGCCTCGCTGAACGCCTGGGCGTCGCGCGCCGCCAGCCAGCCCTGCAGGCGGGCGGCGACGGCGATCGGCTCGGCCAGGTCGGCTTGCCATTGCTCGCAGGTCGCGCCGCTCGCGGCCGCGATCGCAGCGAGCGCGTCGTTGCCGCGGCGGGCGATGCAGAGCACCGTGTGGCCGGCGTCGCAGAGCAACTGCTCGGCGAGCGCCGCGCCCATGCCGCGCGACGCGCCGGTGACGACGAACAGCTTCACGCCGCCTGGGCGAGCGCGAGATGGGCCTGCTGGATGCCGGCGATCGCCCATTCGCGGCTGCCGTCGGCCGGCTTGACGAGGTGCCAGACCTCGTCGAAGGGCTCGGCGACGCCGTCGATCTGCTCGCGGATCAGGCCGTGGAAGCGGACGCTGACGATCTGCCGGTCGACCTCGCTGGCGACGTCGAGCACTTCGGCGTCGACGCGGACCACGTCGGTGCGCTGCGCCGTCGGGCCCCGCTCCTGCAGCTCGAGCCTGACCACGGCGAACATCTCCGGCGTGGTGAAGGCGCGCAGGTCGTTCAGGTCGCCGGCGTCGTTGGCCGCCTGCAGGCGAATGAAGATCATCTTGGCGATGCGCTCGAAGGCCTCGGCATCGAAGCCCGCGGGCAAGGCGGTGGCGAGCGGCGCGGCGGCGAGCGGCGCGCTGCCGCCGCCGAACGCCTGCGGCTCCAAGCGCGTCGGCTGCATCGAAGCGCCGGCGCCGGCGAACTGAAGGTTGCCGGCTGCAGTCGGCGCCTTCGGACCGAAGCGACGCAGCAGGAAGCGGATCGCGAAGAAGGCGACGCCGGCGAGCAGGAGCATGGTGAGGATGTTGCCGAACGCTTCGCCCATGCCCAGGTGGCTCATCAGCGCGGCGATGCCCAGGCCGGCGGCGAGGCCGGCGATCGGGCCCAGCCACGAGCGCTTGGGCGCGACGGCGGGTGCGGCGGCTGCGGCCGCCGTCGGGCCGGCGGGCTGGGCCGCGGGCGCGGCCGGCTTGGGCGCGTCGGGCG
>JANMCC010000349.1:0-2295 GCA_031360885.1 Burkholderiales bacterium | reverse complement strand
CGACCTGCAGGTGCAGTCGGTCTACGGCATCATCGATCCGCTGGCCGGCTCGCCCTCCTTCGCCAACCTGCGCGGCGCGCTGGTGCCGCTGGCGCTGACCCAGGTCGGCAGCGGCCCCGGCACCTACCGCACCGTCGCCTGTTCGGGCTCGGTGGCGCAGTGCGCCGCGCCAAACGGCTGGGTCATCAACCTGCCCGACGCCGGCGAGCGGGTCAACGTGGAAATGAAGCTGCGCTCGGGCACGCTCGTCGTCGGCAGCAACGTGCCGCAGATCAGCGCCTGCATCAGCGGCGGCTACAGCTGGCTGAACTACTTCAACTACCGCGACGGCACTGCGCTGCCGGGCGGCACCGCCGGAGGCACCGGCCTGGGCCAGCAGTTCTCGGTCTCGCAGCAGTTCTCCAACTTCCTGATCGTCGGCATCACCATCGTCAAGCTGCCCGGCCCTGGCAGGAAGCCGATCGTCTACGTGACGGGTTCGAACTCGACGATCACCGGCGTCGAATTCAAGCACGGACCGGGCGACGATCCCAAGCGGGTCAGCTGGCGCGAGATCTCGGGGCCGTAGCAGGACAGGAGTGACTTCACCGCTGACGGCGGATGCGATCAGGCTCTCGGCGCCGAACAGGCGCCGAAACCTGGCGCGGGGCGTGGCGGCAGCGGGGGCGCTGTCCCTCGCCGTGCACGCCGCCGTGCTGTTCGTGCGCGTTCCCTCCGGCGGCGCGGCGGCGAACGGGGCGCCTCCCGCGCCGGTGTTGCTGACCCGGCTGGTCGCTGCGCCGGAGCCGGCGGTCGAGGCGGCGCAGGAGCCTGCGCCACTCCCGGCGCCAGCGGCTGCCGTCGAGCCGCCGCCGCCCGCCGAGCCGGCGAAAGCCGCCACTGTCACCCCAACTCCGGACCGTGAGGCCGCCATGGCAAGGCCGCCCGTTCCGTCGCCCCCGCCGGTACTCGCCCCCGACCCGGTGCCGGTGATCCGGTCGCCGGCCGCCGCGCCGGCACCACCACCGGCGGCGACCGTCGACGCCTCGCCGATCGCCGCCCCACCGGCACCGGCCGTGACCTACCAGGGCGCCATGGGCCTGGATCCGCCGCCGCGTCCGCTGGGCGAGATCGAGCCGCTGGTTCCGGAGGCCGCGGGCGCGCGCGGCGGCGTGGTCGTGCTGCGCCTGTACATCAACGAACAGGGCACGGTCGACCGGGCCGAGGTGCTCCGGTCGACGCCGCCCGGCCTGTTCGATGCCTCGGCCCTGGAGGCCTTCAGCCACGCCAGGTTCTCGCCCGGCTACCTGGCCGGCGTCGCGGTCAAGAGCCAGATGACTTTCGAAGTGAAGTACCGCGCCCTGGGCAGCGGCGCCGAATCCTCGGCCCGCACCTACTAGCGCCGTCCCGCTCCGGTGGTCTCCCGCTGGCACCGGTATTGCTGCACTGCGGTATTCTCCGTCCCTCGATAGAGGAGCTGGGGCGCGCCATGGGTGACAACGGAGCAGAGCAGGGCGCGTCGCCCGAAGAATTGGCAGGTGCGGCCCGGCACGGCCTCTACTCGCCCGCCCAGGAGCACGACGCCTGCGGCGTCGGCTTCGTCGCCCACATCGCCGGCTGCAAGTCGCATTCGATCGTCGAGCAGGGCCTGAAGGTCCTCGAAAACCTGACCCATCGCGGTGCCGTGGGCGCCGATCCCCTGATGGGCGACGGCGCCGGCATCCTGCTCCAGATTCCCGACGAGTTCTACCGCGCGGAAATGGCCGCCGCCGGCGTGACCCTTCCCGCCCCCGGCGAGTACGGCGTCGGCATGGTGTTCCTGCCGAAGGAGCACGCCTCCCGGCTGGCCTGCGAGCAGGAGCTCGAGCGCGCGGTGCGCGCCGAGGGCCAGGTGCTGCTCGGTTGGCGCGACGTGCCGGTCGACCGCGACATGCCGATGTCGCCGGCGGTTCGGGCCAAGGAGCCGGTACTGCGCCAGGTCTTCATCGGCCGCGGCCCCGACGTGATCGTGCCCGACGCGCTCGAGCGCAAGCTCTACGTGATCAGGAAGACCGCGTCGAGCGCGATCCAGGCCCTGAAGCTCACGCACAGCCGCGAGTACTACGTGCCCAGCATGAGCTGCCGCACGATCATCTACAAGGGACTGCTGCTGGCGCACCAGGTCGGCAAGTACTACCGCGACCTGCAGGACGCGCGCCTCGTCTCGGCGCTCGCGCTCGTTCACCAGCGCTTCTCGACCAACACCTACCCCGAGTGGCCGCTCGCGCACCCCTATCGAATGGTCGCGCACAACGGCGAGATCAACACGGTCAAGGG
>JANMCC010000266.1:0-7931 GCA_031360885.1 Burkholderiales bacterium | reverse complement strand
CGCGAGTTCCTCGGCGCGATGTTCGGCAACGAGCCGCTCGCCTGGAGCGAATCGCTCGCCGGCGCCGAGCGGCTGCGCTTCACCCTCAACGTGCTGACGCGCATCCGCTTCGTCACGCCCGCCGGCCGGCTCGAGTTCGCCACCAAGGACGGCGCCGACGCCGCGCCCGCCGGCTTCAGCGCCTGGTTCGACGCGCCCGGCCGCCAGACCGCCGGCACGCGCGTCGCCTTCGGCCACTGGTCCACGCTCGGCCTGCTCGACCGGGCCGACGTGCTCGGCCTCGACACCGGCTGCGTCTGGGGCGGCCAACTCAGCGCCGCGCGCATCGACGGCGGGCGGCGCGAGATCGTGCAGGTCGATTGCGCGCAGGCGCGCCGCCCGAAGTGAAGGAGGCTTGCCGGGCGCGCGCTGCCGCTAACGGGGTGGCCCGCCGGAATTTCCGCGACGATTCCGTTCAGCACAGACGTGGCCGAGCGGTCGAGGCAGCCGTCTTGAAAACTGCCGAGGGCAGACCCTTCGTGAGACCGCCGCGGACGCGCCGGCCGGAGTTCAACGTGAATCAGCGGTCGTGGCGATGGTCGCAGCTCGGGCAACGCACTGCCGCCTCGAGCGTCCAAAAGACGTGCGTGACATTCTTCGAACCGTCGCCGTTTTCGCGCTCGTAATGCGAGCTGCGACCGTTCGCCGACTGGCGAACCAGTTGCCCCCAGCTCTGCGGATCGTCGCTGATGTCGCGCTGCGCGGCAGAGGGCCCGCTGTTCATGGCCGCGACTTCCGCGGCGATCTGATTGACCGTTGTGGTGCTGTCCAGATGAGCGTAGATGATGTTCAGCTGGTCGAAATCGTGCTGGTTCGGCTTGGTACTCACGGTGCTGGTCGCGTTGGAGCCGGTATTCGAGAAGTAATCCATGCACGAGTTCTGCGAGCTTCCATCCGTCGACTGGTGGGTTAGGCCGAAGGTGTGCGCGACTTCCTGGCAGACAACGTGCTCCCGCTCGTTCGTATTGTTGTAGGTGGATGTATCGAAGTAGGTGTCGTTCATCTTCGCGGAACCTTGCGTGATGTGCGTGCCGCCCGTGATGTTGATCGAGGCCAGGCCGAGCCACCCGTTGCTGCCGTAACGGCCATTGCACACCTGCGTGGTGCCGGCGACCATCGAACACCGCTTGTTCGACCCGCCGGTGACGATGGCAGTAAGGACCGCGCTGTTACCGGAATTCCAGTCGATCGAGGTCTGCGAAAGATGCGCCTTCCAATCCGCCGACGTCATGTTGTCGCCGAGCTTCAGGGTGAACTGCGGTGCCGTTCGCGCCCAGTGGTAGCCGCTCCACGAATGGGTGGCGAAAGCAGCAGTGGAAAGTGCGGCCACGACCAGCCCGGCGGCAATGGCGTGCGATGGGCGAAATGTCAATTTGGGCATGGTCAGCCTTGTAGAGTGATTGAGGATATTTAGGGATCCGCTCTTGGAACCGCCAATGACCGCATCGATCCCGGCGAAAGTCACTCTATGCGAGGTGCGAAACGTCACGTAACAAGATGAATCCGGAGGCGTCCTCTTGCGATCGCTGACCCGGTTGGCGATGCCGCGAACGGGGTGGCCATGCCAGAATGCCCGCGGCGATCCCGTTCAGTGGAGACGTGGCCGAGCGGTTGAAGGCTGCAGTCTTGAATACTGCCGAGGGGGGAACCCCTTCGTGAGTTCGAATCTCTCCGTCTCCGCCAACCGAGCTCTGCGAAGCCGTTCGACAATGGGCCCGTGTTCGCGGGAGATCCCTGGATGAAGCAAGTCGACGGCTGGTGGTTCCCGGACGGTGAAGACCACATCCCGCAGTGGATGGCCGACCCGAAGTCGCGGATGATCCTGAATGGCCGTCCGGCCTACCAAGGCCACAAGCAGGTGGCGGCGATGGCGGAGTGCAGGTTCTTCCGCTCCGCGGTCGACGTCGGTGCACACGTCGGCCTCTGGTCGTTCAACCTGGCGAATCGGTTCCAGCGGGTGGAGGCTTTCGAGCCGGTCGCCGCGCACAGGGAATGCTTCGCCCGGAACGTGAATCTGCCGAACGTCGGCCTCCACGCCTGCGCGCTCGGCGATCGGGCGGGCCGGGTCTCGATGCTGACGGAGGCGAGCAGCTCCGGCGATAGCCGCATCGACGGCGCCGGCGACATCCCGATGACGACCCTCGACGCCCTGGACCTGCAGGACGTCGACCTCCTCAAGATCGACGTCGAGGGCTACGAGCTCTTCGTGCTGCGCGGCGCCGAGGCGACGCTGGCACGCTGCAGGCCGGTGGTGGTCGTCGAGCAGAAGCCCGGCCACGCCGTGAAGTTCGGCATCGGCGACAAGGACGCGCTCCCGTTCCTGAAGTCCCGCGGCTATCGCGTCAGCCGCGAGATGAGCGGCGACTTCCTCTGCGTGCCGGATCGATCTGCAGCCGCCACGTAGGCCGGGCCAGGTTCCGCCGGTCGCTCAGAACAGGTTCTGGAACACGAGACGCAGGAAGGCGGCGCTGCGCCCGCCGGCGATCGCCGGCCCGGTGACGGTGCGCATCACGCCTGCCTCGAAGCGCGCCGTGACGACGGTGACGCCGATGCCGGCGCCGACGGCGATCCAGCGCGCGCTGTCGGCGCCTTCGGAGAGGCCCGCCGCGTCGACCAGCAGCAACGGCCGAACCGCATACAGGCTCGCCCGATCGACGAGGAAATGCACCGCCGGCTTCACTTCGGCCAGCGCGGCTTCGGCCCGGCGCTGCGCCTCGTCGGCGGGCAGGCCCTGCGCCGTCAGCGTGGCGGCGAGCATCGAGGGCCCGCTCACGTCGACCTGCCGGCGCAGCAGCGTCTTCAGGCCGACCGGCCGGCCCTGGGCGTCGTCGAGGCCGGTCGGTTCGTCGGGAATCAGCGGCCGCGACCAGGCGGCCACCGGCACCGCGAGCTGGGCGTTGAGCTGCCAGTAGCGCGTGCCGCCGCGCTGTGGCGCAAGGCCCGCCTGCTGCAACCCGGCGCTGCGCAGCAGCGGACCGCGCGGCGCCTGCAGCAGCGTCGGCGCGTCGGCGCCGTCGTAGAGAAACTGGCCGGGCGTGTTGCCGCCGAAGAAGCGCTCCACCGCCGGCGCACCGGCCGACACGCGACCCGCGCCGCCCATCAGCTCCAGCCCCCAGGTGGGCCCGCCGCCGAAAGCGAGCTCGCGCGCATAGCCCGCCTGCGCCGCGAGGCGGCTGAAACGGCCGCTGCCGTCGGCGTCGGCCGCCTCGTGCCACAGCGCGCCGCGCAGGAACCCCCTGCCCGCCGGCTGCAGCGCATCGACCACGACGCGGCTCGCCAGCCGGCGCGTTTCGCTGCGCACCACGGGCGCCGGCGGCGCGTTCGTGTCGTCGCGGCTTTCGCGCCAGGCGCCGTCGAGCGCGACGCGCAGCCCGGCGGCGGGAGCGAGCCGCAGCCCCAGGCCCAGCTCGCCCGAGCGGTACGACCGCTCGCCGCCGGCAAGCGGCTCGCGCCCCTCGCTGCCGCCGACGTGCAGGCGCACATCCTTCAGCACAGGCCCGCCCTGCCGCACGCGCCAGGCCAGGTCGGCCTCGGTGCGGTGAAAGCCGTCGCGGGTGGACTGCACCCGCTGCAGGTGGGCATCGAGAGGGTTGCGCCGCGGGTCGGCGGGCGCGGCGAGCGCGAGCAGGTCGGTGTCCAGCGAGAGCGCGAAGGCGCTGCCGAAGGCCTTGTCGTAGCCGATACCGAACTGCGGGTTGAGCGCACGCAGGGGCGCGGGCACCTTGTCGTAGACCGTGGCGAGGGCCGAGCGCGGCACGGGCAGCACGTTGTTGCCGATCCGCGTCAGCGACACGCGCAGGTGCCAGGGCCGAAAGACGATGCCGACGGTGCGGGCCGCCTCACCGCATTCGCCGCCGCTTCCTGAGCTCTGGTCGAAGTCGACCGCGATGTACAGCACCTCGGCCTCGGCACTGCGGACCAGCGTCGCCGTGGCGGCGGGCGAGCGGGTGATGGCGGCGGCGAGGGCTTCCATCGCCGCGGCGATGTTCTCCGGCGTGACCACGTCGCAGGTCGAGAGCCCGAGGTCCACGCCTTCGGCCCAGCGCCCCTCGACCCGGATCGATCGGGCGCGCAGGCCGGAGGCGCTGGCGCGGCGCGCGACCTCCGCCGCGGGCGGCGTCCTGTCTTCGGCGCCCGGCCCGAAGTCGATGTCGACCGGCGCCGGCTGGGCCAGCGCCAGCGCGGGCAACGCCGCGAGCAGCAGCCCCCGCGATCGCGAAGCCATCGGCGTCGGTCGTCAGACGTCGACGCTCAGCACCTCGGCCATCGCGTTGTGCAGCTTCTTCTTCTGCACCTTGGTCGCCTTGCTGGCGCCGACCACGGCCTTGGCCGCCGGGTGCACCTTCTCCACCAGCACCTTGGCCTGCGGCGCCTTCACGCCCTCGGTCGCCATGGCCTGCACGGCCTTGCGCTCGACCGGCGTGCCGGTGCTGTACGACACGTGCACGACCTGGACCTCCTGGCCGTCGGCGATCTTGAACAGGTCGAACACGATCTTCCACAGCTCGTCGGCTTCGGGCGTGCACGAGCGCTCGACGATGACCTTGAACTTGTAGCCCGACTCCGGGCTGAAGACCATCACCTCGATCAGGAAGGGCTTGCAGACCTTGGCGCCGATCGGCACCACGCTGATCGATGAACCGGTGGCGGGATCGGGCATGACGCGGCTCCTTGCTGGGTTGAGCTCGGACGAACGAACCGGCGTCGTCCGGGCTTGATCTTGCCATCGCAGGCATGACAATTGCCGACTTTCGGCGATGAACGAACCCCTGGACCCCCACGATGCCGAAGCCGAGGTCTTTCGCGCCTTCGGCCTGGCCTGCCGGACCGAGCGCGACCGGATCTCGCTCGCCGGCATCGCCGAGCAGGACCGGCGCTTCGAGGCCTCGGTCGCCGAGCGGGCGATCGCCGAGCTGTTCACCACCCGCCTGATCGCCACGCTCGCGAGCACCCGATGAGCGAGCTCGACGCGCTGAGCGCCAAGGTCGACGAGCTGCAGGGCAGCCTGCTGGCGACGGAGTGCTTCCTCAACGCGCTGACCGAGGCGCTGTCGTCCGAGCAGCGGCAGGCGGTGAGCGCCTTCTACGCCAGCGAGTCGGCGGCGTTTCGCGCGGCCCTCATGCGCTCCACCGCGCCCGAGGCCACGGTCGACACCTTCGAGCGCGACGTGCAGCGCGCCAATCTCCTGCTCGGCGATCCGCCGGACGAGCAACCCGATCTGTCACCCTGAGCGAAGCGAAGGGTCCCGCCCTCGGCGATGAGATCCTTCGCTCCGCTCAGGATGACAGCGTTCAGCCGATGCAGGTGCGGTTCTTGCCCGAGCGCTTCGCCTCGTAGAGCGCCTGGTCGGCGCGCTCGAGCGAATCCTCGATCCGCTCTTCGAGGCGGTAGCCGGTCACGCCGGCCGAGAAGGTCACGAAGACCTGCTTTTCCTTGTGCATGAAGAGGCCGCCGGTGAGCGATCGCTGCAGCCGGGTGAGGATCTGCTCGCCGTCGCCGACCGGCGTTTCCGGCAGCAGCACCACGAACTCCTCGCCGCCGTAGCGCGCCACCCGGTCGCTGGGCCGCAGCGACTTGCTGACGATCGCCGCGAGCGACTTGAGCGCCTCGTCGCCGGCGCTGTGGCCGAGCTCGTCGTTGAGGCGCTTGAAGTTGTCGATGTCGAGCAGGCCGATCGAGAGCTCGCCGCCATTGCGCTTGAGCTTGGCGAGCTCGACCTCGAACGCCTGCATCAGGCCGCGCCGGTTGGCGATCTGCGTGAGCTGGTCGGTCGAGACCTCGTCGGAGAGGCGCCGCATCTCGTCCTCGAGCTTGACCACGCGCTCCGAGAGGCCGGTCGCCTTGCTGTGCTCTTCCTGCAGGCGCGCCTGGGTCTGCTGCACCAGCGTCTGCACGGCCCGGCTCTCGTTGACCATCTCGCGCACCACGCCGGTCAGGCTCTCGAGCGAATCGGCCTCCTCGATCACCTCGGCGTAGCGGCCGACGCTCTGGTGGAAGTCGCCGGTCTTGGAGCCGAGCTCGCCGAGCTCGGCGAGCATCTGATGGATCAGGTGCTTGAGCGCATCGCGCGCCTTCTCGCGCTCGCCCTTGACCTCGGCATGGCGCACGCGCGCGTGGTGCAGCATGTCGCTCACCGAGCGCACGCCGCGCGCCGTCAGGCCTTCCTCGATCTTCACGCGCATCGCGTCGCACTGGCCCTTGACCCAGCTGTCGTTCTCCGCCAGGTCGGTGAGGCTCGAGGTCAGCTCGTGGCAGAGCTTGCCGAGCTGGTCGAACAGGTGGTGGCGGTGCTGCAGCACGCGCTCGGCGCGCAGGCAGGTCTCGTGCATCTTCTCGGCCAGCGGCGCGCTCGCGCCTTCGGCTGCGAGTCGTTCGGTCAGCCGGGCCAGCTCGGCGCCGAGCTCGCGATTCGCCTCGTCCTGCTGCGGCAGCGCCTGCTGCAGGGCGCTCGAGAGGCTTTCGGCCACCCGCGCCCACGCCGGACCGATGCTGTCGTGGACCGGCGCGGCCGGCGGCTGCGCGGCGGCGTCGTTGGCCGCCGCCGGCAGCTCCGGCTCGACCGGGCCGGTCATCGCGACCGCCTCGATCTCGGCGCCGGCGCCATCGCTGTCCCAGCTGTTGATGAGCTGGGCGAGGCGCTGCTGCAGGCGCTTGGGGTCGCTGCGGCTGCCGGCGAGCACGCGATGGATGCCATCCTTGCGCCGCGCCGCGGTCCAGTTGCGCCCGCCGCGCTCCATGCCGCGCACGATTCGCTCGATCAGCGTCGCCAGCGCCTCGCCGGGGCTGGTGGTGTCGCCCGATTCCTGGCGATACGCCTTCTCGTAGTTCTCCGGCGTCGGCTCGAGCCGTTCGGTCGCCAGGCGGCGAAACGCCAGCTTGGCGATCTGCGCCGCAGGCTGCTCGGCCGGAGGCCGGGCCAGGGGAGAGGGACGGGTCATTTCCACGGGTTGCTCCGATCCGTTCAGGCCACGGGCTTGATGCGCAGGGGGCGGGTACGTGTCACCAGCGGCGGCTCGTTCGCATCGGCGCCGCCTGCCTGGCCGATCCACGGCGCCTTTCTCGGCAGCACGGTCTGCTCGAGCCAGTCTTCGATGTCTTCGGGCGGCTGCGGCTTGCTGAAGAGGAAGCCCTGCATGATTCCGCAGCCCAGGCGGTGCAGCACTTCCATCTGGCGCAGGTTCTCCACGCCCTCGGCGATCACGCGCAGGCCGAGCGAACGCGCCAGGGCGATGATCGCGGTGACCACCGCCGAGCTCTGCGGCGTCATGCCGAGGTCGCGGACGAAGCTGCGGTCGATCTTCAACTCGGAGATCGGCAGCGTGGTCAGGTAGGCGAGCGAGGAATAGCCGGTGCCGAAGTCGTCGATCGAGATCTCGACGCCGATCTCGTTCAGCCGGTGCAGCGCGGGAATGACGTTCTGCAGGTCCTTCATCAGGCCCGTCTCGGTGATCTCGAGCTCGATCGCGTGGTGCGGCACGCCGTAGGTGGTGACCGCCGTGTGGATGTACTCGACCAGGTCGGTCCGCTCGAACATCCGGCTCGGCAGGTTGACCGCGATCGAGTCGGCGAAGCCGAAGTTGTCCTGCCAGATGCGGGCCTGGCGCGCCGCCTCGCGGATCGCCCACTCGGACAAGGGAATGATCAGCCCGGTCTCTTCGGCGAGCGGAATAAAGTCGCCCGGCGGCACCAGCACGCCCTGGCGGCGCCAGCGCATCAGCGCCTCGGCGCCGACCATGCGCGCGCCGCGCACGTCGATCTTCGGCTGGTAGTAGAGGACCAGCTCGTCGCGCTCGATCGCCTTGTGCAGGGCGCTCTCGAGCTCGAGCTTTTCCCGGCCCTGGCCCGACTGGCTCGGCCGGTAGACCGACGACGAATTGCGCCCGGCCGACTTG
>JANMCC010000305.1:0-4832 GCA_031360885.1 Burkholderiales bacterium | reverse complement strand
GTCGTCCAGCGTGGCGATGGATACGCCGCTGTTGCCCACCTTGCCATAGATATCGGGCCGCGGGTCCGGGTCGTTGCCGTAGAGCGTGACCGAGTCGAACGCGGTCGAGAGGCGCTTGGCCGGCGTCGACGCCGAGAGCAGCTTGAAGCGGGCGTTGGTCTTGAAGGCGTCGCCCTCGCCGGCGAACATCCGGGTCGGGTCCTCGCCTTCGCGCTTGAACGCAAACGTGCCGGCGGTGTAGGGAAAGCTGCCCGGCACGTTGTCGAGCAGCAGCCACTTGAGCAGCTCGCCGTGATCTTCGTACGTCGGCAGCGCCACTTTCCTGATCTTGTTGCCCGAAAGCGTGGTGTGGACGATCGACGTCCGGATCTCCTTGTCGCGCACCATGACGACGAACTCGTCGCCGGCGTAGGCGCGCTGCAGCTCGGGCCAGCCGGCGAGGAGCCGCCGGGCGTGCGCGTCGAGGCGGGCTTCGCGCTCCTCGGCCAGGCCGTTGACCGCGACGACGGCGTTCGTCTTGTCGGGATTCGCCTCGACCAGCATGCGCGCGCTCTCGCGCAGCTGCTGCACCTCGCGCGCCAGCCGGGCCTGCGCGAGGGCGTGCTTCTTGTAGCCGCGCACCGCGTCGGCGATGTCGGCGAGGTAACGGGCGCGGGCGGGCGGGACGATCGGCACCTGGTGCGTGCTGTGCCGGGTGGTCGCCGGCGGCAGCGCGCCGGGCTCGGCAGGAAGGCCGAGCGCGACCAGGCGCGGCAGCAGCGCCTGGTAGAGGGCGGTGACGCCGTCGTCGTTGAAGCGGCTCGCCATGGTGCCGAACACCGGCATCTCGTCGGGCTTCCTGGCGAAGGCCTCGCGGTTGCGCTGCACCTGCTTGGCGACGTCGCGCAGCGCGTCGGCCGCGCCCTTGCGGTCGAACTTGTTGATCGCCACGAACTCGGCGAAGTCGAGCATGTCGATCTTCTCGAGCTGGCTGGCGGCGCCGAACTCGGGCGTCATCACGTACACCGGCACGTCGACCAGCGGCACGATCGCCGCGTCGCCCTGGCCGATGCCCGAGGTCTCGACGATCACCAGGTCGAAGCCGGCGACCTTCACCGCGGCGAGCACGTCGGGCAGCGCGGCGCTGATCTCGGAGCCGAAGTCGCGGGTCGCCAGCGAGCGCATGAAGACACGCGGCCCGTCGCTCCAGGGCGCTATCGCGTTCATGCGGATCCGGTCGCCGAGCAGGGCGCCGCCGCTCTTCCTGCGCGAGGGGTCGATCGAGATCACTGCCACCTGGAGGCGGTCGCGCTGGTCGAGGCGCAGGCGCCGGATCAGCTCGTCGGTCAGGCTCGACTTGCCGGCGCCGCCGGTGCCGGTGATGCCGATCACCGGCGTCTTCACCGCCGCCGCCGCGGCCCGCAGCTCCTCGAGCAAGGCGGGCGCAACGCTCTTGTTCTCCACCGCCGTGATGAGCTGGGCCAGAGCGCGGCGCGCCGCCTGGTCGTGGCCGCGCACCGGCGCCAGCGTCTTCGGCGCGTACGGCGACAGGTCGACGTCGCAGCGCATCATCATCTCGCCGATCATTCCCGCCAGGCCCATGCGCTGGCCGTCCTCGGGGCTGTAGATGCGCTCGACGCCGTAGGCCTGGAGCTCTTCGATCTCGCTGTGGACGATGACGCCGCCGCCGCCGCCGAACACGCGCACGTGCGCGCCGCCGCGTTCCCTCAGCAGGTCGACCATGTACTTGAAGTACTCGACGTGGCCACCCTGGTAGGAGCTGATGGCGATGCCCTGCACGTCTTCCTGCAGCGCCGCGGTGACGACCTCGTCGACCGAGCGGTTGTGCCCGAGGTGCACCACTTCCGCGCCCATTCCCTGGAGGATGCGGCGCATGATGTTGATCGCCGCGTCGTGGCCGTCGAAGAGGGCGGCGGCGGTGACGAAGCCCACCTTGTTCGCCGGCCGGTAGTCGGCCAGCGCCTTGTAGTCGGCCTTGAGTTCGGTCATGGGACGCGGATGTTCGAGAGCGCCGGGTCGCCCGGCGGGTAGCGCAGCTTGAGCCGCTCGAGCGTGTCCTTGACCACGCGGGCGATCATCAGGTTGCGGTGCGTTTTCGAGTCGGCGGGAACGATCGTCCACGGCGCCCAGGGGGTGCCGGTGGCGGCGACCGCGGTGGAGTACGCCGCCTGGTAGGCGTCCCAGGACTTGCGCTCCTCGAGGTCGCCGGCGGCGAACTTCCAGTGCTTGGTCGGGTCGTCGAGCCGCTCCTGCAGGCGCAGCCGCTGCTCTTCCTTCGAGATGTGGAGCAGGAACTTGAGGACCACGGTGCCGGTCTCGACCAGCATCCGCTCGAAGTCGTTGATGTGGGCGAAGCGCTGCTCCGCCTGCTTCCTGTCGATCCAGCCCTTGACCACCGGCACCAGCACGTCCTCGTAGTGGCTGCGGTTGAAGATCACGAACTCGCCGAGCCGCGGCACCTGCTGGTGGATGCGCCAGAGATAGTCGTGCGCCAGCTCGTCGACGGACGGCGCCTTCCAGGCGACCGTGTGCACGCCGAGGGCGCTGGTCTGGCCGAACACGCCGCGGATCGTGCCGTCCTTGCCGGCGGTGTCGGTCCCCTGCAGCACGACGAGGAGCTTGTACCGACGGTCAGCGTAGAACACGTCCTGCAGCTGGTCGAGATCCGTGGCCAGCGCGGCGGCGGCGGTCTTGTCGGTCGCCTTGTCGCCGAGCGAGAACGGCTTGCTCCCGGGATCGAACCGCTTCAGGTCGAAGGGCCGGCCGCGCGAGGCCTGCGGCGAACAGGCGCGGGCGTGCTGGAAGGCGGCGATGCGCGGGCTGTCTTTCTTCTGGGTGGCCAAGATGTCTCCCGGGGCGGTCGGGGCGGCGCCGACGCTTCGCGAACGGCGACGCACGCCGGTTGACGTATACGTCAACTTCGAGTGTAGCGCGCGACCCCGGCCGCGAGGCGGCTGTACAGTCGGCGAATCCGCCTCCGAGGAGCAGCCATGACCCGCGCCCACCGCGTTCTCGCCGGCCTTCTGTTCGCCGTCTGCGGGCTCGGCCTGCTGCCTGCGGCGGCGCATGCCGAACGCGTTTCCGCGGCCGACACCCAGGCGGTGCGGGCGGTGGTGGAGGCGCAGCTCGCGGCCTTCGCCGCCGACGACGGCAAGCGCGCCTTCTCGTACGCCGCACCTTCGATCCGCGAGATGTTCGGCAGCCCCGACCGCTTCATGGCGATGGTGCGCGGCAGCTACCCGGTCGTGTACCGGCCGGCAGCCGTGATCTTTCTCAATCCGGAATGGGTCCAGGGCCAGCTCGTGCAGGGGGTGCACCTCACCGATTCGAGCGGCGCGCTCTGGCTGGCGATCTACCAGCTCGAGCGCCAGCCCGACCAGTCGTGGCGCATCAGCGGCTGCAACGTGCAGCCGAGCGCCGGAAAGATGACCTGAGCCCGACCCGGCGACCATGACCTTCCTCGCCATCGATATCGGCAACACGCGCCTCAAGTGGGCGCTCTACAGCGCGCCGATGCCTGGCGCCGGCCTCGTCGATCACGGCGCCGTCTTCCTCGAGGCGATCGACGATCTCGCCGAAACGGCGTGGCGCAAGCTGCCGGCTCCCGCCAGCATGCTCGGCAGCATCGTCGCCGGCGAGGGCATCCGGCGCCGCGCCGAGGCGCAGCTCGAGATCTGGGACATCGAGCCGCGCTGGGTTGTGAGCTCGGCCTCGGCCTGCGGGGTGACCAACGGCTACGACCATCCCAACCGGCTCGGCGTCGACCGCTGGGTGGCGCTGATCGGCGCGCGCCAGCGCCTGCTCGAGCGCGGCACGCCGAAGCCGGCGCTGGTGATCATGGTCGGCACCGCGGTCACGGTCGACGCGCTCGACGCGAGCGGCCGGTTCCTCGGCGGGCTGATCCTGCCCGGCTTCGGCCTGATGCTGCGCGCGCTCGAGATGGGCACCGCCGGCCTGAAGGCGCCGACCGGCGAGGCGGTCGACTTCCCCACCAACACCAGCGACGCGCTGATGAGCGGCGGCTCCGACTCGATCGCCGGCGCGGTCGAGCGCATGCATCGCAAGCTCCAACGACGCACCGGCGAGGCGCCGGTGCTCTTCATGAGCGGCGGCGCCGCGGTCAAGCTGGCCTCGATCACCGAGCTGCACGCGGAGATGGTCGAGCACCTGATCTTCGACGGGCTGCTGCACCTGCAATCGAAGCGCCTCGCGCTCTAGCACCGGAAGGAAACCTCGAGTGGCGCACTACACCGCCGAAACGATCTGGAGGCGCGGCGAAGCGAGCCGCGAAGACTTTCTCGGCCACCGCTACAGCCGGCGCCATCGCCTTCGCTTCGACGGCGGCGTCGAGGTCCCGGCCTCGTCGTCGCCGCATGTCGTGCCGCTGCCGTATTCCGATCCCAGCGCGGTTGATCCGGAAGAAGCGTTCGTCGCGTCGCTGTCGAGCTGCCACATGCTGTGGTTCCTAGACATCGCCGCCCGCGCCGGCTGGTGCGTCGACCGCTACGCCGACGCGGCCACCGGCGTGATGCGCAAGAACGAAGCGGGCAAGGTGGCGATGACCGCGGTGATCCTTCACCCTTCGGTCGAGTTCTCGGGCGAGAGCCTGCCGAACCGCGCCGAGATCGAGCGGCTGCACCACGAGGCGCACGAGGCCTGCTTCATCGCCAACTCGGTGAAGACCGAGGTGCGCTGCGAGCCGGTCTTCCCCTAGGGCCTGTTAACGCTATGGGAAGCCACGCGTGACTCAGCAAACGGTCGCCCGCAAGGCGCAAACCGCAGCCATAGCGTTGGCTATGGCGAGGATTTGCAACGCGGCGGGCGACCGTTTG
>JANMCC010000259.1:0-6417 GCA_031360885.1 Burkholderiales bacterium | reverse complement strand
CGCCGCGCCGGTCGAGCCGCGCCCTGGCGCCCGCGCTAGCGCCCGTGCCCGTCAGGCCTCGCCAGCCGGCCGTCCCGGTCGATGTCGAGCGCTGGCTGGGCGCGGTGCCCGGGCTCGCCTCGGGCGAAAGCGTAGAGCTCAAGGTGGCCGCCGAGGCGCTGCGCAAGGAGAAGCTGCTCTCGCGCAACGCCTCGTCGACGACGCTGTTCAAGAAGCACCCCGACTGGTTCGAGCTGATTCCGGCCCGGCAGCCGAACTCGGTGCGCTACCGGCGCAGTTCCTGACGCCGGAATGGAAAGCGGCCCCGAAGGGCCGCTTTCACTTTCGAGACCGCCGAAGCGACCAGGAAAGAACTTACTTCATCGCGGCGCCTTCGCCGGCCGGGGTCAGCTTGCCCGCCTTGCGGTCGGCTTCGGTCTGCGCCTTGCGCGCTTCGCGGGTGGTCTGGCTGGGCTTGGCCGCGTCGGCCTTGTCCTTCTTCATCTCGCCGCCTTCGCCGGCGGGGGTGAGCTTGCCGGCCTTGGCGTCGGCTCGCTCCTGCGCCTTACGCTGTTCGCGGGTCTTGTCCGAGGCCTTCGAGGGCGTGGGGCTGATGTTGCCCTCGCCGGCCGGGGTCAGCTTGCCGGCCTTGTTGGCGGCGGCCGTTTCAGCCTTGCGCTCTTCGCGCGACACGGGCGCGGAGGCTTGCGCGAACGCGGTTTGCGAGAACACGGCGAGGGCGGCAACAACGGCGCCGAGGGCGAGTTTGGTCTTCATTGATATCTCCTGAATCGTTTCAAGTGGAATGGGAAGGGGCTTCATGCAAGCCTCGACGTGCGCGACGCAGGGTGAGACTCGACATGACAACGCGTCACCCGGGGATCGGTTGACGCGAGCGAGAGCGGCGCTCATGGCCCCGCAGCCGGGCATTTTACCCATTCCGTCCTGATTGACCGCCTGCCGCCTGCCCGGCGAGACCAGAGTGTCGCGCCGACGTAACGGTCGCCGATAATCGGCAAGTGAAGCGGGCCAGGCCGCCGCCGGTGCCGCTTTCGAGGCGGTGCTGGAGGAAGGTCCGGACTGCACAGGGTGGCGTAGCAGCTAACGGCTGTCCACCGCGAGGTGAGGATCAGAGCAACAGAGACGAGTCGATGCATTCGCCGCGAGGCGGGTGCATCGGGTGAAACGGGCAATCTCTACGCGCAGCAATACCAAATAGGCCGGCGTGGGCGGACGGGCTTCGGCCCGCTCGCCTCGAAGTGTGGCTCCGCACGAGCCGGCGGGTAGGTAGCACCGAGCCGGGCAGCGATGCCCGGCCCAGAGGAATGGCGGCCACGGCGCACGCATCGCAAGGTGCGGGCGCTGCACAGAATCCGGCCTACCGGCCCGCTTCACACTTTTTCTTCGATGAATCCGGACGCAAAGACGATCTGGCAGGCGCCGAACTGGGCGCTCGCCGCGCTGCTCGCCTGCCTCGGCATGCTCGGGCCGTTCTCGATCGACACCTACCTGCCGGCCTTCACCGGCATCGCCCGGGCGATCGGCGCGACGCCGGTCGAGATGCAGCAGACGCTCTCGGCCTATCTGTTCGGTTTCGCCGTGATGAACCTGTTCCACGGCGCCCTGTCCGACAGCTTCGGCCGCCGGCCCGTGGTGCTGGGCGGCCTGTTCGTGTTTACCCTTGCCTCGGTCGGCTGCGCGCTCTCGCAGAGCATCGGCGCGCTGGTCCTGTTCCGCGCCCTGCAGGGCATGTCGGCCGGCGCCGGCATCGTCATCTCGCGCGCGGTGATCCGCGACATGTTCCCGCCGGCCGACGCGCAGCGGGTGATGTCGCAGGTGACGATCTACTTCGGCGTGGCGCCCGCGGTCGCGC
Source organism: Burkholderiales bacterium (assembly GCA_031360885.1). GTDB lineage: Bacteria > Pseudomonadota > Gammaproteobacteria > Burkholderiales > Burkholderiaceae_C > Schlegelella_A. Next base: position 4,565 of record JANMCC010000259.1, on the reverse strand, counting down.
CGATGGTCGGCGGCTTCCTCTTCATCCATGCCGGCTGGCACTCGATCTTCTGGTTCCTCACCGCGGTCGGCGTCGTCCTCTTCGTCGCCATCTGGAAGCTGCTGCCGGAGACGCTGCACGAAACGCATCGCCAGCCCTTGAATGCCCGCAACCTGCTGCGCGGCTACTGGGAACTCGGCAGCAACCCGCGCTTCTTCATGCTGGCGCTGGCGAGCGGCATTCCGTTCAACGGCATGTTCCTCTACGTGCTCTCGGTGCCGGTGTTCCTGGGCGAGCACCTGCAGCTGGAGCCGGGGGAGTTCTTCTGGTTCTTCGTCCTCACCATTGCCGGGATCATGAGCGGCGCGTTCCTCTCCGGGCGCATGGCGGGCAAGGTCAAGACCTCGCACCAGATCCGCTACGGCTTCGTCATCATGGCGGCGGTCTCGATCGCCAACCTGGCGTTGAACTGGCTGTTCGTGCCCGAGGCGTGGTGGGCGCTGCTGCCGATCGCCCTCTACTCGTTCGGCTGGGCAATGATGGTTCCGGTGGTGACGCTGCTGGTGCTCGACCTGGTGCCCGAGCGGCGCGGCATGGCGTCATCGCTGCAGGCGTTCGTCGGTAGCGCCGCCAACGGCGTGGTCGCCGGCGTGGTGGCGCCGCTGGTGATGCATTCGACCCTGGCCCTGGCGGCGACCTCGCTCGCCATGATGAGCGTGGGCGTGATCGCCTGGCTGTGGGTGAAACCACACCTGCAGATGCCGCCGGTCGCGCCACAATCGTCTCCATGATCGTCCTTCTTCTCGGCCTGGTCGTGTTTTTCGGGGTGCACTCGGTGTCGATCGCTGCGCCCGGGTGGCGCGCCGCGCAGATCGCCCGTCGCGGCGAGGGCGCCTGGAAGGGCGTCTATTCGATCGTCGCCGGCGTCGGCCTGGCCCTCCTGATCGTCGGCTACGGCATGGCGCGGCGCGAGCCGGTCGTGCTCTACACGCCGCCCGCGGCGCTGCGCCACCTCGCCTTGCTGCTGATGCTGCCGGTGTTTCCGCTGCTCTTCGCCGCCTACCTCCCGGGACGGATCCGCAGCGCGGCCAAGCACCCGATGCTGCTCGCCACCAAGCTGTGGGCCACCGCGCACCTGCTCGCCAACGGCAGCCTCGCCGACGTGCTGCTGTTCGGCGGCTTCCTGGCCTGGGCGGTGGCCGACCGGATCTCGGTAAAGCGGCGAACGCCGGCCGAGGCGCATGCGGTCCCGGCGGCGCCGCCGGGGGTGATGAACGACCTGATCGCCGTCGCCGGCGGTCTCGCGGTCTATGCCGTCATCGTTTTCTGGGCGCATCGCTGGTTGTTCGGCGTCTCGCCGCTGCCCTGAGCACGAGGCTTCGCTTGCCGGCCTCCGCGCTGTCGTTCGAGGTTGCGCCGTTTCGCCTTTCGGGCACGGTCTATGGCGTGCTGATGAACCACCGAGCCGCCCTGGAGGCGCTCGGCGACGCCGCCTCGCAGCCGCCGTACAAGGCGCCGCCGAAAGCGCCGGTGCTCTACGTCAAGCCGCGCAACACGCTGGTCGCGCCAGGCGAGCCGATCCGCATCGACGACGCCTCCGGCCAGCTCGAGGTCGGCGCGGCGCTCGGCATCGTCATCGGCCGCACCGCCTGCAATGTCGGCGCGGTCCAGGCCCTGGAGTACGTCGCCGGCTACGTGATCGTCGCCGACTGCAGCATCCCGCACGACTCCTGGTTCCGCCCGGCGATCCGCTTCAAGGCGCGCGACGGCTCGTGCGCGATCGGCCCGCGGGTGGTGGCGCGGGCCGACATCGCCGATCCCGATGCGCTCGGCGTCCGCGTCCTGGTCGACGGTCGCCCGATGCACGAGGCGAGCACCGGCGGCACCTTCCGCGGCGTCGCCGCGCTGATCGCCGCCGTCAGCGAGTTCATGACGCTGGCCCCCGGCGACCTGCTGCTCGCCGGCGTCGCGCCTGGCGCACCGCGGGTCGGCGCCGGCTCGGCGCTGGCGGTCGAGATCGACGGGCTCGGCCGGCTCGAGACGCGGGTCGCCGTCGCAGCCGAAGCTGGAGCTCAGTGAAGCGCGCCCGCGTCGCCTTCGCCGGGGCGATCCACGAGGCGACGCCGGGCGCGGCCGAAGGCAAGCTCCGCCTCGCCGACGGCCGCGTCGTCGCCGAGGAGGAGGTGGTCTGGCTGGCGCCGTTCGAGGTCGGCACGATCGTCGCCCTCGGCCTCAACTATGCCGACCATGCCAGGGAGCTCGCCTTCAACGCCCAGGAAGAGCCGCTCGTCTTCCTCAAGGGTCCGGGCTCGGTCATCGGCCATCGCGGCAGGACCCGCCGCCCCGCCGACGCGACCTTCATGCACTACGAATGCGAGCTCGCGGTCGTGATCGGCAAGACGGCGAGGCGGGTGAGCCGCGCCGCGGCGATGGCCCACGTCGCCGGCTACACCGTCGCCAACGACTACGCGGTCCGCGACTACCTCGAGAACTGGTACCGGCCCAACCTGCGGGTCAAGAACCGCGACGGCGGCACCGTGCTCGGCCCCTGGCTGGTGGATGCGGCCGACCTCGCCGCGCCGCCGCAGCTCGATCTGCGCACCTTCGTCAACGGCCGCCTGGCGCAACAGGGCAACACCCGCGACCTGGTGTTCGACGTGCCCTTCCTGATCGAATACCTGAGCGCCTTCATGACCCTGGCGCCCGGCGACGTGATACTCACGGGAACGCCCGAAGGCGTCTCGAACGTCGCGGTCGGCGACGAGGTCGTCTGCGAGATCGAAGGCATCGGCCGGCTGCTCAACACGATCGCCGGCGACGCCGAGTTCGGGCGCTGACGGGCGGAAGGAAGCGCATGCGAATCCAGCATCTGATCGATGGCCGCGCGGTCGAGGGACGCGACTATTTCGAGACCGTGAACCCGGCGACCCAGGAGGTGCTCGCCGAGGTGGCGCGCGGCGGCGCCGCCGAGATCGGGGCCGCGGTCGCGGCGGCGAAGGCGGCCTTTCCGAAGTGGGCGGGTCTCGCGCCCGCGGAGCGGGCCAGGCTGCTGCGCAAGCTCGGCGACCTGATCGCCGCCGACGTGCCTTCGATCGCCGACGCCGAGACGCGCGACACCGGCCAGGTGATCGCCCAGACCAGAAAGCAGCTCGTGCCGCGCGCGGCCGACAACTTCCACTACTTCGCCGAGATGTGCGTGCGCGTCGACGGCCACACCTACCCGACGCCGACCCATCTCAACTACACGCTGTTCCACCCGGTCGGCGTCTGCGCCCTGATCTCGCCCTGGAACGTGCCGTTCATGACCGCCACCTGGAAGGTCGCGCCCTGCCTGGCGTTCGGCAACACGGCGGTGCTGAAGATGAGCGAGCTGTCGCCGCTCACCGCGGCGCGCCTCGGCGAGCTCGCGCTCGAGGCCGGCATTCCGGCGGGCGTGCTCAACGTCGTGCACGGCTTCGGCGGCGAGGCCGGCGAGGCGCTGGTGTCGCACGCCGACGTGCGCGCGATCTCGTTCACCGGGTCGACCCGCACCGGCAACCGCATCGTGCAGAGCGCCGGCCTGAAGAAGTTCTCGATGGAGCTCGGCGGCAAGAGCCCGTTCGTCGTCTTCGCCGATGCCGACTTCGAGCGCGCCCTCGACGCCGCGGTGTTCATGATCTTCTCCAACAACGGCGAGCGCTGCACCGCGGGCTCGCGCATCCTGGTCGAGAAGGCGATCTATCCCGAGTTCGTGCGCCGCTTCGCCGAGCGGACGAAGCGCCTTGCCGTCGGCGACCCGCTCGACGAGAAAACCATCGTCGGGCCGATGATCAGCAAGGGCCACCTCGAGAAGGTGCGCGGCTACATCGCCCTCGGCGCAGAGGAGGGCGCGAGCCTGCTCTGCGGCGGGCTCGACGCGCCCGAGCTGCCGGCGGCGCTGCGCCCGGGCAACTTCGTCCTGCCGACGGTCTTCGCCGACGTCGACAACCGGATGCGGATCGCGCAGGAAGAGATCTTCGGCCCGGTCGCCTGCCTGATCCCGTTCGACGGCGAGGCCGACGCGATCGCCCAGGCCAACGACATCGTCTACGGCCTGTCGAGCTACGTCTGGACCCGGGACATCGGCCGCGCCCATCGCGTCGCCGCGGCGATCGAGGCGGGCATGTGCTTCGTCAACAGCCAGAACGTGCGCGACCTGCGCCAGCCCTTCGGCGGCACCAAGGCGTCGGGCACGGGGCGCGAGGGCGGGACCTGGAGCTACGAGGTGTTCTGCGAGCCGAAGAATGTGTGCGTGTCGATCACCAACCACCCCATTCCCCACTGGGGAGCGTGACGGCGTGAGCCTCTACGCTGCACAGAAGCTTCTCTTTCACCTGAACCGCGAGCCCGCGGTGCAGGCGAGCTTTCGCGAGTCGCGGCACAAGGTGCTCGAGGGCTACGAGCTGAGCGACGAGGAGCGCGAGGCCTTCGTCGCCGGCGACGTCGGCAAGCTCTACGTGCTCGGTGCCAACGGCCAGCTCCTCATGCACTTCGCGGCGCTGCTCGGCATGCCCTGGGCCGACTACATCGAGGCGATGCGCGAGGGCGTTCGCCGCCACGGGCCGGTG